>NZ_ASSC01000037.1 GCF_000520735.1 Paenibacillus forsythiae T98
CATGGAGAGTACGGCTACATCCGTCGTTCCGCCGCCGATGTCGACGACCATATTTCCGCTAGGTTGATAAATGTCCATGCCCGCTCCGATTGCCGCAGCCTTCGGTTCCTCTTCCATGAAGACTTCCTTCGCCCCGCTGCGCTCCGCCGCTTCGCGGATCGATTTCTGCTCAACAGAGGTAATATTCGTAGGGGCGCAGATCAAAATGCGGGGACGCGCGTACCAGGTGCGGCCTCCGACGCGGTCGATGAAATATTTCAGCATCGTCTCCGTAATTTCAAAATCGGCGATAACGCCATCGCGGAGCGGACGAATCGTCGAGATGTTTCCGGGGGTGCGGCCAACCATACGGCGCGCCTGTTCTCCCACCGCAAGGACCCTCTTCGTGTCGCTTTCAAGCGTGACCACGGAAGGCTCATCCAGAACGACTCCTTTTCCTTTAACATGAATAAGCACATTGGCTGTGCCGAGATCGATTCCGATGTCCTTGCTAAGCATAATGAAAGAGCCCCCAAAGTAATTATTTTAGATGAGAGATATAAGTTAGTACCAAATTTAAAATTACCATACTTTAGGGGAGAAGTTCAATGAGAATATTACGGTTTTACCGCTACGGCCACCTCCCGCTTCTTCCCCGTGTTTTTCTTATATTTGATTTTTGTGGCCTCGCCCCCCCGGAGATGACGGATGGATTTGTGGTATTCAAGAATGTGCTTCACCTGATCGGCCAGATCAGGATTGATTTCCGGCAACCGCTCGGTCAAATCTTTATGCACCGTGCTTTTGGAAACGCCGAATTCTTTGGCTATAGTCCGCACCGTATGCCTGGTTTCCACGATGCAGCGTCCGATTTTAATCGTACGTTCCTTGATGTAATCGTGCACGCTCCCGCCTCCCAACTGTGGATAGTTTGGTACATTATATGAGTGGCGGGCCTATATATTCGCGCTTTAACGGGATGACAAGCCGGGGCAGGCTCATTTTATTTGCGGGACAACCGTAAAAAAGCCCAGAAAGCGGGGACTTTGCTCCTAGCCTAAAGCGGAGCGGCACGAAAAAGCAGGAGGACGAGCGTCCCCCTGCCTTGTGGTCTATGCTATTGCTGCGATTTTTGCGGAAGCAGCTCCGAGGGATTGACGACCTTGCCGTCCTGGTACACCTCAAAATGCAGGTGGTTGCCCAGATCCTTCTCGATTTCATTGCGTCCGGCGGCGGCAAGCGTGTCGCCCTGCTTCACCTGATCCCCCTGCTTCACTTTGGCTTCTCCGAGACTTTGGTAGACCGTCTTCAGATTGCCTTGGGTCACCTCGACAACCGTGCCGAGCGTTGCCACATCCTCGACCCGGGTTACTTCGCCGCTGATGGCGGCCTTGACGTCAAATGCCTTGTTGTCCTCGCGGGCAAGGTCGATGCCGGTGTTGGGCGTAAAGGTATCGCCGCTTTGCACGATGGCCTCGATATGGTTCTGCTCGGTACCGTTCTCGTCGTAGTACGGCTTGACGACTTCCACTTCGCCCGGGTTGGCCACCGGCCAGGCCAGGCTCTCCGCCGAAGCGGCAACCTCCAGCGCATTCGGTTCTTCTCCCGCATTCGCAGCCCCGGCCTTATCGCCGGAAGCTCCGACATCCTTAGAGACAACGGCGGCGGTGTCTGTCGAAAGCGGCTTTTGGCCGGCATCCTGATAGACCCACACCAAGGTTAGTATAATTGCCGCTGCCGCTGTGTAGACTGCCGGAAATACCCACCGTTTGGAGAACAGTCTGTTCCATGAAGAAGGCTGGCTGCCCGTTTCTCCCTGTTTGGTTTTGAGAGATTCTTCAGTGGACGGTTTGTTTTGGTTTTGTTCATTCATTTGCTATCACCTCAGTAACCAGTGTTACCGGGCGGTTCGCTTTTATACGTTTCTTGCACTTTATTTTTTCAAAAGAGTCGAGACTTGCGAAAACGATATTCCGCTGTAGTAGTGTTTGAGAATCTGCGTCGCCGTAGCGCCCTCCTTCGCCATCCCGTTCGCTCCCCATTGACTCATGCCGACGCCGTGGCCGCTCCCATAAGTTGTAATGGCAATCCGCCCGTGACCCATCGTCCAGGTGAACTGGCTGGAGCGCAGCCCGAGCCTCTCCCGCACTTCGCGTCCCGTGAACACCTTGCCGTCAATCGAAATCTCCTTGACCCGGCGGCCTGAGGTGAGCGACAGCACCTTCATCTGCGGCGCGCCTGCAGCGGCTGATTCCGCCGAGAGCGGCAAAATCTTGCCCGACGCGTCTCCTCCCGATGGGGAGAACACCTTCCGCGCACCCGCTCCGTTGTCCCCCGCGATGCCCAGCCTCCCTCTCAGCTCCGAGACGCTGAAGGTCTCGGTAGCCTTAAGCCCCGGCGCCACCTCCCGGTCCCAGGGGCTCGCCACGCTGCGCAGGTAAGGCACGGTCGCCTTCCAGTAATCCTCCGAATTCTCCGTAAATCCTCCGCTGGAGGCGAAGAACGAGGCCGTAATCGGCTCGCCCTTGTACGTCATCACGAGGCCGCGCGTCTCTAAGGCCGCGCGGCGGAGCCTGGCCAGGTCGGCGCTGCG
>NZ_ASSC01000038.1 GCF_000520735.1 Paenibacillus forsythiae T98
GGACGCGCCGAGCAGCATGACGACGGGGAACTCCAGCCCCTTCGACTTGTGGATTGTCATCAGCGCGACGCGGTCCTCCTGCTCTGTACCGCCGGGGGAACGGTGCTGCTCGTTCCTTGACGTTATCTCGTCAAGATAATCCAGAAAAAGAGGGATGCTGCCGAAGCGTCCCGCCGACAGCTCCAGCTCGTCCAGCATTTCCTTGAGCGTCTCCCGGTGCAGCGTCGCCTGATGGCGCTCGTTCGCCAGAACGAACGAATCGTAGAACCGGCTGCGGATCTGCCGGATCGCCTGAACCGGCGTAAGCTCCCGCAGATGGCGGAGCATGTCCAGCCGCTCGCGAATGGCATCCTGGCGAAACTCCGCCAGCCCCGGCAGGCTCCGCAGATGGATCAGCGGCCCCCGCTTCGGCTGAGCCGCTTCCATCCGGCGGATATGCGCCATCCCCTGCTCCCGTCCGACATACAGCGTCGGCAGCATGTCCTCGATGGCGGCAAAATCGCGCCGGTTCACGGTCAGCCGCAAATGGCTGATGACCGGCGAAATAAGCCAATGCTCGTACAATAATTGCCCTTCGCCGTAATCGACATAGGGAATATCACGCAGCAGCAGCCGCTCCAGCACGGCGCGGCTGCTGC
>NZ_ASSC01000039.1 GCF_000520735.1 Paenibacillus forsythiae T98
GTTGCTTCGGCCCGGAACGCCAACCAGCAGACGGTATGTCGGGCGAAGGCTCTGCACATCGAATTCCATGCTGGCGTTGATGACGCCCTTGCGTTCATACGCATAAGCCTTAAGCTCGCTGTAATGCGTCGTAGCCACCATCCGGCATCCCGTCCGGTGGATATGCTCCAGGATGGCGATGGCCAGCGCGGAGCCTTCCGCCGGGTCCGTTCCCGCTCCGACCTCGTCGAGCAATACCAGGCTTTTGGGAGTCATGCGATTCAGAATGGATATAATATTGGTCATATGGCTGGAGAAGGTGCTCAGGCTCTGCTCGATGCTCTGCTCGTCTCCAATGTCGGCATAAATGGCGTCGAACACGCACATTTGGCTGCCTTCCTCGGCCGGAATGAACAGACCGGACATCGACATCAGGCTGAGCAGCCCGATTGTCTTCAGCGTAACGGTCTTCCCGCCCGTATTCGGGCCGGTCACAATAATGGAGCTGTACTGGTTGCCAAGCTCCACATCCAGCGGAACGACGGACTCTGCGGCAATAAGCGGGTGTCTGCCTTTGCGCAGCTTCAAATAGCCGCGGTCGTTCATCCGGGGACGCGCCGCTTTCATTTCCCGCGCCAGGCGGGCCTTGGCGAATATAAAATCAAGCTGACCGAGAATATCGACGTCATACGCCGTCTCCTCGGCAATTTCACCGACAAGCGCGGTCAGCTTCCGCAGAATGATCTCAATCTCCCGCTCTTCACGCAGCCGCGTCTCCCTGAGCTTGTTGTTCATTGCGACAATCGATTCCGGCTCGATAAACAGCGTTGCTCCCGACCCCGACTGGTCGTGAACGATGCCGCCGAAGTGTGAGCGGTATTCCGCCTTCACCGGAATGACGAACCGGTCGCCGCGGATGGTGACCAGTTGATCCTGCAGCATCTTCGAGACGGAAGAGGAGCGGATCATCGAATCCAGCTTCTCGCGGATTCTTGTCTCGCCGGTTCTAAGCTCCCTGCGGACCTGGGACAGCTCGGCGCTGGCCGAATCGAGCACCTCCGCGTTCTCGTCGATGGCGGAGCGAATGGCGTCCTCCACGGGCTTCTGCTCCGAGACCAGATCGCTCAGTTCAAAGAGCATCGGGATCGGTTCTTCTTCATGCATCGCGGCCAAAAAGCGCTTGACCCGCCGGCCTCCGCCAATGGTGTTCCCTACGGCCAGCAGCTCATGGGGGCCGAGCATTCCGCCGATGGAGGCCCGCTTCAGTGAAGATTTGATATCCGTTATCCCGCCGAAGGACGGCACCCCTTTCAACCGGTCAACCGTCGCCGCCTCGTCCGTCGCCTGAAGCAGCAGCTTGACGGCTTCGAAATCGCCGGAGGGCTTCAGTTTCTCGGCCATGAAGAGTCCCATCGGAGTTTGTATATATTGCGCCAATTTATCTATGATCTTTTGATACTCAAGAGTATGCAAAATCTTGTCGTCCAATTACGGTCACAGCTCCCTTCATTATAGAAATCATTATACCGAATGTGGCTCAATTTCGCTATTTGGGTACGTTTTACCAACATAACGGAGAATGTTTCTGTGTACAATAACCCTTGCACGAATCCTTAAAGCTAAAAAGCAAAGGAGGCTTGTACAGTGAGATTTTTGGGTCATGTTGTCCGCTTCATCGTTTCCGCGCTGGTCCTTCTTGTGGTTGGCTGGATTGTTCCGAATTTCAGCGTCGGCGGCTTCTGGAGCGCCCTTATGCTTGCTCTGGTCATCGCACTGCTGGGGTGGATTGCGGAAGGCATTTTCGGACGCAAAACAACACCGTTCGGCCGCGGTATCGTAGGGTTCCTGGTGAGCGCGCTTGTGATCTGGCTGGCGCAGTTCATTGTGGCGGGCGTTAGCGTATCCATTATCGGCGCTCTCCTCGCAGCTCTGGTCATTGGGATTATTGACCTGTTTCTGCCTGTCTCTACCCCGTTTGAGGCCGGTAAATAACCGGAAATCCCGAAGCGAAAAAAGAAGCCTCCCTGACACCATCCGTGAAAGGGCGGCTTCTTTTGCAGATCAGACCGGCACGGGCTCGTTCTCCCCGGAGGTGACCACCCGGTTCTTGCCGCTGTGTTTGGCCAAATAGAGGGACTCGTCCGTCCTGCGGAACAATAGCTCCTTGCCATCGCCTGCACGGTAGCGGCATAAGCCGATGCTGACGGTAATGGGTCTGCCGCCCGCATAAGGATGCTCCAGTCCGGCTATGTCGGACCGGAGGTCTTCCACCAGCGCATAGGCTTCATCCGGGTCTTTGTCCGTAAAAATAATCGCGAACTCTTCTCCCCCATATCTTGCGGCAAAGTCATTCGGACCGATCATTCTGCCAATCTTCCCCGCAACCTCCTTCAGCACAATGTCTCCAATCCAATGTCCGTATGTATCGTTCACCTGCTTGAAATTGTCAATATCAAACAAGGCGAGCTGCAGACGCAGCCCATTCGTCTCGCACTGCTCCAGCAGCGAGTCCAGATACTCGTGGAAGGTCTTGTGGTTGTAAAGTCCGGTCAGCGCATCAATCTTCAGCAGCTTGTCGGCAATCGCCCGTTCAACCAGCAGCCCCTGCTCCGACTGGGTCAGCTGCTCCAAATATTCATTCGTTTCATGCGCCCGCACGATAACTCCATGCGCGAGGATCACAAATACGATAAAGATGCATTCCATCATCAAAAACTCAGTCAGCGGTTTACTCAGCAGACCCCGCTCCAGCAGGAAATAAATGCCGGCATAATCGAAGAGACTGAGCAGTCCGAAGATGTACAGCATCCTGCGGTCAAAATAAATAAGCGCGGTCATGGCCGGCATCATCAGCGCCATTTGCGCTCCGTCGACATAGGGCAGGCTGACAAAGTACAACAGGCAAGAAATCAAGAACCCGCAGCCGATCACCATCTGCTTCTGAAATCCAAGGTCGGAGCGCAGCCAGATCTCGGCCAGGATGACGCTCAGAAAAATAAGCAAATTGCACAAGATTAACAAATATCCGGCCTGTTCCGAAATAGCGCGGTAAGGTTCCGGCTTCAAGCCGATCAGCGCACAGAAAGCCTGCCCGATCAGCGCAATGGCGGCCAATGCCCAGTATACATTCAATATTCTTCGGTGCCAGACTTCCGTATTCAGTAAAACAGCAGTTCCACTAATGAGAATCCCCTACTTTTAACCTATGTATTTTAATAATAGAATATATGTTCGGTGTCGAACACATAAAGCGACGTTTCATCCCCTGCTTGGTGAGATGAAGTCTCTTGGCCAAGGTGATAAAGTATTCCTTAGTACAATGATTTTCATTATAATAAATTTAAATCGCTTTTGCATCTTTTTAACTTTCTGCAGGAACGGGAAGCATAGCTCCCAAGTCATTGTTCCCGAGCAGACAGGCACGTTCCGAATGAACTGCTCCGTATTTTGCGGCTCAAGGCACAGCCAAATGAGCGCTGACATCATCGTTGAATGATATTAATATTGTTGCCTATTTAAAAGGGCAGCCTCCGGATTTCTCCGCGAGGCTGCCCTTTCATCATGCGCCGCCATTCAACTATCCTGTTCGATAAGTTGAATCCATTCATTATATTCATTTTGCAGCTTGGCATATTCCGCCTGCAGCTTCTGATGCTCCTGGGTAACGCGTTCCAGTTCGCTATGCCGCATTTCGAACTCGGCTTGAAGCAGCCGCAGCTGCCCCTGAACCAGCTCGTAGCTTTCTCCAAGCTCGCCCAGCTTCTGGAGAGCGTCGCTGCGTTCCTGGCTCAGCGAATCGCGCACCCGCTCGCCCTCTTCGGCCTCCTGCTGCCACACCTCGATTTCCTCACGAAGCTTCGCTTCCGTCTCGGCCCACTGCTGCTGCGCCTGCTTCAGCTCCTCATAGCTCGCTCTCCACGATTCGCCGTAGCTCTGCGCTTCACTCAGCCGCTCACGCTGCATCTCGGCGGCAGCCGCGGCCTCCCTG
>NZ_ASSC01000040.1 GCF_000520735.1 Paenibacillus forsythiae T98
CTCTTGTTGAGAATGGCCGTATTTCCGGTAATCGGATAGAGGTAGCGGATAATGCCTTCCGGCGCGATCGCAACATTCATCATGTGATTGGTGCTGTGATAGGCGGTGGACAGGTAGCGGTTTATTTCGCCAGGTTCGGCATCGAAACCGACGGTTTGGACAAAGGAGCTGACGCCCTTGACAATCGAGGCTCTCTCCTCAATATACGATGTCAGCATATGGGCTTGAGATGACAAATCAGCTTTTGCGGTCCGATACTCCCGGTCAACCGATAGGGTATAGTAGTAGAATAGCGCAATTTGAAGGACGACGATGAAGACGAGGATGATTGTTAAAGGCTTGTTCTTGAGGAAAGCCATAATCTGCCTCCGATACGACAAAAAGTTATTAATCTAGCATGTCATTAGTAGAGCGGCAGGTCAATAGAATGATTCGGTGCTCGCAATATAAAAAAAGAAACGGATTTTTCGCGCATGCCTCATGCAAGAAGCAACGCAAAAAATCCGTCAAGCTGACTTGCTCCCGGTACGGATCGTTATTTCTTGAATATGCGAAGCGGAGCGCCGAGCGGTAAGAACGTGCGTCCGAAATGAGCGTTCAGCACGGAGGCGCCGCAGCCGTACAGGGAGACGATGCCGATGCCAAGCTCCGAGAAGGCCGCCAGCCGGTGGAAGGCTTCCGCCGCGATCTCAAAAGAATTGAAGGTGAGGCCGAGAAACAACAGGTCGATCAGTATAAAAATAATGAGCAGCACTTTGTTGGTCTCGGTAGCGCCAATGGTCATGAACAGCGTAAAGATCAGGTAGCCGAGGAAGGCGAAACCAAGCTGCTTCGGATCGATGGCCCCGGCAAGCGCCGCGCCGAATACGCCAAGCTTGATCAGCCAGCTTCCGGCCATGCCGAACCAGAAAAAGGCGTAGGCTCCAAAAGCGGTCATGCCGAAGGTGTTATTGTGCTTGGCGTCCTGGATGCAGGCGAACAGCTGGGCGAAGGCGCCGAGGAAAATCGCCCACGGGATCACATAGCTCAGGCCGCTGGTGATCTCCAGCTTTTGCGAGGATGCCACGAGCGTGACGATGGCCAGTCCGAACAGACCGATCGCGCTCGGATCGGCGGTGACGACTTTGACAGACTGGGTTGACGAGGTTTGCGCTGACATAAACAATAAAGCCCCCAATACGGTTATAAGTGTTGACTTAAACGGATGGAATCGATTCCGTAATAAGCCTGCCTATCATACCATATCGCTTGGAGCTTGCCTATAATGCACAAGGGGGGATTTTATCGAAAAATGCTGGAACTTGTGACATTCATTTGTATAATAACAGTGACAACTATAGATGAATAAGGCTGGGTGAGGCAGTGAACGGAAGAAGCTTTTTGGAATTGGTCGAAATCCGGACGAAGGTCGCAAGTGTGATTCCTTTTATCATGGGAACGTTGTATGCTTTTTACCGGTTCGACACTTTTTATGCGGGGCGCTTTGCGCTAATGCTGGTATCGCTGCTCTGCTTTGATATGGCGACAACGGCCATCAACAACTATTACGATTTTAAGAAAGCGTCCAGAACGCACGGCTATGGCTATGAAACGCATAATCCCATTGTCCGGCGCAACCTGAAGGAAGGTGTTGTGGCAGGCACGATCATTCTGCTGCTCCTGCTGGCGGCGGGCTGCGGGCTGCTGCTGGTGGCCGAGACGAGCCTGCTCCTCTTTCTGCTGGGTGGGCTGTCCTTTCTGATTGGCATCCTGTACTCGTTCGGGCCGATCCCGATCTCCCGCATGCCGCTCGGGGAGCTGTTCTCAGGGCTGTTCATGGGCTTTGTCATTATCTTTATCTCCGCTTATATCCATACGGACGGGACGCTGGCGATGCTGACTCTGGAGCGGGGCTGGGCGCATGTTGATCTGAACCTTGTGGAGACGGCCTACCTGTTCTGGTTCTCGGCGCCGGCCATTCTCGGCATTTCGAATATCATGCTGGCGAACAACATCTGCGACATGGAGGAGGACGTCGAGAACCGCCGCTACACGCTGCCAGTCTACATCGGCAAAGCCAGGGCGCTCACGCTGTTCAGGCTGCTCTACTATGTGTCTTATGCCGACCTGGCCATATTGCTCATTCTGGGCATCCCCCCTCTGCTGGTGCTGCTCCCTCTGCTGACATGGGTTCCCCTGCGCCGCAACCTCGCGAAGTTCTCGGCCAGACAGGAAAAAGCGGCGACCTTTGTCCTGTCCGTACGAAATTTCGTCCTGTTGAATATTTCGCGCATCGCCGTTCTCGGCGCCGCTCTGCTTCTTTCATGATAACGGGCATACGGTTTTACCGGCGGGTACGGTTTACGGTGAAATGGGGAGGGGCCAGGTGCGCCGCTGGGGGATTTTTCGACAAATATGGACATTTTTTGAGCGGCCCGGAAAATGGGCGCAAGTTCCAGTATTTACTTAGACAGTCCACCGAATACAGAGTAGAATACAGCTAGAGCAGCTTCTTCGCGAACCTTTCATTGTGTTAATTGGCGGCTTGAATTCGCGTCAAGGCAAAATCAGATTATTATTAAACCGGTGAAGAGGTTAACTTATGGATCATATGGAAATCCACTACAATATATGGATTATGCTGCTGTCTTTCGCGCTGTCGGTGCTGGCGTCCTATTCTGCGGTAAATCTCGTCTGCCAGGCCCCATCCTCATCGTCATCGCCCAGAACGCGCCGTTTGTGGCTGGGGGCGGGGGGC
>NZ_ASSC01000041.1 GCF_000520735.1 Paenibacillus forsythiae T98
GAGCCGATGGCGGCGGCAAACAGATGCGCAATGGAGCCGACAAGCGAAATGCCGGAGAAGCCGGAGCCGTCGAGTCCGGTAATGGCGCCGGTAAGAGTCAGCGTAATCGCGCCGACGATGCCGTTAAGCGGCACAGCGTTTGCCAGCGCCACGCCAAGGTCGTTCACGATGCCATGCGAGGCTTCGGGGAGGACTTGGCCGAACAGCTCGGTGAACGCCGAATCGCCTAAATAGAAGAAGGCCGCAATCGGGATGACGGGGCCGAACACCTTGAAGCCGAAGACGAAGCCGTCGATGAGGTAGGAGGTGATCTGCTCAAGCCCCTGGTTGCGGTGCGCAAGCAAGGTTACGACGATTAAAATGAGGACCGCAGTGCCGCCGATCAGAGCGGTCGCGTCGCCGCCTTGAAGATGCAGGAGGAACATCGCCGCTACATCGGCGAGGAACAGCAGCGGAATGAGGAGGGCCAACGTTTTTTTCGTTCGGGGATGAAGAACGGCCATCTGAGGAGGAGAAGGAGACTCCTCGAATACGCCCGCTGTCCGCGCCTTGGAGACGAGGCCGTCTCTCCAGGCCCCTTTCTTCTGATCCCTGCGCATCATCCAGAAGGCAGCGGCGGTCGTTACGATCCCCATGACCGCGACGAGCGGAACGCTCGCCTCCATCACGCCAGCGACCGGTAAGCCCGCAGCGTCCGCCGTCAGCTTGGGCGCCCCCTGAATAATGTAGTCGCCGGAGAGGGCGATGCCGTGACCGAACAGATTCATAGCCACTGCGGCTCCAAGCGCGGGCAGACCGACCCGCAGCGCCACCGGAAGCAGGACCGCACCAACCAGAGCGACCGCTGGCGAGGGCCAGAAAAAGAGGGAGGCAATCATCATAATAATGCCAATTCCCCAATAGGCCATTGCCGGTGTGCGGAGAAGCCGGGTGAGCGGCGATACCATCGTCTCGTTGATGCCGGTAATCATCAGCACCCGGCTCATAGCCACAATAATGGAAATGATCATAATCGTTCCCATCAGTTCTTTCGTTGCGTAGACAAAGGAGTTGAACACGCCGGATATCGAGCCGACGAGCGTCTCTGTCGCCAGGAGTCCCAGGACAAAAATGCCGGTTACACAAATCATCGTTGTATCGCGCCGCTTGATAAGCAGCGCCATAATGAACACAATGAACGCCAGATACACGTAATGGATTGCCGTTAGCTGGATTCCCATAGCGGGAAGCGCCCCCTCATAGCCGACTGATTCTATAAGGTATGCGTACGCCCACTATGCGGTTCATGCCCTCTGCCGGAATACCCCCTTTTATTGCGGTGTCTCGCCAA
>NZ_ASSC01000042.1 GCF_000520735.1 Paenibacillus forsythiae T98
GCTCCGGCATGGCCCGGCCCGCTGCTGTACCGGGCTGCCCCTGTTCCCTGACACGCATCGCCTGCCGCTCCGTCCCCGTCCCGATGATTGCAGAAGGCAATAATCTCCTCCGCGATGGCACGCCCGGCATTTTCCATCAGGGCAACCGCCGGAATGCCGAGCCGTTCTATCGTAATGCGGTCAAGCCGCCGCATTTCTTCCGCCGTCACCAAATGCATCCCTGTTATCCCCTCTCCTTATTGCGCGTCAATAGCCCACCGTGAACCGTCCGCCTATGAAATTCCCTTCCTCCAATTCATCAATAACGGCTGCGGCGTAATCCTCCACGCTGATCTCGCTTCTGCCGTTCTCGTCCACAACGAGCCGGTCCAGACCGATACGGAATTGTCCCGTACGGCGCCCCGGACTAATCACCGCAGCGGGACTGGCATATGTGTAGTCAAGACCGGACTGCGCATAGATTTCATAAGCGTCGGCATGGGCCGCCGCAAGCGGCTTCACTTCCTCCGGGAACCCAGGCGTGTCCATCAACCGTTCGCCCGAGTCCGTCTTCAGGCTTCCCGCGCCGCCGACCACAATCAGCCGCTTCACCCCGGCTGTCTTCAGTCCTTCGACCAGCGAGCGGGCTGCTTCAAGCAGTTCACCCTCCGCTCCGAATTCCGGGCCGTAGGCGCTGATTGCCGCCTCATGGTCTTTGGCAGCCTGCGTCACCTCTTCCGGTCTCAGCAAATCGGCGGAAAGTGTAAGCAGACCGCTGTGCTGAATTTCCAGCGCCTCCGGCCGCCGGACAGCCGCTGTCACCTCATGGTTTCGCTTCAGCGCTTCTTCCAGGATGGCTCGGCCAATCGTTCCCGATGCGCCGAACAGTACCATTTTCATAGCCTTTCCCCTACTTTCTGCCTTGTAATTTTTTTATGCTCACCGATGGAGCTTTTCCCTTTAATCCGCATTTTATTTCGGTTTTGAGCCAGACCATGACGAGTGTACTTCACCCGTCTTTCGATTACATCTGGAATCCCACCCCGGCTATTGATCTATAGTAATCCGGTAGACGTCATAAGCTGATCGTGTTTGTACAGTAACGTAGACCCATTGACCGGACACGGCATCGCTGATTTTGACATGCGACGGGACGTTCCCGTTTCGCCTGATCATCTTTTTCTTACGGGAATCGTAAACAGATATCGCTCTGATTTGGTCATCCCATCCGACAGGCGTTAACTGGATCGTCAATTCTCCATCCCGCTGTGGCAAGAACTTATACTTCGTTTCTCTCGCCTGGCTTTGGCTATGGTCCAGTTCCATGTGCCGGGTTCCGGGTTGAAGAACGATGGCGGAAGAGAAATCCAGATTCTTGTTTTGCGCTACTTTCGATTTTATTAATCCCGAAGCAGTGCCTATTAACAGGATTCCGGCCAGCACGGAAATCGTAACCAGGAATGTCCTCCACCCTCTACTGTAGGTATAAACAAGCAGCAAGTAGAGCGCAAAAAGCAACGTCCCCACTACAGCAATTCCGATGCCGAAGGCGGTAGCCAGCCCACTGAAATCGAAAAAACCGCCGCCGCTCTTCTCTCCGCCTGCCATAAGAGATAGAAACGCCAAAACCAATACTAGCATGTAAAGCACCATAGCTGCGGAATATCTCTTTTTCATACGCTCCCCGCTTTCTATATCGCCTTCGTTCCTTTCTCTGCACCGCATTTCCCCCATACCTGGCCCCTCTTAGCCCTCCATGACAAAAAAGCCGCCCTCCCTGCTCCATTCGACAAAAGCCAGTGATTTCATATCCCGGTAGCCCTGATCCCGAAGCCCGCGTTCCAGCCATTCCTTGTCCTTGCCGATCTTCTTCAGATTATCCTCCATAATGTCCCCCTCCTCAATGAGCGAGTAGACAAAAAAAGATCCTCCATGCGGCATTCCAAGGTCTTTCCTGGACGGCGTTTCGTAGCCAGGCTTCTTCATGACGCTGAGCGACCCGTTGTTCTCAAATATAGCATACGCCACTTCCTCCAGGGCAAAAACATCCTTCTGGCGCAGCATCATCCGCAGTTGGCCGAAGTCGAGACGGCTCCGCTTCATTTCCCTCATGTCGATTTTGCCGTCGCGGATCAGGATGGAGGTTGTGCCTTCGAGCGGCGCGCGCATCCGCTTGGCATGCTGTGTCACTTTTTCGAATAGATAGGATAGTACGCCCCACAGCAGCAGTCCGTAGATCAGCTCAAGGTACCGGGTATCCTCCTGATATATCGTGTTCCCCACAATTTCACTAAGCATCATCGCGGAGACAAAATCGAAGGGAGTCAGCTGGGAAATCTCTTTTTTCCCGAGCAGCCGCGTCATGATCCATAAACCGATGAAACCGGTGACCAGCTTGATCGTAATGAATGCATAATCCATCATACGTTCCTCCTGCAATCGTTAATGACCCACAACGAGTATTACCCCATCCGCGCAGCGGTTAAAAAGAAGCAGAAGGATCATAATGGGCGGCTTCCCTTGTATCACCGCACGTACTATGGAATAGTAATATTAAGGAAAGGTTGGTGAAGATGATGTCTCCTTGGGGAAAATTGTTGAAATGGGGCACTTTTGCTTACGAGGCTTTTCTCGCGATCCCGTTCATCGGCGGCGCATTCGTGCTGGCCAACGCCTGGCTGCCGCTTGGGGTCGCGTTTCTGCTGCATGCCGTCGCTATATTCGTATTGTACAATGAGCGCGGGCCTGTCACCGGCAACGTTATCGGAGTCGTTACTTCCATTATCGCTTTCATTCCGATCGTAGGCTGGATTATGCACGCCATCACCGCGCTGGTCCTGCTGATTGAGGGGATTTCGTCCGCGCGGCGTACACCCCGGTACTAAGCTCCGGCAAGACGAACAGCGGCCCGCCCCCGGGTATCCCGGGAGCGGGCC
>NZ_ASSC01000043.1 GCF_000520735.1 Paenibacillus forsythiae T98
CGCCGCCGGCCGCATAATTGACGCCGAATAGCTCTGTTTTTCCAATTTCTAGAATGATTGTCCTCTTGTCCGCATATCGTGATTGTACAAGATATTCGGGACATGGAGGTATGGTGATGGGCATGGGAGAAGTATCGGCCGGATGGGGCCAGATCGTAACCATTGCAATCATGGCGCTTGCTCTTGGAATGGATGCCTTTTCGCTTGGCGTAGGAATCGGAATGAGAGGCATCCGTCTTCTTCATGTGCTGCAAATGAGCCTGCTCGTTGCTTTTTTTCATGTGCTGATGCCTCTGCTTGGGCTGGTTGCCGGAAGCTACATCGGACATTTGCTGGGCAGGGTGGCGGGAATTGCCGCCGGAGCGCTGCTGGTGGCGCTCGGCGGGCACATGGTGCTCGGCTCGTTCCGCACCGGGGAGAACGGCGGGATGAGGAGCGTCGACCACCGGACGCTTTGGGGGATGCTGCTCATTTCGCTCAGCGTCAGCATCGACTCGTTCTCGGTCGGCGTCTCGCTCGGCGTATTCGTGAGCAATGTGCTGCTGACGGTGCTGGCCTTCGGGGCCTGCGGCGGGCTGATGTCGATCTCCGGG
This sequence comes from Paenibacillus forsythiae T98, assembly GCF_000520735.1. Lineage (GTDB taxonomy): Bacteria > Bacillota > Bacilli > Paenibacillales > Paenibacillaceae > Paenibacillus_AQ > Paenibacillus_AQ forsythiae. The sequence continues at coordinate 594 of NZ_ASSC01000043.1, forward strand.
CTGCTGCTTGGTCGGCGCGTAAGCCGAGGACTCGGAGAGTACGGGGAGGCGCTCGGCGGGGCGATCCTGCTCGGGTTTGGCTTGCTGTTCATCTTCTGATACAATAGCGGCAAAAGAATAATCCCATGGAGGTGATCTGCATGCTTCATGTTTTGTTCGTCTGCACCGGCAACACATGCCGCAGTCCCATGGCTGAAGGGCTCCTGCGCAAGCTGG
>NZ_ASSC01000044.1 GCF_000520735.1 Paenibacillus forsythiae T98
GGGCGCCTGCCGAATCCTTACCGCCCGAAGCATCGAAGGAAGCCAGGAATTCGGCGTTCGTCTTGCTGTCGCGCAGCTTCTTAATGAAGCTCTCCACAAAGTCGTAGGAATCGTTCATACTCTTGCGGATCGTCCAAATGGTATCCAGCTCCTCCTTGCTCAGCAGCACCTCTTCGCGGCGCGTACCGGAGCGGCGGATATCGATAGCCGGAAAAATGCGGCGCTCCGCAAGCTTCCGGTCGAGATGAAGCTCCATATTCCCCGTACCCTTGAATTCTTCATAAATGATATCATCCATCCGCGAACCGGTATCAATCAGCGCCGTCGCGAGAATGGTCAGGCTTCCGCCTTCCTCGACATTCCGCGCCGAACCGAAGAACCGCTTCGGCCGGTGGAATGCCGCCGGATCAATCCCGCCGCTAAGCGTCCGGCCGGAAGGCGGAACAACAAGATTGTAGGCACGGGCCAGACGAGTGATGCTGTCCAGCAGGATAACGACATCTTTTTTGTGCTCGACAAGACGAAGCGCCCGCTGAAGCACAAGCTCCGCCACCTTGATATGGTTCTCGGGAAGCTCGTCGAACGTCGACGCGACCACTTCGCCCTTTACGGAGCGCTGCATATCGGTTACTTCCTCGGGACGTTCGTCAATCAGCAGCACAAACAGCTCAATCTCGGGATTGTTCGTGGAGATGCTGTTGGCAATCTCTTTGAGCAGGAGAGTCTTGCCGGCTTTGGGCGGAGCGACGATCAAACCGCGCTGCCCGAGGCCGACAGGTGCGAGCAGATCCATGATCCGGGTGGACAAATGAGTTGTCGAGGCTTCAAGCGAAAGCTTGTCCTGGGGATATAGCGGCGTAAGCGCTGGAAAATGAAGGCGTTCGGCCGCGCTGGCCGGATTCTCGCCATTGACGGCATTGACCTGAAGCAGTCCGAAATAACGTTCATTCTCTTTGGGGGTCCGACATTTGCCTGATACCAGATCTCCGGTACGGAGATCAAATTTGCGGATCTGCGAAGCCGAAATATAAATATCCTCAGCACTTGGCAAGTAGTTGATCGGTCTAAGAAAACCGTAACCCTCCGGCAAGATTTCCAGCACGCCTTCCATAAACATCAGACCGCTCTGTTCCGCCTGGGCACGCAGAATAGCAAAGATCAGCTCCCTCTTCTTCATCTGCCCATAATAAGGAATCTGATATTTCTTTGCCAGCTTGTATAAATCGGTCAGCTTCATTTCTTCCAAATCGGAAATTTGAAGATCCATGTAATAACCACCTATTCAATTTAGATAAGTTCCAACAAATGTACAACTCAAAAAAACAACTACAAAGCAATCCTGGCATTTCAGAAAAAGGTGACAGAATGCAGAGGGTAGGCGAGCGGCAATTGGATGCGATGGACGCCCGGTGGATAACCGCAGAGACATGATGCTGACTAGCATATGCCTGAATTCAGAAGCGAGGAATCGGTTGCACAACATCATTAGGATAGCTGATTTGGCTACAATGCCTGATTTCGCTTAAATTGGGTATAGCAAAAAACCTCATTAGGATAGCATTACCCAAAACGGGAGAAGATATGCAGGTTATCGAAAATTTTATAAAAAATCGGGGGATTCCTTAACGGATCCGCA
>NZ_ASSC01000045.1 GCF_000520735.1 Paenibacillus forsythiae T98
GACGGACAGCGGCAGCCTGGCGCCAATCGGCGCCACGCGCCGGATGGCCTGGTTGCTCTGCACCGCCTGGATACGCACCCGTTCAAGTCCGTCCCGGAGGTACAGGCTGACCGTCTCGCCCAACCGGTCGCGCAGCCGCTCCATCGCGGGCAGCAGCAGCGTCCCCGGGTGCTCCGCGACCGGAAGATGGGTCGACAGCTCCCAGATCCGGATGCCGAGCCTGTATTTCTCCGTAGCCGGGTTGCGGGTGATGAAGCCTCTATCCTCAAGCGTCGCCAACAGCCGATGCACCGTGCTCTTGTGAAGGCCGATGCCTCCGGCAATCTCGGTCAGGCTCAGATCGCTGTCTCTTGTAAAGCACAACAGAATATCGAGCGCACGCTCCACGGCGCGCACCGTCAGTTTACGGTCGTCATCCACGGCTCTCTTCCTTTCACGTTTCACTAAATGAAACATGGTTACATATTTTCAGTCATTTATATCTTAGCAAAAGTCTGTAAAAAGTCCAGCCTATTCGGTCCGCAGCAGAGAGCGGGCGCCACTTTACGACATTTTACGGCACTTTACATTTGCATTACAAAAGGCTCCGATTCGTTGACTTTGCGGTAACATCCCCATACGATAGATTAAAAGTGCAAACGAATTCACTTATCCAAAAATACTCGCAAAACTTTTAGGAGGGGACCTTATGGATCTTACACATCCGCGAACCGGACAGGTGGTCTCCCCAAGGCCGAAAGACCGTCCGTCCGGCACAACACCGCAGCTGTCGCTGCGAAAGCTGCGCATCAAGCATGTGATTGTAGCGCTGCTGCTGTCCGTTTTCTTTTTTCTCGCGTTCTGCTTTATCGCGCTGCATGCTTATATTACCTGGGTGCTGTCCAATCCGACGGTGGCTCCGCTGTTCTCCAATCCGGCATTGTCCAAAGGTCTGAAATACGAGGACGTGACCTTTCCGGCGAGCGACGGCAGCCGCAACATCCAGGGCTGGTATATTCCTTCCGGGAACTCGGCCAAGACGATCGTTTTCAGCCACGGCTATGGGGCCAACCGCGAGGAGTCCTGGGTTCCGATGTACGATCTCGCCCATTTTGCGCACCGCCTGAATTTTAATGTCATTATGTTCGACTACGGCTTTGCTTCCCACAGCAACAAAGATGTGGCAACCGGCGGCAAAAAAGAGTCCCGAGAACTGCTCGGAGCCATTCAGCTGGCGAAGCAACGCGGAGCAAAAGAGATCGTTGTGTGGGGCTTCTCGATGGGCGCGGGCACCGCTCTGCAGACAGGGCTGATGACCAAGGATGTGGACGCGATGATTCTCGACAGCACCTTCCTGCTGGAGCCGGATACGCTGTACCACAACATCAGGCAAAATATCGATCTTCCGCGCCATCCTTCCCTTGAGATTATGGAAATGCTCTTCCCGGTCCTGAACGGTACAGGTCTGAATCAGATTCCTTATAGCGAGGTAAAGCACGAAGACTACCCTTATCCGACTCTGTTCATACATGGCACACAGGATGATAAGGCGCCTTATCCGATCGCCGAGAAGCTGGCGGCCAACCAAACCAATCCGTATTCCGACTCCTGGATTGTGGAAGGCTCCCATCATGAGCTGCTGTTCCGCGAGCATCCTCGCGAATACCTGCGCCGTGTCTCCGCTTTCCTGAGCAATGTTCCGCTGGCCAAGGCCGCCGGGCAGAAACAGCAAACCAACTAACGCCTCACATAGTACAACCCTCTCCGCTCATACCCTATAGGGAATTCATATTACGGGAGGGCTGTACGCCATGCTGTATAAATATGGGCCACCGTCTTCGGTGCGAATATTGGAGGAAATCAGATTCTGGAAAAATCAGGAGAAGGACAACGCCGCGCTTGTCAAACTCGCTGTTCCCGAACTGAAAGCCCCCTTTGTAAAGCTGATGGATGAATGGGCCGCTGTCTTCGCCGCGTCGGAGAACGCCGCCCGGAGTCTGCTGGAAAGAGCGCAATCCCCGGGGACGGGGGGCGACGCCGATCCAGCCGAGGTTGAACGTCTGGCGGAAGCTGCCCGCGAGCAGTCCCGGGAATTTATCCGCCACCTGAATGCCATTCAAGAGCAGAGTCCTGAGCTAAGGGGAGCCGCCGCCGACACCTACCTCACGCATGTTATCCGGGAGACAGAATATTTCCTCGGCATTCTGAAAGAGCCGGGGTATTCCGGCACGTCCAACCGGACGGCCCGGGACGCTTCCGGCATTCCTTCTGAAGAAGCGTCATCCGGAGCTTCGCTCTCCGGCCCGGTCAACAGGGAAGCGGCGGCCCCCGACCTCAGGGAACCGGCTTCCGTGCCGATTGGAGGGCACAAGCTTCCGCCGCTGCCGTATCCCTATAACGCCCTTGAACCCTATATTGATGAAAAGACGATGCGAATCCATCATGACAAGCACCATCAGAGCTATGTGGACGGCTTGAACAAAGCGGAGAAAAAGCTGGCGGACGCCCGAAAGAGCGGAGATTTCGATCTGGTCAAGCACTGGGAGCGGGAGCTTGCCTTTAACGGGGCCGGCCATTACCTGCACACGATATTCTGGGACGAAATGTCCCCCCATGGCGGAGGCCGTCCTACAGGAGCTCTCCTCGCGGCGATAGAGCGGGACTTCGGGAGTTACAACGCCTTCAAGAAGCAGTTCAGCGAAGCCGCCGAGAAAGTGGAGGGCGGCG
>NZ_ASSC01000046.1 GCF_000520735.1 Paenibacillus forsythiae T98
CGCAGCAGCTCATTCATGGTTCCTTGTGCCGACAGCGGACCTTTCAGCCAGGCGGCGGCATACAATCCAGCCATCATCATCGGCCCGCCCAGCATAACCGTCTGAGCCAGGTTCCCTTTTCCCGCAGCTTTGCCTCCCTCCGCCCGTTCTGAATCTCCCGAGAGTCCGCGCTCCGCCTTCCTCGCCCTGCCAGTATACCCGAATCCTCCTGACTGCCGCTGAGCGTCCCCTTGAAGTCGGCTTGCCGCAGCAGCTCCGCACAGCAAGAACCAGACGGTCAGAATAGGATACCAATCCTCAGAGAAAAACAGTCCCCGCCTCAGGCAAGCCGCTGCCGCAAGCCCAGCAGCCATAACCGCGCATAAATCCGTAAACCCTACCTTTGCAGTCCACTTTTCGCACCTGCCGCTCTTTCGCATCACTTTGTCTCCCGAGTGGTTGATTAGCTTCATTGTTGCCGGTTTTTCCCCTTGGGAAACCACATAATCCTCTATACGTAAAAACGCCTCGAAGCCGAAGCTCCGAGGCCAGTTGAATCCATCCATATTATGAATATATATAGAGATCAATATAGAACTCAGCATTAATTTCACTAACAAACTCGATGAAGTCATGGTTAAAGTACATTGACGGCTTTACATTATTTTCTACACATACTCTTTCCGGGTATCCCATCTCCTTTAACCCAATATTTCGTCGGAATGACCTGCAATCGATCTGTAGCTTCAGTGGGACAAAAATCCTCACCAATAATATTAAATTGAACTTTAACGTTTGTATTGTCCATTTATTTCCTCCCACCATTTAATGTTACTCCAAAGTGCATATGTTAACTATTTCTAAATCTTTTGCCAATACCCATCCACTTAGCCCGTATGAAGAGAAGACCACATAGTAGATATACTTCTCACTAAGAAGTATATTGTAGAGTTCCTCGCTTGTTTTATAATCTAAAGGCCAGCTAGATTTCTTTTGTTTCTCCAACAGGTCAAAATTGTTTCTTATAAAATACTCCAACTCGTATTTCTGAATATCCATGATGATACTGCCTTCTAATTGTGTTTCAAACATATGAGCTAACACTCCACTAAACAAAACCTGAGTTTCGGATGCATGATCTCCAACAGTCAGCAAAGTCAGAGTATGATTTTTTAAATTTACTTTATAAGATATGATTTCGTTATCGTGAATATCAGACAATGCCCTTCGCTCCTTTACTATTATTTGCTTCTCTTACCGTTTACCCATTGATATCTATGTGCTTTATGTCCAACTACAGCATTATGATTATTATAAGGTTCCCCTGCTCTCAAGCAATAAAAAACAGCCTCCCACACAGAAGGCTGCCCTTTCCCAACCGGGATCGGCGTATATATTTTGCGGTAAATTTCAATGAATCTTCGATTCGGCTGCATCCCCGGGAAGCAGGTCGGCGCAGGCGCGCTCCAGGTAAGGCTTTGCGCCCAGAAAATCGCGGAACGCCGCATATTCGCGCCATTTGGCGCGAGAATCGCCGCCGCCGCTTTGTACCGCTCGGATCAATATATTTTTGGGCGTGTGCTCCATATCGATAAATTCGAGGAGTTGGGTGCGGTAGCCCATGAGGTCAAGCAGCTTTGCCCGGATCGCGTCAGTCGCAAGCGCCGAGAAGCGCTCCTTGAGAATGCCGTGCGACAGCAGTGGCTCCATGATTTCATTGTCAATCTGGGCGAACAGCTCATGCTGGCAGCAAGGCACCGACAGGATGACCGAGGCGCCCCAGCGCACCGCTTTTTCCAGCGCGGCGTCGGTCGCGGTATCGCAGGCATGCAGCGTAACGACCATATCCACCCGGTCCAGCTCGTTGTACTCGGCAATATCGCCGACGAGAAAAGAGAGCTTGTCATAGCCCAGCTTGTCCGCCAGAGCGCCGCAATGGGCAATAACATCGGCTTTGAGATCCAGTCCGACAATGTTCAGCTCCCGCTTTTCCCGAACGGCCAGATAGTGATACAGCGCAAACGTCAAATACGATTTGCCACAGCCGAAATCGACGATGGTAAGCGGCCTGCCCGCCGGCAGAGAAGGCAGCACGTCTTCGACCATCTCAAGGAAGCGGTTGATCTGGCGGAACTTGTCATATTTCTTCGCATGCACCTTTCCGCTGTCATTCATAATGCCAAGCTCGATGAGAAACGGCACCGGCTCGCCCTCCTCCAGCACATAGCGCTTGCGACGGTTGTGGGAGAGGTCTGCGGCCGCTTTTTTCGTCGGCGGTTTGGTCAGGATCGTCACTTTTTGCTTTTTGCTGATGAGCACCTGGTAATCCGCTTCCGCCGTACAGAGCAGCCCCTGACGGAAAGTTTCGCCCAACAGCGATTCTAGTTCCTTCGCCGCAGATTCGGCGGGAATATTCCTATGCTCCACCTGGGAGCCGGTATAGTAGGCAAACTGGTAATGCAGTCCATTTTTAAGCTGCACGGGCTTGATGCCCACTTTGGTATAAGGGACGCCTTCCTTTTTGCGCAACTGGCTCAGAGTTCCCGCAATCAGGGAACGGTCAGTGGTGATTCGTTCAATCAGACTAATCAGGGATTCCACAATCATAACCCGCTTTCAATTAATAAAATGGAGCCTACGTTGTCTTGGCGGCTGACGTTTGATTCCTCCATCGGCTCACTCTAGGGCCGGGCATGGAACAATCCGCTGACCACCGTCACCGCCTGCCCGGTCAGGAAGACTTTGTCTTCGCTTAATTTCAGCTTGAGTACGCCGCCGCGACGGGACGCCTGGTAAGCGGTCAGTTCCCGGCGCTTCAGCCTCTCCGCCCAGAAAGGGGCCAGAGCCGTATGCGCGGAGCCGGTTACCGGGTCCTCGTTCACGCCAATGCCGGGCGCAAAGAAGCGGGAAACAAAATCAATCCCCTCCCCGCCGCCCTCGGCGGTTACCGCAACGGCACGGGGCGGCAGGCCCTTCAGCGCGGCGAAGTCCGGGTTGAGGCTTCTTACCGCAGATTCATCAGGAAGGCGGACCAGCGCGTTATCGGCATAGAAAAATACTTCTTCCATATCCTTATCTTCCACTCCAAGCGCGGCTGCAAGCCCTGGAAGCGGCTCCGCCGGGATCAGCTCGTAAGCGGGGAAGCACAGCGTAATCCCGCCTTCGCTCCGCTCCGCCGTCAGCAGACCGCTCAGGGTGTGAAATTCCGCCCGCTTCTCGCGAGGAAGGCGTCCGGTCTCCCACAGGGTATGGGCGCTGGCGAGCGTAGCATGCCCGCACAGCTTCACCTCGGCCGCCGGAGTAAACCAGCGGAGCCGGTACCCTCCGTTCTCCGGCCACAGAAACGCCGTTTCCGACAGATTCATTTCGGCAGCCGTCCGCGCCATGAACTCTTCGGAGGCGGGCTGCTCCAGCAGGCATACGGCCGCCGGATTGCCCGCAAAGGCATGCTCGGTAAAGGCATCTACAATATAAATGGGGACGCTCATGAGGTACCGGTCTCCTTCGTCTGTCTATTCAGCTTAAGCCACTCCTGCCGTCCCTGCCTTACTTCCTCTAGCGGAAGATTGCCCCGCTCCAGCTCGCCGGGATCTTTGCCCAGCAGCCGGTCATACAGCTCCTCGCCTTCCTTCGCGACCGGCTCGCCCTGCTCCAGCAGACGGTAGAGCGAATCCTCCGCCTTGCCATAGCGCCCGATGGATTCCATATAGGCCATAAGGAGCCGTTCGGTCTTCGCCGGAAGCCGGTAGGCCTCCACCTCCCGCAAGCAATCGTCAATTTCCTTCGGCAAACCCAGCAATTCAAGGTCGGCGCCGTGAAGCGCGGCATACAGATACAGGTGCAGCGCCTTCATCATCCTTGGCAGCGCTTCGGGAAGATTGCCCGCAGACGCATGTACAGTTCCCTCTTCATACAGCAGGCGGGCCATTCCCTGGAGCTTGTCGCTTTCTATTCCTCCGCCCAGGCGGAACATTTCAATAATATCCTCCACGGACAGCGAATTCAGCAGGCGCGAGTTCAGCCTGAAATGCTTGTTCAGCAACTCGTCTACCTCCCATAACGCTTCCGTGGTCTTACGCTCCTGCTTCAGAGCAAATACCTTGGCGATCATGCCCGTCATGTCCTCGATCATCCGGACGAGGTAATCTCTGCGGAACATCCGTTTTTCCTCCCTCCGCAGTATAAGCTTTACGGTTTATCTTAACCCATTATCCCGTGCAATTCCACCGCTCTGCCGGCGCGCGAAATTTGAGAAAGAGAGACTGGTTCCAATACCTTGGCGAAGGGGGTTTTAAAAAGCATATGTTGAGGCGGGGACAAATTCGAGGATCTGGTGCACTTCGGAGCGACCCGGACTGACTATGAACATGAACGGAAAAAAGCGAAAAAAGAGGGCATGCGCCCTCTTTCATACATTCACCGTTATTTTACCAATACGGCCGCAAAATCCTTAATCACATCGGCCAGCTGCTCCGGCTCTTCAAACAGGCTCATATGGCCTGCGCCGGAAATGACCGCCTTCGTTATGTTCCGCTTGTCCGACGTAAAGGTTCTCTCCACCGGCACCAGACCGTCCTTCTCGCCGGCTACAAGCAGAATCGGCAGCTCGCTGGCGGATATCACATCGCGCCGGTCGGGGCGCTCCCGCATGGCCAGGGCGGCGCCAATCGCTCCCTGGGGCGGCGTCTTGAAGCCAATCTCCCGGACGCGCTGCAGCAGCTCCGGCGAGGATTTCGCCGTCTCGGGCGCGAATAGTCCGGGCACGAATCCATCTACAAAATCGGTGATTCCCTCCGACTGGATCGCAGCGACCGCCTTGAGCCGCTTCTCCTTCGCTTCGCTGCTGTCCGGGTAGGCGGTGGAATGAATCAGCCCGAAGGCATTCAGACGCTCGGCATACCGCTGCGCGAACGACAGGGTGATATATCCGCCCAAGGAGTGGCCCAGCAGCGTAACCTTTGGAATATCCAGAGCGTCCAGCAACGCAAGCACATCATCGGCCATTTGTTCAATCGTATATGCGCCAAGAGGCGCTTCGGAAGAACCGTGTCCCCGCAGATCGGGCGCTATAACCCGGTAGCTCCCGCTCAAAATCGGGATAACCTTCTCCCAATATTCCGCGCTGCCGCAGAAACCGTGAAGCAGAACAATAACTTCGCCCTGCCCTTGATCGCTGTAGCAAATGTGGCTTCCCTCGCAACGCACCGTTTCCATGACAGCCTCCTTCTATTTCTTATAATCTACCTGATTAGGTAGTAATTATTTAATCCAAACCGGCGGAATTGAAACTCCTCATCGCACCAGACCGAATCCCGAGGCCGCTGCGGCGGCAATCGCTTCCGCCATGCCCATCACTCGGTAAAGCGGCGTGGTCTGAAGCGTCCGGTACGGCCTCGGTCCACTTGCGTCAACGACGGCGGCCAGGCTGTAGCGGCCGACAGCAGGCAGACTCCGCCCTATCGATCTTGCGGGATGCAGCGGCTCGCCGGAAGCAAAATAATAGCCCACGGCAGCATGCGGCCCGAGGCAGGCGTCCACGGCGATAACGACTAGCTCCGGCGGAATTTCTGCGATCCGTTTCGTTAAATTGTCAGCGTCGCAAGGAGACGGAAGGGTGCCGACAACATGCGGGAACCCGTATTCCCGCAGTCGGCTACCCGTCAAAGGACCCAGCGCATCGCCCGTAGAGCGGTCCGTTCCAATACAGAGGAAGGCAACCTCTTCCGGTAAATACCTGTCCGAAATTTCCCGAAAGAACGAAACCAGACCATGCGCGTCCTGTTTCCGCCTTTTCCCTTCAGGGCCATATTCCCCGATTGCCATTTCCGTCATCTCCTCCCTCTTCCCACTATGCTTGGCAATATCCGCTCCCGGCAAGTGAAAGCTGCATGATTCTCCAATTTTCTTTCCATTCTACAATAATCCGCTATCAGTGAGAAGAAATGAATCTTCGTCCCGGGAGGCCGTCCCGCCCCGCTAATGAGCATCATTCCAGGCAGTCTGCGGCTAATGGCTTAATATTGGACAAAGCAGGATGCCTCCGTGCGGCAATCATGGTAGAATGGAGGACAAACAGTTAGCGAAGGGATGTTGCGAAGACTATGGATTTATCCAATCCGAGCCAGAACAATGTGGAGTATATGATTGAGGGGATTAAAGCCAAACTGAAAATGGCCAGCGCGGCTGCGATGCAGTCCTCCGCCTTCTCGGTCGAGCAATACGAGGATATCAAGGATATTTACGAGGTGGTCATGAGCAGTGACAGGCTCAGCATTTCTCAGGTAGAGGAGATTGTCTCCGAGCTGGGGCGTCTGCGGCAGAAATAGCGCCGCCCTGTCCTCAGAGGCATTGGGGAGGCCGGCCCGGGTGATACGCGGCGGAAGCGCGGTGAAGCCCGTTGATGGGTCTGACGGCTTTCTTGCGCCGCTGCGGCCTCCTGTCCGGGCAGCCAAGACCCTAACGGCACGAAGCAGCTTCTGATAGCCGCCCCCGGATTTTAAGCCGATAGAGCATTCCGGGCGGGACCATCCGGCCTGGATAGCGCCGATGAACGGCAGCCAGACGCCGGCGATTATTGAGCCGTCTCCCATCCGTCTGGCGGCAGCTCCCGGTCATCGTACTCAATATTGAGCCGTTCAAATAACTGAACCCAGTCAGCAGGCAGCTTTTTGTCCACCACAACCTTGTTGATCGCCGTAAAATCGGCAATGAACATAAAGCCCAGCTTGTTTAGCTTGGTGGTGTCAACCGCCAATATTTTATACTCCGCATTCTTCAGCATAATTTTGCGCATTTCGGCTTCATATTCGTTGGAATCCGAAATCCCTTTATCCGGATGAATACCGGAGCATGATATGATCGCCGTATCCGCAAAATAGTTGGACAGCGCCCTTGTTGCCGCATGCCCGACATACGACAGCGAGTGCTGACGCAGAATGCCGCCCGTCGAAATAATCTTGATGTCTTCAGCGGAGGATAGCTCCATCTGAGCCTTGAAGGAATTCGTAATCACCGTTAAATTTTTTTTGCTTTTGATTTTCCTGGCGATGTGAAGAGAAGTGGTGCTGGAATCCAGCATCAGCGTATCCCCGCTGTTGATCAGATCGACAACCTTTTCACCGATCCAATCCTTGCCCTGAAGATATGCGCGCTCCCGAATACCAACCGGAATGTCGGACGTAATGCCTTCATCAATAAAAGCCCCGCCGTGCGTACGGGTCAGCAGATTTTCCTTCTCCAGCTTGCCTAAATCACGCCTGATTGTCTCTTCCGAAACGTTTAGCGACTTGCTAAGCTCCGTAACTAATACGTATCCCTGCTCCAGCAGCATGTTAATAATCTTAGTCCTTCTCTCAGCGGCCAACAATTGTAATCCCACCAACTCGCACAGTTTATTTTGAGTGTACCACAGAAGCCGCAAGACACCAATTGTTATTGAAATCGCGCGGCCGATGCATTATCTGGAGCTGCTGGAGCCTCCGTGCAAATAGCTTTTATCCTTAAAAAAGAACATCGCTGCAATCGTGACGGCATAAGGAAGCATCATCGTAAACGGTGTCGGCAGCCATAAGCCCTGCATCCGTACACTGAGCGCGTCCATCAGGCCGAAGAGTAAGCTTGAGCCCATAATACCGAGCGGATTCGCCTGACCCAGCATCATGGCTACTAGAGCAATAAAGCCTCTTCCGGATGTCATCCCTTCGGCAAACATTGTCACCTGTCCAAGCGAAAGCTGGGCTCCCGCCAGCCCGCACAGCACACCGCATGTCAAGACGGCCGCATACTGGTAACGGCGCACCTTAATGCCTGTGCTCTGAGCGACAATCAGGCTTTGTCCGACCGAGCTGAAGCGGAAGCCTGCTACCGTCCGGTACAGAAACAAATGGAGAACGATCACGAGCAGAAATGCGCTGAATACAATCGGGGAATACCCGGATAGGACCTCGCCCAGAACAGGGATCTTGCTCAAGATCGGAATATTCCATAGGGGCAGCCCCTCCATATCTTTATTATAGTACGCCCCCTTCACGTGAAAGATCGCGCTTAGTAAAAAAGTCGTCAGGCCCATGGCCAGGAAGTTGATGGCTATCCCGACCACAATGACATTCGCCTTCAAATGAATGGTGAAATAGCCGTACAGGAGTGAAAAAATCAGCACGCAGCCAACCGCGAACAAAACGGCAAGCCCCAGATTCCCCAGGAGGTAGTTGCCAAGCACCGCTCCGAATGCCCCGACCAGAATCATTCCCTCCAGACCCACATTAAAGAGACCGGCCCTCGCGCAGAGCGCCCCGCCCAGGGCGGCCAGGAGAATAGGCGTCACCATACGGATTATGGAATTGAGCAGAGAGATATCAATGATTTGATTCATATTTTCCCCTCACTTTTCTCCGCCTCATAAACGAATAGCTGAACTTGACCGATATGAATAAAATGAGCACGGCTTGAATAACGGTTGACAATTCTACCGGGATATTTGTGTTCCTCTCCATCCCTGCCGCACCAGTCTGAAGCGCCGCGAGCAGAACGGAACAGACCGCTGTCCCGGCAGGATGGGCATTCGCAAGCAGCGCCGCCATCAGCGCGGTCCATGCATAACCCGGCATCGTCAAGGCGCCGTCTACGAAACGATACTGCATCCCCAGCACCTCAACTCCGCCGGCCAGTCCGGCCAAGCCGCCGCTGGCAAGCATGCTGAAGAGCATGAGCTTCAGCCGGTTAATGCCGCCGTAGAGAGCGAAAGACGGATTTTGACCGAGCATCTTCACCTCATAGCCAATAATCGTGTAACGAAACAGCAGAACCGAGCAAATCGTCAACCCGGCAGCAAGCAAGAATCCCGCATGCACGCTCATCCCGTCAACCAGCTTGGGCAGCCAGGCGCCCTGAACGATCATGGAGGTCTGCGAAAGCCCCGCCGAGCCGCTGGTGTCCTTGAATGGCCCGGATACGATATAACCGGCGAATAGCGTTGCAATATAATTCATTAATAAGGTCGAAATCAACAAATTCACTTTATACTTCATGTCCATCCAGGCGGCAAGCACCGACCACAGCCCGCCCGCCGCAAAACCGGCACACAGCGCGA
>NZ_ASSC01000047.1 GCF_000520735.1 Paenibacillus forsythiae T98
CTGGAGGCCGTCGATTATTTGTACAACCAGTACATTGTCCGCGAGGATTTGCGCCAGGCGCTGAAAGAAATTTACGACCTGGAACGCCTCACCGGACGCGTCGCATACGGCAGCGCAAACGGCCGCGATCTGAACGCCCTGAAGCTGTCGCTGGCGCAGATTCCGGAGCTTAAGGCCGCATGCCTCGCATCGGGCTCCTCCACGCTGCGGGAAATCGGCGAAGGGATTGACGAATGCGCCGACCTTCGCGAAGATATTGAACGGGCTATTGTCGACGATCCGCCCGTATCCGTCCGCGACGGGGGGCTTATCCGGCCAGGCTATCATGCCCGGCTGGACGAGCTTAGAGAGGCAAGCAGCAGCGGCAAACGCTGGATTGCCGAGCTGGAGGCGAGGGAGCGCCTGGCTACGGGAATCAAGTCGCTGAAGATCGGATACAACAAGGTATTCGGCTATTATATCGAAATTACCCGTTCCAATCTGGCCTCCCTGCCGGAAGGGCGGTATGAACGCAAGCAGACGCTCGCCAACGCGGAGCGCTTCGTGACTCCCGAGCTGAAGGAGAAGGAAGCCCTGATTCTGGAAGCGCAGGATAAAATGACCGATCTGGAATACAGCCTGTTCAGCGAGCTGCGCGAACGGTTAAGCTCGCAGATTCCGAGACTGCAGAGTCTGGCGGAGAAAGTGGCCGAAATCGACGTATACCAGAGTCTTGCGGCGGTCAGCGCGGAGCAGCGCTTCGTGAAGCCGACGCTGACCGAAGGATATGATTTGAAGATTGAAGGCGGGCGTCATCCCGTCGTCGAGGCGGTGCTGAAGGATGCTTCCTTTATCGCCAACGGCAGCCGTCTCACGCAGGACGACGGCAGGATCTCGCTGATCACCGGCCCGAACATGGCGGGAAAAAGCACCTATATGCGCCAGGTGGCCCTGATCTGCATCATGGCGCAGG
>NZ_ASSC01000048.1 GCF_000520735.1 Paenibacillus forsythiae T98
CCGCCGTCCCGCCGGATACGGTACGCTATCAGACCGTCGACCTGGTGCTGGATGACGGCAGACCATATCTTACTGTTTGGCTTTGACGAATCCACAACGCCGGAGACAAAGTCCAACTCCGGCCCCTGCTCCACGTCAGCCGAGACATTGCCGAGCGCTCGGTTGATCAGATCCGCCGGCACTTCGGCGACGAGGCTGGCAAAATTGACGACGACGTATTGATGCTCGGTCGTGATTTTGATCTCCGCCTTCTGGCCGCGACGATAAAATCCGGGGCGCGACCGCCGGATGATCCGCTCGGTCGTCTGGATGCTGCGGGCCCTCGGGAAGATCAAATCATGATCGCCGTCGTACAGCAGCCGGTAATAGTACATGTCCTCGACCTCGGCATCGTATGGCGGCGGCGGGAAGCGGCGCTTGCTGTAAATGATGGTCAAAATAGATCATCTCCTTTCTACCAGCCAGTTGCCCGCTCACTGGAGTATTGCATTTCAGGTTCAGTAACGAAGGACAATATAACAGCATCAGCTCGGTCAGGGGAATCAAGACCGCGTTTCTTCATATCCTCTTTCCTCTCCAGAGCAAGACGGCCTTTACTGGTCATGCGGTATTTGCGCTGCGTCAGTTGCATAATGAGCTGGTCATCCGCCGGGAGCTCAATTCCGACAGGTTCTCCCTGAAGATGCTTTGAAAATGCTTCCTGCAACAAGTCTCGCATGGTTGCCCAGTATTCAGTGCCACGGTTCTCGTAGTGTTCCTGCTCGTCCTCCGTCGGCTTGCTGCCGTTGTTAACCGGAATAACGCGCCAGCCGGTCAGACGTTCTTCAATGATGACCTCATTCAACCGATCCGTCACTCCGCCGCCGACGCCGCTGTCGTCCACTTTGATCTCTACAAAGCGCAAGTGAGAATCACCGGACAGCAGCCCCTTCCCCGCTGCAATGACGCGGCCCACAGTCGCCATCGTATCCTGCTTGTTGTAGCAGAGCAAAGGCATGACCTTCATTCCGATCCTTGGCGCTATGACCGTTTCGTCGTCGCCAAATCGCGCGACGTCAACGCCCATGTGCAGCGTGTCGCCGCTGGCCTGCACCGTCGAGCTGGCTGCCAGCTCAGCCAACTCGAGCGCAATGAAGGCGTCGGCCTCGGCTTTCGGAAACTCTCCATACACCCGAACACGAACAACGTCACTTTCGGCTCCGTATTTCTCGATCATCATCTGAATGTTCTCACGGCTTGTACGTTTGCTGTCCCGACTGTCAACTTTATGCGTCTGGAACCGGGACCGGTCACGATTATGCGAATCATAAAAAACCCCGCTCGTTCGAGTTGGGTTACCGCACATCAGTAATTTGTTTTCGGGCCCTGACAATGTACCTAAAATGGCTTCCATGATCGGGTCTGATACACCGGATGCTTCGTCCACCACGAATAACATGTAATCCTCGTGGAAACCTTGCATGTTCTCCGGTTTCGTGGCCGTCCGAGCGGTCGCAAACCAACGCTCTTCATGGCCGATCATGTAAACCTTCGTCTTGGTCCATTTGAAGAGGTTTTTAACCATCGACGACTCCAGCCACTTGGCCACCTCAGCCCAAAGTACATCGTTTAGCTGCTGTTTGGTCGGAGCCGTACAGACTACCCTCGCATTCGGTCGGCAGCAGAGGAACCACACCACAAGCACCGCTTCGAAGGCCGTCTTCCCCACCCCTTGGCCGGATCGAATGCTGGTCCTTGGATAGTTGGCCACATCGGACATAGCTGCCCGCTGCCAGTCATCTGGATCGAATCCCAGCATGTCCTCGCCAAAGGCAGCGGGGTCATCCCAATACAAGTCGAGGAGCTGCGCCAAATCGGAGACAACGTTATACGGCTTACTCATGCTGGGTCACCTCGGTCTCACGCAACCTCTTCCTTCGCTCCGCAATCTCTTTCAGCGCATCTGTCCAGCTTTGCGTTGCACCTGCGCCACCTTGGAGCTGCTGAAGCTCAATTTGCAGGATGGCCGTCCGGGCTGCCTTCTCCGCGTCCACAATCCGGTTCTTCGTCCCGATGGCACGCAGCTTCTGCGCCTGGACACGGGTCAAAGCTTCCTCCCGCTTAAGAATATCGTCCATGATGCGGACCGAGCTAACTTCCACCTTAGATTTGACCAGTTCATCCCGAGAGATGGGAACCTTTTTCGTGAGTCCTGTCTTCTCATCATGAACGACGCCGATGTCTTTCGTGGTTTTTAGCTCATAGAGGACACTGCGCTCTTTCTCCGTTAGGCCGTCCATAAGACGCTTGATACGCTGCATCATTCGCCGCTCCCGTATAGTCAGTAGCGCAATGGCTTCCTCTGCCTGGACAAGCGGGTCCGTGTCGATCTGGTCCACCAGTTGCAACTCGTCATCCGTCAGCGTATCAAACCAAATTGTTTCGTGCTCGCCGGTGGTGACCGCCTTCTTATTTCCTTCCGGCCCACCGGGTCCGCCCCGGTTGCCCTTCGCATTCTGGTTTCCCGGGGGAGCGCCGCCGCGGTTACCGACAGCGTTCTTGTTCCCTTTGGGAGCGCCGCGACGTGGAGCGCTCCCTTTGCTGTCAGGTGGAGCGCTCCCTTTGAGATCAGCTTCCCAGCCGTCCAGCGCCTTCCACTTTCGGACTTTGCTATCTGGAATAGAAAGAGCAGCGGCGATGTCTTTAAGCTTCATCGTCCCGCTGCTCTCCAGCCACATCTGCTTTGCCTTGTCCCGCTCGGGACTGCGTTCTCTCGCCATGTTACATTCCACCACCCCCGAACTAACAAAAATCTATTTTTTACCGATATTCATTTGTAATTACATTCATTTATGGAGGAACTATGAGCGTCTGGTGGAGTGCATCATTTATCATTCTTTGTGCTATTTTTATCTGGGCAAAACATTTCTTGTTCATCAAAAAACTCACAGAAATTTGTTCAACAAATATTCCTACCTCTGTTGTAAAAACTAATTTTAGGCTCTTAGTGTTAAGCTACAAAATAACTCCAGTAGAAGAACTTGGTTTGATCGAATCAGAAATTGAACTTTTAGAAGAAGACTCTACTTTTCTCGAAAAATTTTCCGACTACTCTCTTAAGATATTCTTAGGTCTATCTTTAACTATGATGGGAGGACTAGCCACTCTTAACATTAGCGCTATAAATCTGATGAAAGATAAAATTCCAGAAAATGAATTAATGAAAAGAACAGAAGAAGCTCTGGATGTATTCAAAGTTATTTCTCAAAACTACACCCTTTTATTTCAATTTTCTGCTGTCCTATTCGCAATTACAACACTATATTATCTCGAGAGACATCAACGACAAAAAATCATAAAAAAACACCTTACCGCTATAAAAACTTTAAAGAAGTTTCAAAAAGAAGATTAAAATTCTTCCTTCTGCAACTCAATATCAATCTCTATCAATTTCTTCAGGTCGTCCACTGTCTTGATTTCAATCCGGCCATCCTGAAAGTCCTTGACCCACTTGGCTATGCCGGCCTTAACGATCTTGCGGTATTGCGCCTTGCTTTCCAGAATGCCAGCCATGATTTCAAGCTCGTATTGCAACAATAAATTTTCATCTTGTGTTCCCATTGTGTTCCCCTCGGCTTCCCCTTATACTGGAATGCGAGACAGCGGATGTCTGAGAATGCCACGCGTGGCGCGCCGCTGTCTCAGCCGGGGGATACCCTGGTCGGTTGGGAGGACGTTGACGCGTCCTCCTTTTAATTTTGCTTGGTTATCATGAATGTTGATCTTTAGGCAGAAGAAAAACCACCTATTAGCTTAGGTGGTTGATTCTGAACAATCGTTTCCCGTTAGCGCAACGTTCATTCGCCAATTATTAAGTTCTTGATGTAGTCGTTCCATGTGTTTCTAAATTCTTATTCGTTAAATCCTTATAAATAGCAACTGCAAACAATATAATACCAATAACCATGAACAAAATGCTTATTATATAGGGTACTCTCAGCATCGTTTCATCCAAAGCCAATGAGAATTTTCCAGGAGGATCGCTCCATCCCGCCATTTGTGGAACATAGTTTGCAATTGCCAAATATACCATACCAAATAGTAAAGTTCCGGATAATAAGAAAGTTGATCCAGCTATTAAGAATGATCTTCTCATGACTCCCCACCTCTGCCCGTTTATAATGGTTAACTCACCTCCAATGTGAATAATCCAATATTACCATAATACGGTGGTTTATTACTCCATTATCCTGCCAGTTAGCTCAACAAGAGTATCCATTTCAATTCGGGTTCCAACCAGTGCACCTAATTTGCTTGGTTGGTGTCGTCTTTACTCTTACTTGCATTCCCTCCAAACCATTGAACATTAATCTGCTCGGCTATTCGCCGCATCATTAGCGGCGGGACACTCATGCCGCATACATACTGCACATTGGCGTCCATGAAATCATAATCCGCTGGGAAGGTCTGAATGCGGATTGCATCCGTATTGCTGATGTGCCGCGGCTGATCCGTCCGCAGGAAGACGGAGGAACTGGCCAGCGTATTCGCAACCTTCTGATCTTTCAGTAGAATCGTGTTGAAGTTGCTTATTTTGCCCTCTTCCCGCTCCGTTACATCACCTATGTTCAGATCCTGCGGACGCCGCTTCTGCCAGCGTTGATATGTCTTGCTGCTGGAATTGATCGGCGGGCCTTCTCCGCTTCTGATTTCACCGTACAGCACCGGCGGCTCGTTGAACTTCAACCGAAGCGGCGGGAATGGCTGATCTTCCCTCGCCGCGATAA
>NZ_ASSC01000049.1 GCF_000520735.1 Paenibacillus forsythiae T98
AGGAATACAAGCTGACCGATGGCATTCATTACTCGGCGCTGCGCCGCAATTCGATGGCCTGTGTGTCGCTCCCGACCTGCGGGCTGGCGATGGCCGAGTCCGAGCGTTATTTGCCAACGCTGCTGGACAAGCTGGAGCCGATGCTGGAGGAGGCCGGACTCCGCGACGAGGATATCGTCATCCGCATGACCGGCTGCCCGAACGGCTGCGCCCGGCCGATGCTGGCGGAGCTGTCGTTCATCGGCAAGGCCCCCGGCAAATACAATATGTATTTGGGCGGCGGATTTGCCGGCGAGCGGCTGAACAAGATGTACAAGGAGAACATCGGCGAAGCCGAGATTCTGGAGACCCTGGGGCCGATCTTTAACCGTTATGCGAAGGAACGGGAGAGCGGCGAGCATTTCGGCGACTTCGTCATCCGGGCAGGCTATGTCCCGGAAGTAACCGACGGCCGGAATTTCCATTCCTGAAGGCCTATGGCCGGATTCAAGCTACCGAAATCGGGGTAATGATAAACAGGTGGGAAGTGGAAGGTATCAATTGTCGGCTGGAAAGACATTTGTGTGTAATTCCGAAAGGTAGTTGATTCACCCATGTACTATCTGAAAGGCAGAAGAAGATCTTTGCGAAGATCGATTCTTCGTCGCTGGATTTCAGAAAATTACCCTAGCAAGAGGGTATTAGCATAAATCATTCACTTCTCACCTTGAATGGGGGTGTCCCAAAAGCCATGCATTGGCTGCCTGGAACATCCCTTGTTTTTTTGCACGCCCAAAGCCTCTTGTCTCTTGTCCTACCCACGGCGGTAGGCTCTTTTGTGGAAGGATTCGATGAACCGGAAGAGGGAGCGGCCGTCGTATGAAGCCGGAACTCCGGCCTTCAGCGGCAGCACCATTGCGGTATACGGCTCCGGAACCCAGATATACTGATGGACATACGCTGTCCGGATGAAGCCGCAGCGCTCCCAGAAATGAAACCGTTCCTCATGCACAGCCGTATCCCCGGCCTCTACCTCAATGATTATTGCCGAGATGCCGTGCTCCCTGACCGCCCAATCGCGAATTTTGCCGAGAAAAAGGCTTCCAATACCTTGACCGCGCAAATCCGCCCGGACGGCCATATAGTCGATAATCAGTTTGGTATCCGGTTCAGACCCGGCCAGCCCCGTTACCGCCATCGCTTCCGCCTCGCCCCCGCGCATCAGGATATGCATCACAGCGATTCCCTTCTCCAGCATATTTTTCAGCAGCCCCTCCGGTTTGGCTCCGCTAGGGAAGGCTTGCCGGTAGATCGGCCCGACCCTTTCCCAATATTCGTTGCTCCAATGCGTCAGTGTAACCAATTCCCGCTTCATAAGGGTTGCCTCCGGCTTTAGTGTTGGTCCTTGCCCTATAATTCCCCCGCGCGTCATTGACCATGTTCACGGCATAAAATATGATCTATTTATAACATAACCGAAACAGAAGGAGGAGAAGAGGATGTATAATTCCATAATTTTCGACATAGACGGAACGTTGATTGATACCGAGGAAGCGGTAATCAAGGACTGCAAACGATGCTTGAAACTGACTACGGCAGAGTGTTTGTCGAACAAGGAGGCCGCGTATGAGTAAATTCTGGAGTGAAACGGTAAAGGGTATTACGCCCTATGTGCCCGGAGAACAGCCGGGAGTGGGGCAAGTGATCAAGCTGAACACGAACGAGAACCCCTATCCGCCGTCAGCGCGGGTGCTGGATGCCATGAAAGCCGCCGTTTCCGGAAGGCTCAAGCTGTATCCCGACCCGGAATGCAGGGGACTGCGGGAGGCCGCGGCCGACTACTACCGTCTGCCCATAGAGAATATATTTGCCGGGAACGGCTCCGATGAAATATTGGCTTTTTGCTTCAAGGCATTCTTCAACCCCGGAGAGACCATCCTGTTTCCCGATATTACTTACAGCTTCTATGAAGTGTATGCCGGACTGTTCGATATCCCGTACCGAAAAATCCCGCTGGACGATCATTTCGACATCCCGCTTGCGCCCTTCTTCGAGCAGAACGGCGGCATTCTGATCGCCAATCCGAATGCGCCCACCGGCAAATTCACGTCCCTTGACAGCATCCGGCAAATTCTTGTACATAATCCGGATAAGGTCGTCATTATCGACGAGGCGTATGTCGATTTCGGCGGCGAATCCTGCGTATCGCTCATTCCGGATCATCCGAACCTTCTCGTCGTCCATACGTTCTCCAAGTCGCGTTCGCTCGCCGGGCTGCGCATCGGACTGGCTATGGGGCAGACGGAGCTGATCGAGGGCTTGAACCGGGTGAAGAACAGCTTCAACTCCTACCCGCTGGATGCCGTTGCCCAGGTTGGCGGAGAGCAGTCGCTGCGGGACACGGAGACGTTCGAGCTTAATGTGGGCCGGATCATCAAGACCAGAGAGGATACGGTCAACAGGCTGCGGGAGCTTCAGTTCGACGTATTGGACTCGCGGGCGAATTTTATTTTTGCCACCCACCCCGGGGTTCCGGCGGTAAGGCTGTTCGAGGCGCTCCGGCGGCAGGATATTATCGTCCGCTATTTCGCCAAGCCGCGAATTGACAATTATTTAAGGATCAGCATCGGGACGGATGAGGAGATGGAAGCTCTGTGCCGGGCGCTGGAAGGCATATTGGCGGAACAGACTCGTTGAAGATGCGAAAAAAATTTGCGGCCCTCCGAATAAAACGGCGGGGCCTGCTCATATAGTTGGATTATGGGGAACGCCGCTCGCAGGCTTGAAGAGCAATTGCCGCGGCGAGCAGCAGTGCCTGTAATTGACAGTCGATTTAGGGGCTGTGCCTGGAAAATAAGCTTTCCCGGGCATAGCCTCTTTTGTCTTTCTACTTCTATTTAGAAGCGTGAAGGAGGGGTTCCGGTGATACGTCTTGATGGCGGAAGCCTGACGCTGGAACAGGTCGCACAGGCGATTTACTCCCGGGAGAAGGCGGAGATCCGCGATGGAGCCTGGGGCCGGATCAACACCTCAAGAGCGGTTATCGATTCGATTGTGAAGCAGGGACAGAAGGTTTACGGCGTTACCACAGGCTTTGGGAAATTCAGCGACACGGTCATACCGCCCCAGGACGCCGAGAAGCTGCAAATCCATCTGATCCGCAGCCATGCCTGCGCGGTTGGCGAGCCTCTTCCGCCGGATACGGTTCGGACAATGCTGCTGCTGCGGGCCAACGCGCTGGCCAAGGGATATTCCGGCATTACAGCCGGCACGTTGAAGCTGCTGGTCGATGTGCTGAACGCCGGGATTGTCCCGCTGATTCCCTCCCAGGGGTCGCTTGGGGCAAGCGGCGATCTGGCGCCGCTCTCGCATTTGGCTCTTCCGCTTGTGGGCGAGGGAGAAGCGCTGTATCAGGGAGAGCGGCTACCGGGGGCGGAAGCGCTGCGCCGGGCCGGGCTGAAGCCGGTCACGCTGAAAGCCAAGGAAGGGCTGGCGTTAATCAACGGCACCCAGGCGATGACGGCGATCGGCGTCATCGCCTATCTGGAAGCCGAGCGGCTTGCCCTCCTCGCGGATAGCATTGCGGCGCTGACGATTGAAGCTTTGAGAGGAATTACGGACGTCTTTGCGGCGGATTCTCATCGGGTCAGGCCGTACCCGGAGCAGCGTCTGGTGGCCGGGCGCATTCTGGGCATGCTGAAGGGCAGCTCGCTGACGACTGTACAGGGTGAAATCCGCACGCAGGACGCCTATTCGCTGCGCTGCATTCCGCAGGTGCACGGCGCTGTACAGCAGGTGCTTGGCTACGTGCGGGAGAAGCTGCTGATCGAGATCAATTCGGCCACGGATAACCCGCTTGTGTTCCCGGACTCCGGGCAGGTCATTTCCGGCGGCAACTTTCACGGCCAGCCTATCGCGTTCGCGATGGATTTTCTCGGCATCGGCGTGGCTGAAATCGCCAGCATTTCCGAGCGCCGGATCGAACGGCTCGTTAATCCGCAGCTGAATGATCTCCCGGCCTTCCTGAGCCCCGACCCGGGACTCCAGTCCGGCATGATGATTACCCAATATACCGCAGCCTCCCTCGTCTCGGAGAACAAGACGCTGGCGCATCCCGCAAGCGTGGATTCCATTCCTTCATCCGCGAATCAGGAGGACCATGTGAGCATGGGCACAACGGCGGCGCGGCAAGCGGCCGCTATTGTCGGCAACAGCTACAAGGTGCTGGCGATTGAAGCGATCTGCGCGGCTCAGGCTGCGGAAATCAGGGGGGCCGAGCGGCTCGCCCCGGCGACCCGCAGGCTGCTGGGCCGGATTCGTTCCGTCGTGCCCCCGCTGACGGAGGACCGGTCCATGAGCGGGGATATCGAGCGGCTTGCGCACAGGATGAAGACGGCGGACTGGTCCCTGGAAGATTTGCAGGCATAGCAGTACCCATGCATGAGGTTCACCGCATTGCGGAATATATCGCCGCATCATCTGATTGGTTCCAAATGATGCGAGAAAGGAAGTTCTCAGGATGTCAGACCATGAACGCATCATTCGCGCGCCGCGAGGCCGGAAGCTGAATACGAAGGGCTGGGTGCAGGAGGCGGCGCTGCGGATGCTGATGAACAATTTGGACCCGGATGTGGCGGAGCATCCCGACAAGCTTG
>NZ_ASSC01000050.1 GCF_000520735.1 Paenibacillus forsythiae T98
CGATAGCTCCGAATCGTCCGGCCACAGACCCGGTTCGGCCAGCCAGCCGGGCAGGCGTCCCTGGAGCAGTCCGTATAATTCATGCGGACTCTCCGCCAGCCGCTCCACCACCTCCCGGCGCCGGGCGATTGGCCATACCTCCATCTTCAGAACCTGCCGGAATTTCGGGGAGGCCTGCTGCGAATCCTTGGCCTCATCCCCCTTCGCCTGTCCCTTGGCGGCCGTGCCGGATGCGGGCGTCCATACCGCCGTAAGCACTCCCGGCGCGGCTTCGATCCGCATGTTCATCGTCTCCGTCATACCTTCCCTCCACCGCCAGCTTCCCGCGTTTTATTTGCGATAGCGCTACATCCAATCCTGATTTTGCAGCTCAATCAGTTCCTTCAGCTCATGATCGGACATTTCGGTGAGCCAGTTCTCACCGGAGCCGACCACCTGCTCGGAGAGATTCTTTTTCCGCTCGATCAGCTCGTCGATCCGCTCCTCCAGCGTCCCTTGGCAGATCAGCTTGTGGACCTGCACATTCTTGTGCTGCCCGATCCGGAACGCGCGGTCCGTCGCCTGATTCTCCACCGCCGGATTCCACCAGCGGTCATAATGCACAACATGGTTGGCCCGCGTCAGGTTCAGGCCCACTCCGCCCGCTTTGAGCGACAGTACGAAGAACGCCGTTCCCTCCCCTTCCTGAAAAGAGCGGACCATCTCGTCGCGGTCCCGCTTCGGAACGCCCCCGTGCAGGAACAGCGGCATCTTGCCGTACCGCTTAGCGAGCCTGTTCACGAGCAACTCCCCCATGGACACATACTGGGTAAAAATAAGCGCCGACTCCCCAAGCTCCGCGATGCTGTCCAGCACCTCGAACATCGTCTCCATTTTGCCGGATTGCTCGCTTCGGCCTGACCGGCCTTCTTCCTTGCGGAAGAGCTGCGGATGGTCGCAGATTTGCTTCAGCTTCGTCAGCGAAGACAGCACAAGCCCCCGCCGCGCCATGCCCGAGCTTCCGCCGATCGTATCCAGCATCTCGTTCACAACGCTCTGATACAGCAGAGCCTGATGCTCGGTCAGCGCACAGTAATTCTTGATCTCCAGCTTCTCCGGAAGATCCTTCGAAATATCGGGGTCGCTCTTCAGCCTCCGCAGCAGAAAAGGCGATACGAGCCGGTGCAGCTCCCGCAGCCGCTCCGCCCCTTCACCGCTCCCGTAACGCTCGCGGAAGGAATGATAGGTGCCGAGGTAGCCCGGGTTCAGAAAATGAAAAATCGACCACAGCTCACCGAGCTTGTTCTCCACGGGCGTGCCGGTCATGGCGATCCGGTGGGGAGAAGCGAGCCGCATGACGCTCTGCGCCTGCTTGGTCCGGTAATTCTTAATGTATTGGGCCTCGTCCAGCACAACGGTGGACCAGCGCACTGAGGCGAGGTCCTCGCTGTCCCGTCCGGCCAAATGGTAAGTGGTCAGCACGATGTCATGACCCGCAGCCTGCTCCCGAAAGGCTTCATCCCGCAATCTGCGGCTTCCATGGTGAATATATACGCTCAGCGAAGGCGAGAAGCGCAGCAGCTCCCGCTGCCAGTTGCCAAGCAGCGAGGTCGGGCACAGAATAAGCACCGGATTCCGGCCGGACGCCGCCTCTCCGCCTGGCGCCTGCTCACGGCCCAACAAGCAGGCAATCACCTGAACCGTCTTCCCAAGGCCCATATCGTCCGCGAGACAGACGCCAAAGCCCAGCTCGCTCATGGCGCTCAGCCATTGGTAGCCGCGCTCCTGATAAGGGCGCAGCGTTCCCTGCAGCTCCCGGGGGACCGGGTGCGCGGGCAGACTCCGCGCCGCGTCTCCGCGCATCAGCGAGGCGAGCAGCCCGGCCGTTTCCATGCCCGTAACGGGCATTCCCTTCCACAGCCGCTCTTCTCCCTCCTCCGCCTCAAGACGCATCCAGTCGGAAGCGGACATTTCTCCGCTCTCATGCCGCTTCATGTACCGGAGGACCTGGCGGATTTCCTTCGGGTCCACTTCGATCCATTCCCCGCGAAACTTGATGAACGGCA
>NZ_ASSC01000051.1 GCF_000520735.1 Paenibacillus forsythiae T98
GGCCTCCAGTTCCCGGCCCGCAGTGCGCCACAATTCACGTCCGCAGGCGGTGAAGATATCCTTCAGCCCGCCGCCATCTTGCAGCAGCGATGGATGGAAGGATTCCTGAAGCATCCGGCCAAGCGAGAAGCCGAGCCGCTGATGAATATGGTACAGCAGCTCTTCTCCTTCGCGGCGCAGGTCGCGCGCAGGACGCTCTTCGGCTACCAGCTGCCCAAGCCGGATGTCCGCTGCGCGGCGGCGTTCTTCCATGCGGCGGCTCTCGGCCTCCCGTTCCGACTCGGCTTTCAGCGCCATATCCCGCCATTCCTCCGCGCGGCTGCGGACCGTAGACAGACTGTCCAGGGCCGCCTTCAGCGACAGAGCGGGCAGCTCTTCACCGGCAAATCGCCACAGCGCCGCCTCAAAGTCGCCGAACCCGGAGCCCTCATACACCGGGCGGCCCGCTCCCGTCTTCCCCTCCAGCGCCTGGAGGCTGGAGAGCGCATAAATACGCGGGTTCATAAGGCCCGCAGACCGCAGGTTCATCGCGACATGCTCCCGGACCTCCGCCAGCTCCTCCTCATCCGCCGCAAGATCGGAGGCGTTGACAATGACGAACATTTTGTCCAGCTCGCAGCTCTCCCTGATCCGGCCGAGCTGCGACAACAGCTGGCGGTCCGCCTTGGAAAAAGCGTGATTGTAGTAGGTAACGAAGCAGACCGCGTCCGCTTCCTTCATATAGCCGAAGGTGACGCCGGTATGCCGGGCGTGCAGCGAATCCGCTCCCGGCGTATCCACCAGCACAATGCCGCTGTCCGTCAGCGGGCAGGCATAGTACAGGTCGATGCCCCGAATGAAGCAGGCCCGGCTCTCTTCGGCGACCAGACTGCGGTACTCGTCAAGCTGAGCCGTCCGGACCGTTCCCAGAAGCGGCTCCGCCTCCTTCCAGCCTCTTGCCGCCGCCCTTAAGAATCCGGCATGCGGCAGCGCAGACGGATGCAGGCCCCTCGTCGGCAGCTTAGACACTGCGTCAGCCCAGGCACCGGGCGACGGCTCCCCCAGCTCCAGCACGCCGAAGGAATAACGGATATCCTCCCAGATCTCTTCCCGGTTCTTCATGGCCACCTCGGCCGTGGCGTGCCGGTATGGTCCCTCCGGCGCCAGTATGCGGTTCACAGCGGCCGTGGCGGGATGGGGAGACACGGGCAGCACCTCTTCGCCCAGCAGCGCATTGGCGAAG
>NZ_ASSC01000052.1 GCF_000520735.1 Paenibacillus forsythiae T98
CATCATCAAAGTAACGGACCACAAGGACGCCGTTACGCCAACGCTGGAGAATTCCAAGGAAGAAATCCGGAAGACGCTGATTTCCCAAAAAGTCAACGAAATGTCCAGCACCTGGATGCAGACCTTGACCTCGGGTGCGAAGATTACGAACACGCTGACCGACGCCAAGAACGCGGAAGCCTCGGCATCGCCGGAAGCCTCCGCTTCCCCGGAAGCGAGCGCCGCAGCCAAATAAGCAAGCCCAATTTCAACAAGGACAAGCGATTCGTCGCTTGTCCTTGTCTGCGTAGTATACCTTAAAGACCCGCCCCGTGAGCAGTTTATTCCCGCTTCTCTTTCCTGATTTTATTTGCAACGATGGAGGTTAATAAAATGTACGATTCTTCATCCCCTATGAGGCAAAAAAGAGCCAGGGGGCTTATATATCTTTGCCTTCCCCTCCTTCTGCTCTCCGGGTTGTTTAGCGGCTGTGAAGGTCGGGATCGGGAGAACAGTGCAGCCATTCCAGCGGAAGGATCTGTAAGCACAATTCACTTCTGGGAAGCCACGGATCTGCACTATCTCGATAAAAGCCTTCATGACGGCGGGACCGCCTTTCAATCGTTCGTAGCTTCCGGTGATGGCAAACAGCTCCCGTATATCGACGAAATTTTGAATGCTTTTGTACATGAAGCCGAGATAAAGAAGCCGGATTTCATCATTTTAAGCGGTGACTTAACGAATAATGGAGAACGGGCAAGCCATAAGTCGCTGGCAAGAAAGTTGGCGCGTATCGAGGAAAAGGGCTCATCTGTCTACGTTATCCCGGGCAACCATGATTTGTTCAATCCATGGGCCAGGGCATTTAAGGGTGATCGGCAAATGGTGACGGACAGGATAACGGATAAAGATTTTACGGACATATATGGGCGTTTCGGTTACGATGAAGCCCTGTCCAGGGACCCGCATAGCCTGAGCTATGCAGTCAGAGCGGCTCCCGGTCTGTGGCTGCTTATGATTGACAGCAATCAATATAACCACAACCAGAGGCTTGGACATCCCCAGACGGACGGGCGTGTGCTCTCCTCGACTCTCGCCTGGATAGACAGCTGCCTTCAACAGGCGGCCGAAGAGAATGCGGCGGTTCTGACAGTCATGCACCACAACGTACTGGATCACAGCGATCTCAATATTCCCGGATTCAAGGTCAACAACAGCGGACAGGTGATGAAAAAACTGCGGGAACACAGGCTCAACCTCGTATTATCCGGCCATATCCATATGCAGGACATCCGCCGGAATCTTGCGAACGGCGGCTCTGAATTTCCGGACAGAACAGCCGTGTACGATATTGCGACAAGCGCCTTGGCGGTGAATCCGCATCAGTACGGGGCCATGACCTTCGATCCGCTGACTGGC
This sequence comes from Paenibacillus forsythiae T98, assembly GCF_000520735.1. GTDB lineage: Bacteria > Bacillota > Bacilli > Paenibacillales > Paenibacillaceae > Paenibacillus_AQ > Paenibacillus_AQ forsythiae. Next base: position 1,399 of record NZ_ASSC01000052.1, read on the forward strand.
AGGACGACATACCAATCAACGCCCGTAAATGTAGACGGCTGGGCCGCGTCTGAAGGTCTTACCGACTCCCGCCTGCTGTCGTTCAAGAAATATGCCGAGCAGAGCTTCATCGACGCTTCCTACAAGAAGGCCTATGAGAGTCTTGCAGGCAGCGAGTTCAGCAGCCAGAATAAACAGGAAATGGCCGAAGCGATGGCCCGATTGAACGCGCGATATTTTGCCGGGACAGCAGGCAGCGGCATTGACGATCTGCTGAAGCTTCCCGGATTCAAGCTGTGGTCAACCGTCAAGGATGGATTTCTTCCACGCTATATTCGCAGCATGACGCAGCCTAAACCGCTGAGCAATACCTCTCTTGAGATTACTTTGAACCGTGAGCAGCCTTGAAGCCCCTTAATTGTGCTGTGGGGTCGCATTACCCCTGTATACAAAAAAGCCCTGCAGCTTCAACTGTGTTGAAACGACAGGGCTTATTCGATTTATTCGGTTCCCGAAGGAACACTAATCCCGGGTAATGTAAATCCGGCCTTCGCCGTCCGCTATGACCTGGGCATGGAGAGCCTCGGACAGCTTAACTTTCGCACCGTCCACAACGGCAATATCATAATAATCCTTGCCCGGTTCGATTACGATCGATTTTTTGGTAATGCCCAGATCATTCTTAAGATTTCCGGCGTCGACTTGTACAGCTTATCCAGCTCCTTGTCATACGGCAGAAGAGCCGTATCTACCGCCAGCTTGGCCTCATCGTGAAGCACAGTAACAACCTCTTCTTTATTATCAAGCGGGACGTCGCCGATTTACACAGCCAAAATACTTCTCCAGTCCAGCTCCGGCAACTCGCCAAAGTATAAGAAACGGATGACGGCAAGCACAGCCAGATGTGCCGGGTAAAAAGACCACCAGACCAGGCGCGGCATACTCCGCTTTTGCAGGCGTTCCCACAGCGCAGGGCCGTATGCGATCACCAGAGTCGGCAGGACGCTCAGCATTTGCACAGTCCAGCCGTAATAGAGCATATAAATCACATTCAGCGCCAAATGCGCAAGAACAAGCTTGTAAGAACGGGCGTAGCGGAAGATCAACACCAACAGCAGCCCGTACGCGTTATAGTCAAGCGGAACATAATCCATTGCCGCCGCGAACGGCAGGGCAACGAACAGACCCATCCACGGCCTTGGCAGCTTGTCCATCGCAATCAGGACGATCTCCGAAAGCAGCAGCGTAAAGACGACGTTCAGTCCCCCCGGATCGAGAGCCAGATTGAACGGAACTTGCGCGACCAGCGCGATTGCCAGCAGCCGCAGCACATATTTGGACTTCGAGGAGGTATGGAGATGGCCCTGGACAAGCGCGTAGCAATAGATAGGGAACGCAATTCTTCCGATATACCGCCATCCAAGCTCCTGGGGGAAAAAGATATAGCCGATGTGGTCAATCAGCATCGTAAGCATGGCAATAAGCTGCATACTCTCCTCCAATCAGGTTCGCGCCGAAGCTTCCTTTACATACAATCTCGCGGTTTCTTCCCAATATTCGCCCGGCTGCAAACTGAACAGGCCGATTTCTTCCCCCGGCAGTTCGACATTCGGCGCGTTAATCAGATTGATCTGCGGCTCAGGGCAGAAAAACCCTTCCGCCGCCCCGTTGTTCCAGATCATCCATTGCTTGTACGACGTACCCGCATCATACACCAGGGTTACGCCAAGCCTGGTATCGGTCAGCTCCATCCGGTTGCGTCCGTTCTGCGGGACAGCCGTATAGTGGTTGTCGAGCGGCGCAAAGAACGGGTACACGCCTTCCCCCCGCAGTTCTTTCTCCTCGGGCGAAAGAGGCTGGTAACTCCCAGTCGGAAGCATCCGGTCATCAAGCTCCCAGCGCTCGCCGACGGTCAGCTTCACCCGGTAATCAGCTGCGGCGCTTCCCCGGGCAAACGGAGCGTTGACCGCCGTATGAAAGGCCAACAGGCACGGCATCGATTCCTCTCCGTCATTGCGAATCAGAACCTGCTGGGACAACCCCGCTTCCGAGAGTCCATAGCGCAGCTTGACCGTATATTTAAAAGGAAAATATTCGTAAGCCGGATGCTTCTCGTCCACTTTGACCGCTACCGTGACATAGCTCTCATTCCGTCCGGTCCCGAAGTCCTCCACCTGCCAGGCCGCCGTATATAAAAAACCGTGTATATGGTTGCCGGTTGCTTGCTCGTTAACCGGAAGCCGATACACCTGCCCGTTCCAGGGAAGTTTGCCGTCCTCATACCGATTCGGCGGGAAGAGCACGGGAATTCCGTACACGCCGGGGCTTTGCTTGAAAGCTTCGATACCTCCCGGTCCCGGTTCACGCAGGAAGCGATAGCCGCTCTGCGTATCACGGAACGCGATCAGATTGCCTCCGGTTCCCGGCAGCATCGCCGCCTCGTACCGGCCAGCCTTAAGCCATACCGCGTCTTCACCCTCATAGGGTCCTTCATAAGCCCGAATGTCCATTTGCCCGCCTCTTTTCCCGTTTAATGAACTGCTGATCCCGTTCTTACAACTGTTCCACCTCAACGTTCAAGATAAACTCGATCTCCTTTAAATCATAATAGATTTCGGTGGCAAAATCACGGTCGGGGGCGGACAGCACCATATCGATCATTTGCTTTCCGTCATCCAGATCCTTGATCTTCATTCGCCGGACCACTCTTTCACGAAATTTCCTTGTACTCCTCTTCTTACCGGGTCTCACCCGATTCTCGATTTTGTTGATGACTTCACTCATGGACTCATCACTCGCCATAATAATCTTGACGAAAATGTCATGATTATTGAGCGACTGCGGACCAATGGCCCGGATAAGCCAGGGAACCGCATTGACCGCAAATATGAGCAGCACAACAGCAATAGCCGCTTCGACATAGAAACCGGCTCCCACTGTAATGCCAATTCCGGACGCCGTCCAGATCAGCGCCGCCGATGTCAGGCCGGAAATCGCATCGCCGCCTCTGCGCAGAATAACGCCCGCGCCCAGAAAGCCGATACCGCTGACGATTTGCGCCGCAAGCCGCATCGGGTCCATATTGGGATGATCGGGGCCCGAGAATTTTTCAAAAGCCTGGATGGATACGATGGTAACGAGACAGCTGGCGATACTGATGACCATACTCGTCCGAATGCCGAGCGGTTTCTGCTTCAACTGCCTGTCGATTCCGATAAATAGTCCGAACAGCATGGCAATAAGCAGCTTGATCATGGATACGATATGCTCATCCATCTTCCGACCTCCTTTCAATGATATAAATTATATTATATACGCTAACACGATGCGGCAGCTAACCCTGCGATGACAGCAAAAAGCCCCACTGGCGTGGAGCTTATGCTCTTATGGCTTTGGACACAAGAACGGATATATCGGCGGCAAGCGTCCGGGTTACAACAAGACTGCCGGCTTAGCCAAGCACGATGCGGTCGTCCGCCAGCTTGTGTCCGCTGATCGTTTCGAACTCGCCCAGAAGACGTTCCACCGTCAGATCCTTTTTGCGCTGCTCGTCAATATCAAGGATAATCTGTCCCTTGTCCATCATAATAAGACGATTGCCAAGCCGGATAGCCTGCTCCATATTATGGGTGACCATCAGAGTGGTCAGCTTCATCTCCCGCACGATGGATTCGGTCAGGCCCGTAATCAGATCCGCTCTGGCTGGATCAAGAGCCGCCGTATGCTCGTCCAGCAGCAGAATTTGCGGCTTCGTAAACGTAGCCATCAGCAGGCTGAGCGCTTGTCTTTCTCCCCCCGACAACAGGCCCACCTTCGCCCGCAGACGATTCTCCAGGCCGATGCCAAGCCGCCCAAGCTCTTCGCGGAATATCCTCCGCTTCGGGGAGGATACGCCGATGGACAGTCCTCTGCCCTTGCCCCGCTTGTAAGCCATTGCCAGATTCTCTTCGATGGTCATACGGGGCGACGTGCCGGCCATCGGATCTTGAAAGACCCGACCGATCCAGCGGCTCCGCTGATGCTCGGCCAAATGGCTGATCGAGCTTCCTTCGATAAGGACTTCACCAAGATCCGGCTTCAAGACACCGGATATAATATTCATCAGCGTCGACTTTCCGGCTCCGTTGCTTCCGATGATCGTTACGAAATCGCCCGGATTCAGCTCCAGATCGATGCCAAGCAGCGCGATTTTCTCGTCCGGGGTGCCCGGATTGAACAGCTTGGATACATTATCGAGCTTAAGCATCGGCAGCGCCTCCTCTCTTGCCCTTCAAGGCTTGCCTGGCCAGCTCGGCCGTGCGCTTGCGGGCGCTCTTCTTTTGCTTAAGGAAGCGCTGCACCGACGGGAACACCAGAGCGACAATGACGATGATCGCCGTGATCAATTTCAGGTCGGAGGCGTCCAGCCAATCCACCCGAAGCGCCAGCGCGACAACGATACGGTACACAATCGAGCCGAGCACAACCGCGAGCGTCGCGCGGAACACGCTGCCCGAGCCGAAGATGGCTTCCCCGATAATTACGGAGGCAAGGCCGATCACGATCATCCCGATGCCCATCGAGGAATCGGCAAAGGCCTGGTACTGGGCAATGAGCGCTCCCGAGAGCGCCACCAGTCCGTTGGACAGGCTGATCCCGAGAATCGTCGTGCTGTCCGTGTTCACACCGAAGCTGCGGATCATCCGGGAATTGTCTCCCGTTGCCCGCAGCGCAAGCCCCAGATCGGTGCGAAAAAAAACATCCATCAGCACCTTGACGACAATGACCACAAACGGCATGACATATAGCGGATTCATCAGGGAGATCAGCGTCGTCTCGCCCATCAGCGACACATTGGGCTTGCCCAGGATTCTCAAGTTGATCGAATAGAGCGCGATCATCATCAATATCCCTGACAGCAGCCCGTTGATCTTCCCTTTCGTATGCAGCAGACCGGTGCACAGCCCGGCCAGCATTCCGCCAGCAAGCGCCCCGAGAGTAGCCAGCCCCGGCGAATAACCATGGGTGATCATGACGGCGGCGATGGCGCCGCCTGTCGTGAAGCTGCCGTCCACCGTCAAATCCGGAAAATCCAGAATCCGAAATGTTATATATACGCCTAATGCCATAAATGCATACAGCAGCCCCAACTCAACCGCTCCAAGCATTGAATTCAACATGATGACTTCCTCCTTCAAACGGCAAGGGGCGCCCGTGAAGGATCGCCCCGGTTCAAATCTGTGTTATTGAATGATATCGTTGGTTGGGTCGGCTACTTCTTTCTTCATGGCGTCGGTTACTTCGACGCCTTGGGAAGCGGCGGCTTTCAGATTAAGGATAACGTCCAGCTTCTGCTGCACCGTTACCGGCAGATCGCCGATTTTCTTTCCGTTCTTGAGCACTTCCACCGCCATTTGTCCGACTTGATAGCCATGGTCGGAATATTTAAAGCCAACTGTGGCAAAAGCGCCTTTCTCCACCGTGTCGCGGTCGCTTGAGAAGAATGGAAGCTTGTTCTCATTCGCCACCTGGATGATGGAATCCACCCCGCTTACCACCGAGTTGTCCAGTGTAATATAGAGCGCATCCGCCCGACCAACCAGAGATTCGGCGGCTTGCTTAACCTCGGAAGTATTGGTCACCGATGCCTTGATCAGCTCGATGCCATGCTTGTCAAGGGCAGCCTTGGCCTGCTTCGCCATAACGACCGCGTTCGCCTCGCCTTCATTGATAATCAGTCCCAGCTTCTTCACATTTGGAAACTGGGCGGCGATGAAATCCATCAATCTTGTAATCGCCTCGGGATTCGTATCGGATGCCCCGGATACATTTCCTCCCGGGCGTTCCAGGTTGGTGACCACTTTGGCGTCAAGCGGGTCCGTTACCGCCGCAAACAATACGGGCGTATCGTTCTTGATTGCCTGAACAAGCGACTGGGCGGACGGCGTTGCGATGCCGATGACGAGATCATTGTCTTCTCCCGCAATTTTTTGGGCGATGGACAGATTGTTGGCTTGATCCGCCTGGGCGTTCTCAAAGTCAACGGTAAGGTTCTGCCCCTCGACGATTCCCGCATCCTTCAGTGCGGCCAGAATTCCGTCGTAAGTCGCATCCAGCGACGGATGCTCGACATATTGCGATACAGCGATCTTGTAAGTTTTGGCATCGGCGCTTGCGGTGCTCTGAGCGGTGCTGCCTGGAGAAGCTGCTGCGCCGGTATCCGCCCCTTTATTGTCACTGCCGCAGCCTGCCGCTGCGAGCATAACGCACAAGCTAAGCCCCAGCCATAATTTCTTTCTCTTCATGTCGATACCCCTCTTTTGCTATAGTTTATGAAACCATATTATATGTAGGTGCAGCTTTCCGTCAATCCGAAATAATGTCCGCCAAGCCCCCGGTAATCGCGTATTCCATCCCTCGGCCACTCATCCGGATCTTTCCTGACAGCCATTTCCTGCATCCCGGCCACATAACACCGATGGCGGCTGAGCATAATGAATTTACAATTTTGAAAATGGAGCGTGAGAAATGTACGCGAATCGAACAAAAATAGTGTTTCTGACCTCCGCGTTATGCGCAGCCGTTGTAACCGCTTCAGCCTGCGGCAGCATGAGAAACGACGGTAAAATCGGGACAAAAGCGGTCAAGCCCTCCGTTCAGTACAGAGGTTATATTGAACAGCAGCCTGTTACCGACTCCTCCGGCAAGACATGGGTCCCTCTTGAGCCTGCGGCCAAATCGCTTGGCTACCGGGTTGAAGAAGAATCGGGCGACGGCTATGCCAAAATCGGATTCAGCGACGTCATGTACAGAGTGCGGCCGGGTTCAGCTAGCGCCTTCTCACTTGGCGAGGGTTGCACTCTTCCGGAAGCCCCCAAGCGTCAAAACGGTAAAATCTACATGACCACAGAGGCGCTCTCCAAGTTGTTCCATACCCAAGTCAGCTGGAGTCCCGGAAGCGGCGAGATTTCCATTGTCCCCCCGAAAGAACCAGACACGGTGGGACAGCAGAAATCGGCCAAATCCGATAAGCCGTTCCGTATCCAGAGCCTCTCATCATCAGAATCGGACGAGCTGATCTCCTTTTCCAAGAAATATCTGGGCGTTCCCTATGAGTTCGGAGCGGCTCCTTACGAAGAATCCAAGACATTTGACTGTTCTTCCTTTACCCGCCATGTCTTCAAGAAGTTCGGTGTCGATTTGCCGCGTCTGGCCCGGGATCAGGATAATGTCGGCAGATCCGTCAGCCGGCAGCAGCTTGCGCCGGGCGACCTGATCTTTTTCACCGTTCCGGGAAGATTCGATAAGGATACCATTCCCGGCCACGTCGGCATTTATATCGGAGGCGGAGAATTTATACACACCTGGGGCGATCCCGGAGTTCAGATCAGCAAGCTGGACAGCGGATATTGGAGCAACGTCATTCTGCATATGCGGCGCGTCCTTTAGGATGTGTCCGCTTTTTTCACTTGTTACCTTACACTTTCCCGATCGGATACCCGCTCAAAGCCTTTGAATCTCGTTCCTTGATACGTCAGCTCTCCCCGGTCGCCTTCAACAATCAGCCCGTAGAACCGGTCGGGCACCTTCAGCTCTACCCTGTCGCCGTTCAACGTTTCAAAGGTTACATAATAATCCGTGCTTGCGCTGGAATCTCCCGATCCGCCGCTTACCCTGAACCGCTTGGAAACAGCTGTGCAGGAAACGGTCAACAGCTCGCTTTCATTGTTAGCCATCCACTGTTTAATCCCTTTGGCGATACCAAAAATCAATACCGAAAGAAACAGCAAAATAAAGATTTTGAAGAATACCGGCATAACATGCCAAAAGAGCCCAAAGCTGCCGGGACGATCTATCGGAACGGGTCTGTTCCATATGCTCATATTATTCCCTCCTTTTTTTCTTCTCAAGCTTAGCTGATCTTATTGCCCTCCCAATTGCTTACATTATTTACGCGATTTGCGTGGCAAGGGTTGCGCTAATAGGGGGTCACGACTGATTACTGACTCATTTCGCCCGTTTATTTGGATCTCTGGGGAGGCTATGTTATGATTTTAATACCAGATCGGCTAAGGAGGTGCCCGTTTGACTCAATATATAGATTTTAGAATGCGCAATGGGCTAATCCGGCTTGTGCTGGTGATCTTCCTTGCTATTGCCCTTCCGGCATCCGCCTTTGCGGACTGGATCGGCCACGCTGCCCAGAAGAGCGGGACGGAAAGCATCGACCGGCAGGAACGCCACCTTGGAGCGGTTTCCGCACGCCTGCACCCGCCGCAGCATCTCCCCGCCCCCGCATCGCGTCTTTCATATGAACCAACGGCTGCGGCCATGCCGGAGCCTTATCTTTTGCCTGGACTTGCAGCGTTATTTTATCCACTGATTGTCAAGCTGTTGAAACGATTGCTTCTGTATCCGCTTAAATATACCTCGAACTATGTGGCTTCCGCTTTCGGCAGTTGAATACAATGAAGACGAAATACTAAACATACAATACATCCGAATTATTGGAGGCTGGATTTATTATGAATTTCAGAGAATGCGATTTGCCCGGCATCGGGAAAAAATTTGTGCTGCAGACCCGCAGCGGCGATAAGCTCGCTATCATTGTACATGATGACGGACGGCGAGAGCTGTATCATTTTGAATATGACGATCCGGATCAAAGTATTTCCATGGTTACACTCGACGATGACGAAGCCAGATATATCTCGGCCATTGTCGGAGGCGTCACCTACAAGCCCAAGTCGCTTGAATCCATCGAGGTTGCGCTGGACGATCTGATTATTGAGTGGTACCGTATGGAGCCGGGATTCAGTTGTGTGGGACGTACGATTGGCGAGCTTGATATCCGCGCCCGTTCAGGTGTAACGATCATAGCGGTCATCGAAAAAAATCACACCAAGCATATCAGCCCCGGACCGGGGCTTGCATTGACGCCGGACTGCATCGTTGTTGCCGCCGGGGAGCGGGAGCAGCATAAGCAATTCAGACAAATTCTGCGGAATGGATGTGGTTGATCGATGAACCATATCGTATTCGAGGTTGGACTCGCGATCGCGCTGGTGGCGCTGTCCGGATTGCTCGCCGCAAAGTTACGCTTCTCTGTCATCCCGTTCTATATTCTGATCGGTATGGCGGTCGGACCGCATGCCTTTCATATTTGGCATCTGGACTTCCGGTTTATCGAAAGCGCCGCTCTGATTGAGTTTATGGGCCGGATCGGCGTCTTGTTCCTTCTGTTCTATCTCGGGCTGGAATTCTCTGTCGGCAGGCTGGTCAAAGCGGGAAAATCAATTGCAACGGGCGGAACGATCTACATTCTGATCAATTTCTCTCTGGGGCTGCTGCTTGGCTGGGGTCTTGGATTCCCGCTCGAAGAGATACTGGTGATCGCCGGTATTACAACCATTTCCTCCAGTGCCATCGTGGCCAAGGTTCTGGTCGATCTGAAGCGGACCGCCAACCCAGAGACTGAAATGATTCTGGGCATCATCATGTTCGAGGACGTATTCCTGGCCGTCTACATCTCCATTCTGTCCGGCCTGGTGCTCAGCGGCTCCTCCTCCCTTGGCGGAGTGCTGCTGTCGGCCCTGATCGCGCTGGCCTATATGCTGGGACTCCTGATCGTCGGCCGCAAGCTTGTTCCTCTGCTTAACAAGGCGCTCAATATCCGCTCCGGCGAGCTGTTCGCGCTAGTCATCTTCGCTGCCCTGTTTCTGGTGGCGGGCTTCTCCGAGACGATTCACGTCGCGGAGGCGATCGGAGCGCTGCTGGTCGGCCTGGTGCTCGCGGAGACGGAGCATGTCAAACGGATCGAGAAGCTGGTTATTCCGTTCCGTGATTTCTTCGGAGCCATCTTCTTCTTCAGCTTTGGCCTTACGATTGATCCGCTTACTCTCGGGGGAGAAGCCCTATGGTATTCGCTGGCGGGTGG
>NZ_ASSC01000053.1 GCF_000520735.1 Paenibacillus forsythiae T98
ACGGCCGCAATCTGCTGAATCGGCGTTACGGATACCCCTTGGCCGAAGGCTGTCGTTGCCAGTTCCACCGGCCCGACCCGCGACGGCTTGAACAGGATGCCGTTCTCCTCGCCGTTCAGGTCGATTCCCGTTTTGCTGCCAAAGCCGAAGTTGCGGATATACTGGAACAACGCGTCTTTTCCGAGCCGCTGTCCCAGAACGACGAAGCCGGGGTTGCAGGAATTCTCCACCACCTGCAGGAAGGTCTCGCTGCCATGACCGCCCTTTTTCCAGCAGCGCAGCCTCGCCCCGCCCACTTCGATATAGCCCGGATCGTAAAAGTGCTCGTGCTGCAAATCCACCTTGTTCTCGTTCAGCGCCGCCGCCAGCGTAATGATCTTGAAGGTCGAACCGGGTTCGTAGGTCATCCAGATCGGCAGATTCCGGTTATAGACCGCAGAGTCATACTCCTTGTATTGGCCCGGCTCATAGCCCGGACGGCTGGCCATCGCCAGAATCTCCCCGTTCTTCGGATTCATGGCTATCGCCCAGCTTGCGTTGGCCTGATATTTGACCATGGCCTGATCCAGCTCCCGTTCCATAATGGACTGAATCTGCTTGTCGATGGTCAGCTCCAGATTCAGGCCATCCTGAGGCTGCGCGTATCTCTCCGAGGAACCGGGCATCAGCCTTCCCCCCGCGTCGGACAAATACGAAATATTCCCGCCAATGCCCTTGAGCAGCTTGTCATAGACGCTCTCGATGCCGGTAATCCCCTGATTGTCTATGCCAGTGAAGCCGAGTATATGCGCCGCCAAATCTCCATACGGGTAGAACCGCTTGCTGTCCTCGGCCACAACGATGCCCGGCAGCTGCAAATCACGAATGTTCCCGGCAAGCTCCATCGTAATTTTGCGTCCGCCGGGCTGCAGTCTCACCGTGGATTCACGTTTGGACAACAGGGTTACCAGCTTCTCCTGTGTCATTCCCAGAAGCGGCGCCAGTTTCACCGCCGTTCCCTCTTTGTCCTTGACCTGTACCGGAATGGCATACACGGTCGGCGAACTGATATTATAGGCCAGCGGAATCCCTTCGCGGTCCAGAACTTCACCGCGCTTGGCCGTGAACGGAATGTTGCGGCGCCATAAGTCCTCCGCCCTGGCCGACAGTTCTTCGCCCTTGGACAGCTGCACATAGGCAAGACGCAAGGCCAGAGCCAAGAATAACACGGCCAGCCCCAGCAAGGTCCACAGCATCCGCCGCCGCGACACAACCTTCGAAACTTTCATTTCCGTCATCCCCGCCTTCCCAAGCATAGACATGCGCTCTTTCTTCATGACTATTCAGGACAGACAGGGCTTAGAACAAGCCTAGTTCGAGGATGCCGGATTCGGCTTGGAATCAGACTCCGGATTCGAGCCGGCGTTTGGTTCGGCTTTGCTTTGTTCATCTCCTGCCGCTGGTTCGGCAGCATCTCCTTCTTGATTATACGGCTTCAGGGTTAGCGCAACTTGAGTTTTGCCGTTATTTACGGACTCCTTCTGTTCCGTGACATATCCTTCTCCGCTAACTCGAATGCCGACCTTTAGCAAGGTCAGCACTTCAAGCGCATCCCTGAGCGATTCGCCGCGCAGATCGGGGATGTCCGGCTTGTCGGGCTGCTCGCCCAGCAGGTAAACCTTCTGCCCGGTTGACAGCGCCGTGCCCGGGGACGGATACTGGCTGACCACCGAAGCGCCGCTGCCGACGCTTTCGAAGTCATAGCCCTGATTGACGAGCTGCTCCTTGGCGGACTTCATCGTTTGGCCTACCATATCCGGAGCAGTGCGTACCGACACAGCGCCATTCCCGGAATTCTTCCCTTTCTTGTCGCCATCCGCGTACACTTTAGGAACACCCATATACTCCAAAGACTGCGATACGATCTTCTTGAACACCGGCGCCGCCGCCTTGCCTCCTCCAACATCCCCTTTCGGCTCGTCCATAATGACGATAACAGCGATCTTGGGATCGTTGACCGGAGCGTAACCTATGAACGAGACCAAATTCTTCGTATAATCATACTTTCCATCGTCACCCACTTTGATTGCCGTACCTGTCTTGCCAGCCACCCGGTAACCTTCGATATAGGCTCTCGCCCCGGTTCCGTTCTTCTGGTCGGCGACCACCTGCTCCAGATAGCTGCCCGTCTTTCTGGCGGTATCTGCGGAAATGACCTGACGTATCATCTCGGGCTTCGTAACGGTCGTCTTCCCGGTGTTCGGGTCTTCAATTTCCTTGACCACATACGGCTTCATCAGCTTGCCGCCGTTGGCAACGG
>NZ_ASSC01000054.1 GCF_000520735.1 Paenibacillus forsythiae T98
GATCGCCCCCGAGAGCGCATTAACGCCTTCCACAGATGTAAGGCCTTCGAAAGAAGACTGCACGAACTGTCTGGAAATCGCATCCGTCGTTTCCCTCGCCTTGTTGATGTTCCCTTCCGTGACATAGCCGTACAGCGCCTCGGCCTGCCGCTCCAGCTCCAGAGCGTCGGCTCTGGCGGCAACGGGCGACTGTGTGCTCCCGGCCGGGGACAGAGCCTGGCCGGAATCCGCTCCGCCGACAGGAGCCCCGCTGTAGCCCGACGCGCCTGGCGCCTTCCATCCGGCCGTGCAGGCCAGGACAACCAGCGTTAGGATTATCCAATTCCTCCCGCGCAGCATGAGACATCCCTCCCTCCTGCCTTATGTGTATGCGCAGGGACAAGGGTTAGAACGTCCTGTTTACTTTAATTTGGGCCTTCTTGAATTAATGCCTGCGGAAGCCAGCCAGGCGAAGGCCGCACTGATCAGGGTAAGCAGAAAGGTAAAGGTCTGCACCTGCGGCACATCGTCTGCAAGCGCTTTGGGGAGCCAGGGATAAACCCCCCAGGAATAATCGACGGTATCGTTAAGCAGAGTCCACAGCAGCGCCAGCGGCAGCATCCTCCGGCAAATAAAGAACCTTGCGTAAAGCAGCGCCTCCACGGCCATTCCAGCGTGCGAACTTATCAGCATCCAATCCTGCCATCCAATCGTTCCTCCCTGATAGCCGCCCGCCAGGATGATAGCTACCGCCCAAATGCCATATTTGACGGAGGTTACAACCGCCAGCGCCTCAATCAAGGCCCTCGCCGCCATACCTGCCATCGTCTTCGGCGGATAGAGAAGAAGAATCAGCGCCAGCGTAAAGAACAGGCTTGCCGTCGGGCTGTCGGGCACAAACGGCAGAAGCCAGCTTGGATAATGAGCCGCCGTATAGGCCAATTGATTGCCATACCATATGTATCCGTAAATCGTTCCCGGGATATTGACCGCCAGCAGCAGCCAGATGATAGCCCGGCGCTTTAGCAGCTTGTCCAGCTTCATTCCAACAATCGACACGTTAGCCTCCCCAGAGCATACAAAAACCTGACCACCGATATCGATCAGGTTCTGCGACATTATCTTTATTCTACTACTTCGGATTTTTGTTTCGCAAGCCATTCCGCCAAATGGTCGATATCCTGATCGGTTAACCCTGCGTTGATGGCTGTATCGTACATGGGCGGCATCTTGTTATTGTAGCCTTCCTTAATAATGGACAGGATGCCCTCCTTGTCGTGAGTGTCGCCGACACCGCGAAGAGACGGCCCGGCCGCGCCCTTCAGATCGGCGGCGTGGCAGGCGATGCAGCCGGCCTTCTGATAGGCGGCCATCGCCGGATCTTCCTTGTCCACGATGGCGATTTCCTTCGTCTGGGCGGCGCCGCCGGACGGAAGCCCCTGTGCCCGGTTCTCGGCTGCTTTCTCCTCACGCTGGACATCTTCGGGAATCTGACCCGTAGCCGCCATTTCATGCTTGTATTCCGTCCAGGCCGTGTTCGTCAGGTAGATAATAGCCGCGAGCGACAGAAACATCAGAGAGGAGGCGATCGGTCTGCGGTAGAACCTGCGCTCGCTGCCCGTATCCAGAAAGGGGGCGAGCAGAAGGGAGCCGAACGCTACGCCCGTCACCCCGAGCGTTCCGAGAACGATATAGTCTCCCGAGGCGTAGGGCAGCTTCAGATATTGGTACAAGAACAGGAAATACCAGTCGGGAACCGGGATGACCGTCGCGGAGGCGTTGGCGGGAAAGCCGAGCGGCGCTGGCTCCGAAATCGTCAGCACCAGAATGCCTACGAGCACCACAACGCCGACCATCCATTCCTTAAGCAGGAAGTTCGGGATGAACGCCTCCGACTTCCCGGGATAGGCTGTATAGTCGGCAGGCGGAATGAAGCCGTCTCCCCGCCTGACGCGCGAATCGCCGACATAGACGATTTTTTCCTTGGAGCCGTCCTTATGAGCCACCTTATGTCCTCCTCTCTTCGGATGCCGTTTACAATGGGCCGGAAATGCCTTGTCTGCGGATCATGATGAAATGTCCAACGAGCAGTATAAGCAGCAGGGCCGGGAGAAAGAATACATGGAGAGCAAAGAATCTCGTCAAGGTCTCCGCGCCGACAATATCGCCGCCCTGCATCAACTCCTTCAGCACCGGACCCAAGACGGGCGTTGAATTGGCAATTTCCAGCGTGACTTTTGTGGCGAAGTAAGCCTTGTTGTCCCAGGGCAGCAGATAGCCGGTAAGTCCAAGACCGAGCATCACGAAGAAAATAAGCATGCCGACCACCCAGTTCATCTCGCGCGGCGCCTTGTACGAGCCGGTGAAGAACACCCGCATCGTATGCAGAAACATCATGACAATAACAAGACTGGCTCCCCAGTGGTGCATGCCGCGGACAATTTGCCCGAAGGCGACCTTGGTCTGCAAATATTCGACGCTGGCGTAAGCGTTGATGATGTCCGGAACATAGTACATGGTCAGGAACATGCCGGACAGAATTTGAATAACGGTTATGAAAAAGGTCAAGCCGCCGAAGCAGTACACGAATGCGGAAAAATGATGCGCGGGGTTAACGTGCTCGGGAACCTCGTGATCGGCCACATCTCTCCAGATCGGCGTAATATCCAGACGTTCGTCAATCCAGTTGTAGATATTTTTAAACATCGGCGGTTACGCCTCCCTGGCGGCCTCGGTATTCGGCACGATATCGCCGAGGTATACCCAGCCATTTTCGATTTTCGTCTTGTACTGGTCGAGCGGCTTCGGCGCGACGGCCAAATTCCTGCCCTCCTTGGTATAACGCGCGCCGTGGCAGGGACAATGATATTCGTCCGGAGTCGCCTTGTTGTTGTTCCATCCGACCGTGCAGCCCAGATGCTTGCAGATCGGTGAAAGCGCATAAATTTCTCCCCGGTCATTCTTGCGAACCCAGGCGGTCAGAGTCGCCGTGCTGGCGTACCATCCGTCCTGCTGCTTCAGTTCAAAGGTGAATTCCTGTGGCTCATCCGTTATTTTGGATACTTCGGCCACCTTGATGAAATCTCCCGCGCCCTTCTTATGTAGTATCGGGTCCACTGCAAAACGGATCATGGGCAGAATGGCCCCCACTCCCATGAAAGCGGTGGCGCCTCCGAGCGTGTAAGTCAGAAATTGTCTGCGGGACATCTCTTTGCGGCTGGGCGGACGATTGACCGATTGGTCCTGATGCTCGTTGTGGCTGCTCATTGCTTGCGTTTACCCCCTGCTTCGGATTTGGGAAAGCGCTTCGAAAGCAACAGTTAATCGTTTACAATTACTTAAATAACATATATATCCACTCAGACTCATCATAGCTTAGCTTCTGTAACGCGTCAATTAAATTGTTGATTTTTAGACATACTTTCATTTCATATCTTTTTGCCATATTCTCTGTATTTCCTGCGCTGCAAGCGCAATTCCCCTAACCCTATTATCATCCAAAAACCCTTTAATATCAATGAGTAAATCGCTTTCCAAAATACCTTCGGCACTCAGGGCTCCCCCCGCATTCAGCACAATGGCATAGCGGAAATTACTGGATTTTACATTATGACATATTTCATTTATTATCTCTTCTTTTTTATCCGAATCATACTGTATTGCCGGGTATACTACGATCCGCCCCTTGAACAGACGTTCGATTCCGTCGATATAGTCCCGTAGCTTCTCCAATTTCTCCACCGCCTGGGGCGGCGATTCCCGCCCTGTCAATCCTGTGAACGGAATAAGGCAGGTATCGAAAAAGCCGCTCTTCTCTTCCCAACTGCGGCTGTCAAAATCGCTGAATTTCATCCGAAGCGCCCCCTTTTCCCCGCGATATTCTGCAAGTGAGAAACATTTCACACAAGAAGAAACGCTTGACGGGCGTCCTTGGCGGACGCAAAATTCTATATTTAAAAAAGATGCGCCGCCGGGCGCACCTTATTTATGCCAAACTTTTCAGCTCTTCTGTCAGGTTACGGAATGCTTCCTCGTCGCCGATTGCCAGCGCTATGTCAATCTCACGGTACAAGATGGCGCACCGGCGCTTGCGCAGCGCTTCGTCCCACACCATTTCTGCCGCGAGCCCCAACATCACTTCATAGGTTGCCTTCATTTTGTCCATTCGAATACACCTCCGCTGTTTATGTTCATCCGTGTTCTTTCCCTTCTCCACATAACTGGCAGTTGTTCACGCCATTCAGAGCAGATCCTGGTCCGGTTAATTCCCGTACTGCCTTGGCCGAAAGATCCGAGGGAAAGGGTGTAAGGGGAATTTTTGTTTTCGGTTACAATTGAACCGGCTCCTACTAAAGCATATTCACCAATCTCTGCTTCGTTCAACACAGGTCGCGCCCATTCCATTAATGTTCCTTTACCTATCTGCAGCTATGGACGGCGTGGAACATATGCTGAGTTCTGGCACCGACCCGTTTTGCTTCTTCGGCTACATACATGAACGGATGAAGCTGCGGTATGTAATTACCATACGCAATCCGCAAAGCTCTTCCCCCCTTGGCATCCAGCAGGAAGTCTTGTCGGTGATGCGGCCTTACACAGCTCTCTTGGCACTCTATACAAGAATCTGTTTGGACTGTGCGCTTTCCATGCCCCAATCCGTCATTCTGATGACAGGGCCTTCAGCCGCTTCTCCAACCTTGAGCATTCCCAGATGCAGCATCATACGCAGAATGCGTTTCTCCAAAATCGAATCGGCATCGTCGTAATAAAACGGCTTGATTAGCCAGCCCAGCGCATCTTGCAAAGATTTAACAGTCACCCAGTCGCAAGCGCTGACACTGATCCAATATACGAGTGATGGAAGATTTGGAATCGCGCCTTTATAAAGTCTTAACCAAAAGGAGAAAATCTGCAACACGGATTCGTATTTTGCTTCTGTTAACACCGCAGTACCCGCACCCGTCAGCTTGAGCCTGTGCTCTTCTTCCGCGATCCACCGCCGGTGGCGCGCATAGTCATAAAGCAAGGCCAGTCTTGACGGATAGTGCTCACAGGCTCTGCCGTAGCCGAACCTCCACCCTCCCTTTCCGAGAAGCGGCTCGGAAATATGCAGGCTGTTCATCAGTTGTTGCTGACATCTCCTGTACATAGCGCCTTCCAGATTCAACTCCGGCTCGTTCTCCAGGACAAAATGCAGCAGGGTCAGCAAATCGGCTGCCGCCAGTTGGCCTTCCTCCCTGTACACGCCCGGTTCCCCGCTCGTTTCCAGCCCTTCCTTAATCCTTGCCGCCATCCGGTCACGGAAGCGTTCCTTAAGATCCTTCGGAACCTGAAACAAGTACCGGGTATGCTGAGAGGCCCCGTTATAGAGCCAGCCTCCGTTTTTGAACCGGGTGACCGTATCTCGATAGCCTCCATTTTTTCCGGGCTGGGTCTCAAGCGACGAAGCTCTCGCTGCGGCAAGCAAATCTTCAAGAGTAAGATAGCTTCTTTCGTCAAACAGCAGGGTATTCAGAAACCGCAAATCATCCCGGGAGCATTCTCTCACTTGCGCTTCCATAAAGTCTTTGCTCCCAAGCGTTATAAGCAGGGTCTGAATCAGGTCATGCTTGGAATTTGGCTTGCATTCGCACTGGTAGCGGCCTGCTATGGCCGTCAGTTGACTCATGTCCGCAAAGCTTAGCATATCCGCCAGATTCATCTTCATCGCCTCGCCGTTTTAATACCATTATGGGATGTATGGCTTTTTTTATTCCATTTTTCCCAAAAAAAATAACCCGAAGGCGATCGGGTTAACGCTGATTTTGCAGGATATGCCGGGTGCAGTTGTACAGGAGCGGGTTCCATTCCCGTTCTGTCTTCTCCAGAATCGTCAGGGAAAGATTGCCAAGCCGCTGGGTGAACTTATCTTTGTAAAGCGCGATATAGAGCTGGGCGAGAAACCCGCCATGCGATACAACGAGCAAATTCCGGTCCGGATGCTTCGCGGATAAGTCCTCCATAAAGGCAAGCCCCCGCGCCTGAAGCTGTTCATCCTTCTCCTGGCCGAGTTCGAGCAGATTCCACTCCTTGCCCCACTTGGCTTCGCGCTCATCCGGCGTAAGTCCTTCTACCTGCCCGTAGGCCCGCTCCCTTATACGGTTGTCAGGCTCAAGCAGCGGAAGGCCGAGCCGTGCGGCAATAATCCGGCCGGTCTCCTCAGCCCGGGACAGGCCGCTTGTAATACAAGAGTCCCAGCGGTACGGTTCCCTCAGAAGCCGTTCTGCCAGCATTTCCGCCTGTCTTCGTCCTTCGCCGTTAAGCGGGATATCACTTTGTCCCTGAATCCGGCCAGCTGCATTCCAGTCCGTCTGTCCATGGCGTATCAGACCGATCAACATGAGTTACTCCCATCCTTTTCCGTATATTTTTTTCTTACTGTACCATGGATGAGCTTAAATGTCTCCAGGTTTGGCCCGTAAAGACGCGAAAGAACATTGAAAGAGCCCTCTTGATTGTCCAAGAAGGCTCTTTCAATGTCTGCGGTACCGGTTCAGCCGGGCAAGCGAAAAGATGGACAATGCCACTCCCAGCATCGACAGCACCATCCAGTATTGCGGATGGGTCGGCCCCATGCTGACGACAAGCGGCTCGATAATCTGACTGCCTCCGGATGCGACCGGATAGACAGACTGCCAGTCATCCGACGAACCGGCAATTCCGGTCGGCACGATTCCACTCTGCGCCATCATGGTATTATCCGGCGTCTGAATCATTGTATAGTACAGGAAGCTGCACAGGAATACCGCCAGAAAACAGGCGATCCACAAGCTGAGCCGCCGGCGGAAGATGCCGGGCTTGCCGGCTGACTTGCCGTCCCCCGGCATCAGCCAGGGGCTTTCCAGGTAAATACGTTCCATTACCCGGGCATTAACGGCTTCGGCGCGTTCCTCGCTGACCTCGGCCTTCATGTCCTGAATGAGCCGGCCGCTTTCCTGCCACATCTCCCATTCGGCAGAGCAGTAGGAGCAGCCGGAGATGTGCTGCAATAGACGAATTCGCTCCGGGGTACCGGGAGGAGCATCCCAAAGAAGCGGAATCAGATTCTGCGCTTCTCTGCAGTTCATTGGCTCTTCATCCTCTCATGCTGATGTTCGTAGGCAGGCTCATAGAAATAGGATTCAAGCTGAAGCTTAACGCTGCTTCTGGCACGGAACAGCAGCGATTTGACCGAGCTGACGCTCTGATCGAGAATCGTTGCGATTTCCTGGTAGTCCATTTGGTCGTACTCGCGGAGAATCAGCGCGGACCGCTGTTTTTCCGGCAGATTGTTGATGGCTTTACGCACAAGGTTCATCCGTTCATTCCGCAGCACGGCCTGCTCCGGCGCCACTTCCAGCGGCGCAACGGGCGTATAGCCGCTTTCTTCAAGCGATACATTGCCGCCGCGATTCTTGCGAAGCTCGCTAAGCACGGTATTGCGGGCGATGGTGTACAGCCATGTGGAGAAGGACGCATCGACCTCACGAAAGGAATGAAGGCTCCGGAAGGCCTTGTAGAACGTCTCCGAGCACAGATCCTCGGCGATAAGCTCCATTTGGGAATTCTTCAACATATGATAGACAAATGCCAGTATTTTGCGTTGATAGCGCCGCATGAGCTCTGAATAAAGTTCGGTGTTTCCTTGCTTGATTTGCTGGATTAACTGGGAATCCGTCATGGTGGGCGTTTCCTCCTCGCCATAGCGCGTCATATCCCGTCGTGGTAATCATTATTACCGGACAGGATCAAAAAAGTTGCGGTTGTTTATGAAAAAACCGGGTTACCATACGGTTTCTATGTATATTCCTCAAAGCTGACGACGAACTGTGAAAATTCGGACGTTTGGTTACAAATGCACGACTCTATAAAAATACTTTTCCTATTGTACCACAATTCGTTTTCCAATGACATAAATAGACTATTGCCGCAAAAGTCAAAAAACTTCAATGAAAGCGTTGACAAAATGTAAACGGATACATATAATAAAAGTACAGTATGGTTTCTCTCCACTCCTATCCAAGACTGTACAGTTCCCAATACGGTGAGCTGTGGCCGCTTATTTGTAAGCGGTCTTTTTTTTGCCCCTGCTTCCTGACGCGGGCTGGACAGCCGAACCCTGCATGAACCTGCGGCATCACAAAAAGCCGGGCTTCGGCCCGGCCTTGCACATTGTTTATTTAAACGTACACCGTGTAGTCATGCCGCTGCAGCAGCACTTTGGCGCGTTCCATGTCTCTTTCCTGACGGAAGGACAGGCGCATAATGCCCGGAACGTCCTCCCGGCTCTCGATAATCTGCACATTGCTCAGATTGATGCCCTGGTCGCCAAGCTCCGTTGCGATCCGTCCAATGATGCCGGGATGGTCGGGAACGTCGATATGCAGATCGAACAGCGGGGTAATCATGCCCTTGCGCCGCTCGGGGAGCTTGCTGCGGAATGCGCCCGCTTCCTCAAACGCCTTCTCGATCCCCTCTCCGTCGCCATTTTCCAGCAATTGCACGAAAGAAGAAACCTCTTTATTCCAATCCTTCAGCAGCCCGAGCATCACCGTGCGGTTGTTCAGCAAGATATCGCGCCAGATCACGGGCTCGCTTGACGCAATCCGAGTAATATCACGGAATCCTCCCGCAGCCAGCGTGCTGTACAGCGAATCGGCGGAGTCATAGCCGTGAACCTGATTCACGAGCGCTACGGCGATAATGTGGGGCAAATGGCTGATCGCTCCGACAATCTCGTCATGCCGCTTGGGGTTCAGACGGACGATCTGCGCTCTCGTATGTACCAGCAGCGCCTTCAGGGCTTCATAAGCCTCTTCCGGGATTTCCGGGGGCGGCGTAAGCACATAATAGGCGTTCTCGAACAGCAGCGACGAGGCGGCTTCCACACCGGAGCGTTCCGAGCCGGCCATCGGATGACCGCCGATAAAATAAACGTCCGGCAAGTCAATCGAAGCCGCGCAGGCGGCAATGCTCGCCTTGGTGCTGCCCACATCCGTAATGATGCAGCCCTTCTTCAGCGGCAGCTTGCTCAGTCTGTGCAAATAATCTTCCAGCATCCCGACGGGAACGCATAAAAAGATAAAGTCGGCGCCCAGCGCCGCCTCTTCAAAAGACAGCGTCGCGCTGTCGACTACGCCTCTGCTTACATATTTGGCCGCCGACTCCGGGCGGTGGGCGTGTCCCACCACATTCAGCCCTTCTCTGCCCTTGAAGCACAGAGCCAGGGAACCGCCGATCAGCCCGACGCCGAATATTGCAATCTTTGTCGTCATGTCTTTAAACAACTCGCCTTCTGTAAATTCCTTGCCAAGTCCGTGCTATGCCCGAACTCCCTGCTCCTTGAGCGCAGCCTCCAAAGCCTGGATAAAGACCTTGTTCTGCTCCTGCGAGCCGATGGTAACCCGGATATAGGTAGGATAAAGGCGGTGTCCGGCTCTCACGATAACGCCTTTGCGCAGAAGCAGCTCGAAAATGTCAAGCGCAGGCACGCGGACATCAACCATGATGAAATTCCCGTGCGCCGGGAAGTATTCCAGGCCAAGCCGATTGAATTCCTCCTGAAGCTGTACAATGCCGGCGCTGTTCAGGCGGCGGCATTCCTCCACATAGCCCCGGTCCCCCAGAGCCGCAATCGCGGCGGCCTGCGCAAGACGGGAGGTGTTGAACGGCTCGCGCACCTGATTAATAAGCGTGATAATTTCGGGTCTGGCTACTCCGTATCCGATCCGCAGCGCCGCCAGCCCATAAATCTTGGAGAAGGTACGCAGCACAACAAGGTTCGGGTAACGATCCAGAAGCTTGATGCCGTCGGAGTAGGACGGATCGGTCACGTACTCGTAGTAAGCCTCGTCAAGCACAACCATCACGCGGTCCGGGACCGCGTCCAGGAAGGCGGTCAGCGCCGATCCGGTCACAATCGTACCCGTCGGATTGTTCGGGTTGCACACCCAGATTACCTTGGTCTTGCCGGTGATGCGGGCAAGCATTCCATCCAGATCATGGGCGCCCTGAATCAGCGGCACCTCGATGCTCACCGCTCCTTCGATATCCGCGTTGCTTTTGTAGACAGAGAAGGTCTGGTCGGCCATAATCGTCTCGTCACCGGGCAGAAAGAAGGCACGGGCGATCAGCGCGATAATCTCGTCCGAACCGCAGCCGAAAATGATATTGTCGCTGCCGACGCCCAGGTGAGAAGCCAGTGCGGCGGTCAATTCGGCGGCGGAGCCGTCCGGATAAAGGCTGAGATTGCCCAGTTCCGCCTGGATGGCGGCTGCTGCGCTCGGTGAAGAGCCGTACGGATTCTCATTGGAGGCCAGCTTGATAACGTCCTCAAGACCGTATTCCTTCTTCACTTCTTCTATAGGCTTGCCGGGCTTGTAAACCGGAAGGCCAACGATATGGGGTTTCGGCTTCATGAGCGGTCCTCTCTCTCGGTAAATATCTATGTGCTAAAGCTATGGTCTTAATTGTGACACAAAATCGCGGATTTGCAACAGTCCTTCGGCCCGCTTCGCAGGATCTTCAAGAAGAAAGATAACCTCCTCGATCTTGCGGACGATAGCGCTCCCGACGACTACGCCATCGCAGATTTTAGCAAATCTGGCGACCTGCTCGGGAGTGGAAATGCCGAATCCGACGGCTACCGGAAGATCCGTCGCCTGGCGGACGGATGCAATAAACCGGTCCACGTCTTCATGGAAGGAGGAACGTTCCCCGGTTACTCCAAGAGAGGATACGCAGTAGACGAAGG
>NZ_ASSC01000055.1 GCF_000520735.1 Paenibacillus forsythiae T98
TTGTAAAAGAGTTTACACAAAAATCTTGACAGACCCGAATAAGATGTATTCGTTAGACATTACCTTCTATACATAAACAGTGCTTTGGGATTTAATAACCTTCCAATATCTCAAGTGAAATCCGTAGCTATATTCGAATACATAGTTTTCAAGAATTAATTGTTTTTTTACTGCGAATTGTACAAAATCGTTCATTGTTTCCGTTTGATCCAGCGTCATATAGTATAATTCTCCATTGTCCTTCAACATGTTAACAGCGCTTGAGAGAATATCATCATACAATCCGGATTCTAATCGGGTACTCCCTATCATCGTGACCAAATCGTACATTGAATTCATATTTTGAATCGTAGTAGCATCTTGGCATATAATTGTAATTTTATTCGGATTATGCTCATTTTCCAAACGTTCTTTTAGCTGTCTGCAACATAAAGGATCAATATCAACGCTTGTAAGCGTACCTTTTAAACCAATGTGATAAGATAAGTATCTGTCCCAGTTTCCAGCACCTATTCCGATATTGCAGACATTCATATTCTCTTTAATCTGAAAGTTATCCTCAAAAAATTTCCTAACCGAATATTCTAAATACAAGCTCGCTTTAGATAAATTCCATGGACCTGCTTCAGCATCATAACATTGACCATATGCTTTTAAGAGAAAATCTTTATCCACCATAAGGACCTCCCCGATCTAAAGTCACTATTCTAAAAATTACCAGCATTAATTCTTATTCCAATAAATTGTTCCATCCTTAATCAAGGTATATACCACATCAGCTGTATGAAAGAAGAAACGACTACTATTAAAATACTCCAAGTAGTATATTTCTTATTATTCATCAGTAACCTCCAACATCATTAATGCGTTAAATTCTGATTTTCCCTTCGAATTTCTTCTCTTCCAAAATGAGAATCTATACACGCTTATTTATTCTGCATTGATGATACACTTGAATTTTATTAGGTTATTTCCGCATCATTTTCATAACGAGTCAGCTAACAAATACCCTTCAACATGTTCCAATATTTCTTGCTTGTTCCTTGTTATTATTCTCTTATCTTCATATTTATTTGTAATCTCTAAAATCTGTTGTATACTTTCCTGATCGTATCCACGATTATATATAAGTAGCATTTGATATAAATTCTTTACAGATTGTTTGTAATTCCATTGTTCTATTCCCATTCTTGTCTTTATAAATCTTTGAATTACTCTTAGATTACGAATATATCTATTGGGTTGAAGAATAAATATTAAGTCGGCTTTCCTAAAACTCTCCTGTCCCCATTTATAATGAGTTCCTTCAAGTATCCAATTTTCTTTATGTATGATTTCATCTAACATTGAATTTCTTACCTCTATTGGAAATCGTAAATTCACAGCGCTACGATCCCATACAAGATTGTCCATTTCATAGTGATTTATTCCATACTTGTCCGATAGTTTTTTTGCGATGTATGATTTTCCGCTACCACAAGCCCCGATTATGCGAATTTTCATTTCACTCACCACCTTAAGAAAGCCCGAATCCACTAGCACAGCTACTCTTGCAGACCGAGAGGCGTGAGCCCCGCAGCGTGAAAACGATGTTAGACGAAGGGATTATCTTCTTTGAATAGCCCACAAACATAAGTTAAAATTCTTCTTAATTTCTTCATTCGATCCCCAGACTTCAAATGATTCTATACTTATTACTCTAGGTATATATTTACGCATCAGTCTACCATCAACGTCATTTAGTATCTGTTTATTTAATATATCTTGATTTACAATTACTTTCTGGTCAGTAATTGAATGTTGAATAAAATATTTGTATTGGTTTTTCAGCTCTTTCATCTTCACGAAATCATTAATTAAGGTTTGGAGAGATCTTTGATTTAACAATCCTTTTTTAGTAAATACAGCCCATTTAAGTTCTATTCCGATCTCGCTTATATAGCAATGGTCGGTTAATTCAGTATATAATGCAAAATCTAGCATTTTATTATCGTTATATGCATGGTCTTCAGGGCGAATTTTATATTTCTTGAGAAGTTCTATATATATTAGGAACTTTAATATTGGTTCTGTTACAGACCATGTATCAAGTCCCTTACCGTACTCTTTATAAAAATTGTCCTTATACATTGAATCCATATAGTTATTTCTTATTAGCTCATCCCATTTGATAAGAGAATTCTTAACATCTATTAGAAACGACTTAATAAATCTCTCTTCATTCACTTGATTTCGGTATACTGTGGTTTCCATATAGTTCTCCTTTATGATTCTTTCGCCTATCGTTTCCGTGTTCACGACGTCCATTCACCCAATGTTTCTTCTCCATAACAAAAATTAAGTCGAACCATCCGATTCGTGAATATGATCGTATAAGACGTCCCCGCCCTTCAAACGTTCCTTAAGTCAGAGGGTTCTCTCCAAATCTATCCCATAATAAAGGATACCTCACCTCCAGGTCTTCTTCCTCCCAATCCAATTCAATTTCTATTGGTTCAAAATTATAGCCTCGAACTTCTAACTCATTAATAAATTCTGTATGTATATCATGGTTATACTCGAACATACCGGTTTTTTGATAAGTGTACGCATCTGAAGCGACTAATAACATCTCTTCCAATTGGGGCGCAAATTCATCTTCTTGTAAACAGTCCTCAGATAAATATTCAACTAGAAACTCAGGATTCATTAATGCCTGATTGAATATTTCTTCTCCTCGGGAAATTAACCAACTCCTGAAGTAATCAAATCCATCGTCTGAACATCCTCCCATTATTACAAAAGCTGCACCCCATAATGAAGATGTATATGATTTGTCCAACTTATTCCTAAATTCTATTTCGAATTGAATGATCTCTTCACTAGTTTTCTTGATTAATTCTTTAGTTAACCATTCAATTTGTTCTATACCATACTTTTTGGAATTATTTATTAATTCCCAGAAAAAATCAGTCTCCATCGAAACGAACCTCCGTTTTGTTATCATTTCCTATTGCGGGGATTTGTTAGAACGTTGCTATTCCTGAGCTCATTGCCGTATCTGAATCGCTCTCAAAAAAACTATTGATTTGGTTTTATAATTTGCATGCCACCAATTATATATTCGGCATTTAATATTTAGAATTGGAGAC
>NZ_ASSC01000056.1 GCF_000520735.1 Paenibacillus forsythiae T98
GATGGCATCAATCATATGGCCGATGAACAGCGAGCCGATGCCGCCGAGTCCAAAAGCCAGTCCGGTAATAAGGCCGGAGACGGTACCGATGTTGCCGGGGTACAGCATTTGCGCGTAAATGACGGTGACCGAGAAGCTGGACAGAAGAACGAATCCGCCAATCAGCAGCAGCACGCCTGCCCACAATTGTCCTACGAACGGCAGCGCTAGCGCGAACGGAACGGTTCCGATCATGGAGAACAGGATGAGATTCCGCCGTCCGAACCGGTCGGCAAGCGGCCCTCCGAAGAGAGTGCCAAGAGCTCCGGCAGCCAGGTACATAAAAATATAGTTCTGTGCGCTGTCCAGCATAAGTCCATATTTTTCCATTAAATAGAACGCATAGTAGCTTCCGATCGCCTGGCCATACCACGAGCGCACAAAGACAATCAAGACCAGGATAACCGCCGCCCTAAGAATGCTTCGCCGTCTGGCGGGGTCCATTGTGCGGGCAGCGTTCTTTTTGCGGAACGTATAGCCGGCATCCAGCATCTCCCGGTACCACCGGGCCACATAGGTCTGCACCACGACACCGGCGGCCGCAATAATCGTAAAGCCCAATGCGCCAATCTGTCCGAACGGGATAAAAATCCACTTCGTGAGCAGCGGCCCGAGCGACTGCCCCGCATTGCCTCCGACCTGAAAGATGGATTGGGACAACCCTTTTTTAAGACCGGCCGCCATATGCGCCACACGCATGCCTTCGGGGTGGAAGGTCGCTGAGCCGAACCCGATCAGAATGACGGAGATCAGCACCAGGGCATAATTATTGGCGTAGGCCAGCAGCATAACCCCCGTTAACGTGCTGTCCATTCCGAGCGGAAGCAGGATCGGACGCGGATGGCGGTCTGCGGCATAGCCGATGACCGGCTGTATAACCGAAGACGTGACGTTGAGTGCGAACGCGATCCATCCGATTTGGGCGAAGGAGAGCAGCATGTTGCTCTTAAGGATCGGGAAGATAGCAGGGATAACCGCCTGAATGGAATCGTTGAACAGGTGGACGAAACCGACGGCCAGCAAGATCCGGTAGATCGTGGCCTGCTGAAGCTGGCTCTGCTCTCCGGCCGCCGCATTTACCTGCGCCAGAGTAGACGTTGATTGATTTCTCATTGCAGCTCCTTTCTATAATAAGCCGGATTAAGCCGGGCATTCGATATGGATTACGATAACTCGTTTTACTGCTTGACTGCAATGAACATTCAGGAACGATAGGAGATATTAAAGACAAATCATTTATTTTTAAAAAAGGGGTTGCAAGTTTGAACTATGCATGATATATTATTTCTTGTCGCTTGCGAGGTTGTGATGAAGTTGAAAATCATGATCGAAAAAAGAGTTGACGAACGCAACACAGTGTGTTATTCTATAATTCCTGTGCATGAGATGAAATATTCAAATGCTGGGTGCAAGTTCTTTGAAAACTGAACAAATGGAACACGTTGATTTTTAATGATTCATGTGAATGGATCGTCAGTTTCAAAATGAGCTTATCGCTCTTTCAATACCCTT
>NZ_ASSC01000057.1 GCF_000520735.1 Paenibacillus forsythiae T98
TAACTGCCAAAACCCCTTAAAACCTTCGCGTGCCGCGTTTTTGGCCCCTCCGGGACGGCGGCTTCGCTCCGCCTGCTCAACTGCCAAAACCCCTTAACACCTTCGCGTGCCGCGTTTTTGGCCCCTTCGGGGCGGCGGGCTTCGCTCCGCCTGCTCAACTGCTAAAAACCCTTAACGCCTCGCGTGCTGCGGTTCTGGCCTCCAGGCCAGGCTTACTTCAGCGCGGCCAAAGCTTCGGCAAGCTTGATGTTGCCGGTATAGAGCGCCTTGCCGACGATAGCGCCGCCGATGCCGCTGTCCTTATGCGCGCTGAGACGCAGCAGATCGTCCTGAACGGTCACCCCGCCGGAGGCGATAACGCTTTTGCCGCTGGCCTGCGCCATGGCGAGAATGCCCTCCACATTCGGGCCCTGCATCATTCCGTCGCGGGAAATATCCGTGTAGATAAAGGTTTCCGCGCCCTTGGACGCGAGCTCCTTCGCGAGATCCGTAGCCAGCACCTCGGAGGTGTTCAGCCAGCCATGCGTAGCGACATAACCGTTCCGCGCATCGATGCCGATCGCGACTTTATCGCCGTATTTTGCCAATACGGTTTCGGTAAACTCCCGGTCATTGATGGCGGCGGTGCCGATGATGACGCGGCTGACGCCGAGCGACAGCAGCTTCTCCACATCCTCCAGCGTGCGCAGTCCTCCCCCGACCTGAACTGGCACATTCACACCAGCGGCGATCGATCCGATAATGTCGATATTGACGGGATGTCCGGCTTTCGCGCCGTCGAGATCAACAAGATGGATGAACTCTCCGCCCTGCGCTTCCCATGATTTGGCCATATCGAGCGGACTGTCCCCGTAGACCGTTTCCTGATTATAGTCGCCCTGCAGCAGCCTGACGCACTTTCCGTTCCGGATATCAATCGCCGGATACACGATAAAAGAAGACATTTTTGCCGTTCCCCGCTTTCCCGTTGCTAAATTCATATATTCATGGCGCGGACGCCGATTCTCCTGAAACTCCGATGACGCCCGCACACGTTTTTATATGGGTAACCCATCAAATTTCCAGCTTCAAAAACTGCTCAAGCAGCTTTCTTCCAAGCTCCCCGCTCTTCTCGGGATGAAACTGCATGCCAAACACACTGCCCCGCCCGACGATAGCCGTAACCGGATGTCCGTAATCCGTTACGGCCAGTAAATCGCTGTCTGCGTCAACCAGCGCATGATAGGAGTGAACGAAGTAGACATGTCCCTCCTCCAGCCCCCCAAGCAGCGGGTTCTCCGGCTGGAGATACTGGAGCTTGTTCCAGCCCATATGCGGCACTTTATAGCCTTCTCTCGGCTCAAACCGCACCACCGTTCCCGGCAAAAGATCCAGCCCCTCATGGCTGCCGTATTCCTCGCCCCGGGTGAACAGGAGCTGCATGCCGAGGCAGATGCCGAGCAGCGGCTGCTGGCCCTTCGCCGCGACCTCTTTGACAACGGTGTCCAGCCCGCTCTGCCGCAGATGCTCCATCGCGTCGCCGAACGCGCCGACGCCGGGCAGAATAACGCGGTCCGCAGCCAGTATCTCGGCAGCTTCCCC
>NZ_ASSC01000058.1 GCF_000520735.1 Paenibacillus forsythiae T98
TCTGTTTGCAGCCGCCATCGGCTCCGGCGCCGAGACGCTGACCGCGCTCGGGCAGGTTGCCGCTATCTGGGTGGGCGGCGGAACGCTTATCCCCTGGGCGCTCATTCCGGCTGCGGCGATCTGCGGCGTCAGTCCGTTCGAGCTGGCGCGCCGCAACGTGAAGCCGGTGCTGATCGGCCTTGCAGTCACTACCATCGTCGCCATGTTTCTCGTGTAACTCCATCATATTTCGCTGTCAGACGACAGCGGCGTTCCTTCCGATGCGACGCATGGCGACGAAATTCTACAATTGATAGTTCTGTGCAGAACCACTATAATCCCTATACCCTCATTTCTCGTTCAGCTGACGGGAAGACGGGCTGGCCGGACGAATCGCATAGCCGTTTCGCCCGGTCATTTATATCCGGGTATATCCGCGAGCGGAAGTGTGCTG
Source organism: Paenibacillus forsythiae T98 (assembly GCF_000520735.1). Taxonomy (GTDB): domain Bacteria; phylum Bacillota; class Bacilli; order Paenibacillales; family Paenibacillaceae; genus Paenibacillus_AQ; species Paenibacillus_AQ forsythiae. The sequence goes on from NZ_ASSC01000058.1 coordinate 434, forward strand.
GAGCTGGACAGGGCTGGGCCGGATTCCTTGTCTGGCGCTGTCCGCCAGGCTTGTGCTATGATGATCTCCTGAGTATGAAAGTGTCGGTAAGAGAAGAAGGAGTGGTGATCCATGCTTGCGATTTTGGGCTATACCGTGGAACAGATCCGGGACCCGTTCGGTATTATTGCGGGAACCCGTTACGAGTTTATGATTAACCTTGATATTCCTGAAGAGGACGAGCTTTATTCGGAGAACGGGGTCAGCGTCCGGGCGGTAGTCAAAGAGGCTGACGGAGAAGTGAGCGTCGTTACGTATGATGTCATGGAGACGACGACGCACCGGATTCTTGAATTCGACCTGGAGGATGACGAGGAGGAAGAGTTGGCCGCTTTTTGCAAGGAGCACTTGCCGGGGGAGTAACTCCGGCTACGCCTGCTGCGTTGTAAGTGCCCCTGTACCACTACCGTTTCCCGTTAGCGCAGTTACTGGGCGCATATACAGCTGTTGAATAGGTCATCCCCACGGATGGCCTTCATTGCGCTTAGGTAGAAATTAAAAAGAGTCCTGAAATTTATCAAGTCCAAAATGTGTTTCGTAGGATATGGGGCGGGAGGGAGATGCCCGGAAAAAGAATTTGGAAGAGCAATCGCAACCGGCTTACTTTCTTGAGGCGACAAGTGCCGCGTTATGACAAGGGAAGGGCTTTCTGTTGATAACCTTCCGTTAATGGAACAATAATCCTGGCCGCCTATATAGGCTGCGCCTATCAGTGATATTGATTACAGGTCTTGGACGGGTAGAGGACGGGTGGATATATTAGAGATAAAAAATCCGCTTAAGAGGTGTGCCTGCCGTGATTCAAACCGTGCTTTCTACTCTGATCGAAGTCGTTGTCCCTTTGTCGGTTCCGATTATTGCAGGTGCGCTAATCGAACGCTTTCAGCGTCTGGATACGAAGCCGCTGCTTACACTGTACCTGTATTTTTTAAGCCCTGCCATCATTCTGGACACTCTGGCCCATGCGAAAATTTCGTTTGGTGACATCTATTTAACGGCGGCGTTCACCTTGCTGAATCTGCTGTTTCTGTGGGGGACTGCAAGCGGCATCAGCAGAATTATGAAATTCTCCGCGCCCGATCAGGCGGGCTTGACGCTTGTTTCCGTCTTGACCAACAGCGCAAACTACGGGATTCCGCTGGTTCTGCTCGCCTTTGGACAAGCGGGTCTTGATAAAGCTTCTGTCTATATCATCGGGCAGATGCTTATCATCAATACGCTTGGCGTTTATTTTGCGGCACGATCCCATTTTTCCGTGAAGAATGCCGTCAAATCGGTACTCTCCCTTCCCGCGATCTATGCCGCCGTGTTGGCGCTGCTGCTCAGGGGATTCAATTGGCATCTGCCCGCCGAATTGGACAAGGGAATAAGCATGGCGGCGGGAGCTTACTCTCCGGTCGTGCTGGCGATTCTGGGCGCGCAGATGATGAAGGTAGTGCGGATGCCGAGCCTAACGGGAGAACGGTCGGTGTTCTGGACGGGTATGGCGGTGCGGATGCTGCTTGCGCCGCTGCTCGCGCTCGGGGTGCTGACACTGCTGGGAATTACAGGGACGCTCCGTTTCGTGCTGCTTATTCTGGCCTCCATGCCGGTAGCGGTTAACTCGGTCATTCTCGCGGAGCGCTTTAGTGCTTCCCCGACGTTTGTGTCCCGCTGCATTCTATGGACGACGCTGGGATCCTTCCTGGTGCTGCCCGTGCTCATCGCATTGGTAAGCGGAGAATAGGTCCTATGATGAACCGCTCCAGGGCAGCAAGCTGTCCATCCTGAAGCCTATCGCTCCCCAAAATGAGAACTAAAGCAAAACCGGTCAGGCCACGATATTTTCGGGCATTGACCGGTTTTTTGGCGGCTGAGCCGCTATCGTCATATTTTTTTATTCAAAAGGATAGGTTATGCCCCACTGCCCTCTGACATTGCTCATGATTTCCATAACGTCCAGTGACAGCTGAAGCGTTCCGCTGGCCCCTGCCGCAATCGCCTGCTCCATGTCCTTGATTTCATACTGGATCGCCTCGTCTGTATTCCCGGCTTCAACCGTTTCCGAAGTTCCGTCAAGATATTGAATAACGGCTTTGGAAGCGCGCGGGAAGTTGTCCACGGTAATGAAGCCCTGTTCTCCTGCGACTACGCCTCTCTTCGGCATTTTCGCCCGCATGGTCAGCGAGACCACGGCCATCTCGTCGGCAGCATTCTTCAGGAGAATGCCCGATTGCTCATCGACGCCCGTCTCGAACGGCTTGACGGTGGTCAGAATTTCATTCGGCTGGGCCGACAGGAAGAAGCGGGCAAACGACAGGGCGTAGGTGCCGATATCAAGCAGCGCGCCCCCCGCCAGATCCTTGTTGAAGAACCGGTTGTTCACGTCGTACTCTTTGTGGCTGCCGAAGGAGACCTGAATCATTTTGAGCGGGCCAATCTTGCCGGACTCGACGATTTGCCGCAGCTTGGTGTACAAAGGCATATGATAGATCGTCATTGCTTCGGCCACGACCAGACCTTTCTCTTCCGCCAAAGCCGCGATTTCCCGAAGCTGGCCAATGTTGACGGTAATGGCTTTTTCCGCGAGCACATGCTTGCCCTGCTTCAGACTCTCGATAATGTATTCATAATGATTGCTGTGAGGCGTAGAGACATAGACCGCGTCGATTTCCGGGTCCCGCAGCATTTCATTATAGTCGCCGTATGCCTTGGCCGCTCCGTATTCTTCGGCGAATTGCTGCGCTTTATCCAGACTCCGCGAACCCACCGCATAGAGCGTGCCGCCGATTTTCTGTATTGCCTCGGAGAATTCCCGGGCGATGCCACCCGGCCCGATAATGGCCCATTTGACTGTACTCATGAACATCCCTCCGTTTCGCATCGCTGGACGGCCTTCCGATTCTTCATCAAAGCACATATGTGCGTTTTGTCGAAAAAAGTGCCGAATATTCGCCTAAAGTATATAACCCGGCGGTTCATCTGTCAAATGACGCGGATCGCTCATGCAGCATCCGGCCTTGTAAGGCTGCGGCATAGCGAGTATATAGGACGCGCTGTCGACGGTCATTTACAGCAGGCTTTTCGATCTTGTGCCGTCCGCAGGCTTCTTATCGTCGGGCTTACGACGCTTGGGCTGTCCTCGGTGCTGGGCATTTTCGCGCATGACTTTCATGTGCTGCTGCTTACCCGGATTCTGCAATCGGCGGGATCGGGAGTTATGGCGGGCCTTGGCCTGGTGCTGGCCAGCCGGTATATCGGGGCCGAGCGGCGCGGCGCGGCGATTGCGATGATTTCGGCGGGCAGCGCCATGGCCTTCGGCCTTGGGCCGATCGTCGGCGGCCTCATCAGCGAGTATTTCGGCTGGAACGGCCTGTTCGCCGTCACTTGTCTGGTGCTGCTGGTGATGCCGGTTCTCTTCTTCCTGCTTCCCAAAGAGCAGCCGAGACCCGCGGCCTTCGACCTGACCGGAGCGGCTCTGCTCATCGTCAACGCGGCTACGCTGCTTGCCTCCATCACCGGAAGGTCGGCCGTCTGGCTGGCGGTCAGCCTGGTCTCGCTCGGACTTGTGCAGTGGTATCGGGGCGGGAGCCTCCGCGCAGTCAGCGTCCGGAGGTAAACGATAGAAACGGACGATAGTACGTGAAAAAAAACGGGACAGCCATCCTGCAACGAGAGATCACGATGGATAAAAATTTTTCAAGAAATCGAAAGATCATTTTCTTCTCGCTTATTTGCCTGTTCCTGCGGGTGGTAAGAAAATCAACACGTGATCATCAAACAGTAATATATTGATTACCCTGGCCTTTTTTTATCGGTCCGAGGGTCACTTTCGTATTGTCTTTTTCAGGTCTTCCATCGAGAGTTATTTTATAATGCTTCCGTAACCTTGGAGAGGTCTGATACGAAAAATTACTCTACCAGGTTTTAACGAAAATCTATAGGAATATTTACAATTTTATATTGAAAATAGGAATTAATTGGAATAGAATTACATATGAATCCATTAAAGGGGGGCTTGAGTAATAATTTTGATGTTTTTACCATGGCATATTAAATTAATCTGGGAGGGAATCTAAATATGAAAATTAAAAGTGTTGTAACAGCCGCCACATCAATTGTACTGTTTTTTTCATTGGCAATTCCAACTTTTGCTCAAACCGATAAAAAAGGTGACTACATAATAAGTAATGAAGCTGTTGACTTTTTGAAGGATCATAAAGTTGATGTGACTCCTTTTAAGAAATCTAATACAACAAGCGACAAAATTTATAGCAAGGAAAACCAGTCAGTTAGTATTTCAAAATCAGATTTGTATGATGCAAATATATTGTCATTAAAACAACAAGTTGCAGCTTACAATTTTAGTGATGACCAAATTCAAAAATATGTAAAGGGATTAGTTGATACTCCGTCCACAATTATCAATAACAGTGGTGCTAATACTTACAGTATTGCTAGTACCCCATATTCAACCAATCGCCCTGGTGATAACGGTATTGGCTACGAAGTAGTATCTGATTCTTCCGGATATAATACATCTACAGCTTTCGCAACCCTCCCTTATGTTAATAGAGCAGGTGGTTCTTCAGGATATTTATTTTATACTGTTTCAGGCTCAGATGGATGGGGTATTGATGTGGGTTTGTGGTATGGAGGAGGATATGAGGGTAACGGCTGGAGAGGCGTATACAATAGCCCGGATTTAGGGCAACATGCTACAACTAGCGCAATTAGTGGATTAACGGCAGGGTCAAGAGTATATTTCATTGCCAATGTCTTAAATAATGGATACTTGGAATTTAAAGCTCTTGATGCCAATAATTTCAATACTGTGTATACTGACTTTATTTATTATGTTGGCAACCATATATGGAGCACGAACGGTATTTTTAATAGACAAATTACATTGTGTAATGATACAGCGAACTTTAGCAATGGTGACTATTTGAATAATGCCAAATTTAGTGATGCATATCTCTATTCGACGACAGGCTACGCTCGAGTAACATCTGCAAACACTGTCCGGCATGGGGCATTTGGAACAAATGACACTAATCGTACTCAAGTGACAGTGAACAGTTATACTATGTGGGATTCTGAAGACGTTAGTATTACATTCTAATTAATTATACAAGGATAGTGCCACATGCAAAAACGAAAGTCTATTAAAGAAAGTGTAAAATTTATTGGATGGATAAACCTGTTGAACTTCAACAGGTCAGATTGAAGACAAACTCCCTAAGCTGCCGAAGCAGCCAGGGAGTTTGTTGGTTTGTTATTCATAGGATGATATCGTCCCAGTGGTCAAAGATCGTTCCTTCAAACTGCTGGAGTCAGTTTGAAATGCAAGGAGTCTTTCTTACATACTTCGCATCGTCAATCTGGTTAATGAGGAAGCGGGCAATATCTTCATTCGTAATCGTTCTGCCCGGAACATCCGTTAAATGTTCCTTGATGGTCCCCGTCTCCGCACCTTCGACCACGAAGGGCAAGCGCACAAGCGTCCAATCGAGCCCGCTCTTCATCAGAAGGGCCAGCTCTTTTTTCTTATCGGCAATCATCTTGCGAAACAGGATTTCAAACCCTTTGGACACGATTCGGTTGCTCCAGGACTTTCGGTCGCCTTCCACATTAAGAGACCCGCCGGTAACGCCGATATATCTTTGAATTCCATACTCGTTCATTACCGCAAGGATTTGACGTGTGATCCCGCTGTACAGCGGTTCAGCCTTTACAGGCTGCCCGAAGGTATTGATGACAGCGTCGCAGCCATCCAGAAGCAAGCGAATGGAGCTTTCGTTTCGGGCGTCCCCGGCGATAATCTGTATTTTGTCGTCATCATCGGTCCATTTCTTCGGGTTCCTGACAAGCAAGCGGACGCTGTGGCCGTTGTCCAGCGCTTTGTATGCGAGGTGACGTCCCGCTCTGCCGGTCCCCCCGATAATTGCAATGTGGTGCGATGTCTTCAAATGCTGTCTCCCCTTACATGTGAACAGTAAAAAGCTCCGTAATGCAAGCCGACCCTTTCCGGGACGGCGTTTCAGGCCCTACGGTTCATCGAAGCGTCTGTGAAAGCCATTTGCCGGACCAGCCCCGGTATAAAAAACAGCGGATAAAGAAGAAGGTACAGATTGGGAATCCACCAGGCAAGGTCAAAGTCCTGTTTGATGACCCAGAACGCTATGGCCTGAAGCCCTGAGCAAGAGGTGAGGATAAGCGAAATCAGGACCAGCGGCCTCCAGACCGGACTGGATTTACGGTAAAAATAGAGACTGATCAGGCCGGTTGCCGAGATCAACAGGTCAAGCGGAAGGAAGGACCAGTTCCAGACGGTCAGCAGCTTATTGTTATAATCCTGATACGCATACTCGGGGGGAATCCAATGAAACGCCGTGACCACCCAATAGACAAGAAACGAGAGATCTGTAAATAAAAACAACCCCCTCAGCCTGCCGCTCACCGTGATTTCTCCTTCAGCGCCGTTATCTCTCCCGGAACGACCTGTCCGCCCGGATTGTCGTCTTTCCCACGGCTTCCCTCGTTCAGATTCAAGCCGACGACCCCCGCAATAATGAGCACAATGCATACGGCCTTGAACGCCGTGATCTGTTCGCCGAACAGCGCCCAGCCGATCCCCGCCACAAAAGCGGTGCCCACCCCGGACCAAATGGCGTAGGCCGCGCTTACGGAGATGCCTTTCAGCGCAAGATTCAGCATGGACAGGCTGAGCAGATAACAGACAATAAGCAGGACGGAGGGAACGGGCCTCGTGAATCCCGCCGAGAGCTTCATGAACGTAGTGCCCGCCACTTCAGCGGCTATGGCCAGGATGAGCAAGAACCAATGCATGCTTTTACCTCCTTCTGATCCCGTTCATTAAAATGTCCACCAGCTCGTCCAGCGCTTCCCGAAGGGTCAGCCGGCCCGGATGCGCCGAGGCTTGCTCCATCAACCGGTGCAGTCCGCCGATATACATCTGGATAAACAGAGACGTATTGAAATTCCCCAGCAGCTCTTCGGCCTGGCCCTCCCGGATCATCTGCGTCACTCCGTCCCACTGCTCCTCCATAAAGGCGTTCAAGCTATTCCACACCTCGGGATAATACCGCTGCAGCTCGTACAGACGATTGAATTCAAAAAATTGAAAATCCTGCGGAAGCAGCACAAGCAAAGCCTGCAATTTATCCATCGTGCCAAGCCTCGGGTCATTCAGAATCGCCTGTTCCCGCTCTTTGACTTCCTCAATGGCCTGCTCGACCAGGTCGCGGATCAATTCTTCCTTGGAGGCGTAGCATTCGTATATCGTCTTGGTGCTGATCCCGCACTGCTTCGCCATGTCTGCCATCGTAAACCGAAAGCCTCTTGTCAAAATCTGCTGTTTGGCTTGAGCCAGTATTCTTTGCTTCATCATATGTTTGGGCAATGCCTCCCTTCTGCCGGAATGAGAAAGCGAGGAAAATATTATCGTTTTATTATTTTATTCTGCGGAAAATCCGTTGTCAAACATGAAGGTACGTCTGACCATCTGCTTTAAGTCTTTCGGTTTCATTATGAGAAATTATGTATGTTGATTATTTACAGACATTCGATAGTCAATATTCTCAAAAACAACCAGACGATTTTTATCATACTCGATCATTTGTGTTCGGAAGTTCAAATTTAAAGCAGAATATATTGATTGAAGAGAGGTGGAGAAAATAGGCTTCAACTGCTTCTATTATTGAACTCCAACCAAAATATTAATGAAAAGGTGGAAAAAATGAAAAAAGTATTTGGAATGAGTATTTCATTTGTTCTGGTATTTGCTATCATGCTGCTTCCTTCTGTTGCATTGGCTGATCCCGCTCCTCATCTGCTAGTGTTAGTATTATAGGCATCACTTCAGATGGAAACGATTATGAATGGAGCAACCCCAACCTCTCCGGAACGGAAGGTGTAATTGCTGTTTATTGCGAAGGAACTATTTGGACACCCCAATTACCCAGTCATTTGTCAAAGTGGAGTTATCGTGCCTACAACGCAAGCCTTACCTAATGACTATGTAACGGATTCAAGCGGTTACGTTGTTGGCACTATTTATCAGAATAGGAGAGAAGACCCCTTCCTCTGCAGGCAGGGGATGAATC
>NZ_ASSC01000059.1 GCF_000520735.1 Paenibacillus forsythiae T98
CGCCAGCAGCGGTGCGGCGAACCGGCCGATTTGCAGGCCGATCAGCTCCGTCGTCAGGCAGGTGCCGATGTTGCTGCCGAGAATAATGCCGAGCGTCCGCGCATAGGTCAGCAGCCCGGCATTGACCATGCCGATCGACAGCACCGTTACGGCGGTGCTGCTCTGCAGAAGGGCTGTGAGCAGGGTGCTGGAGGCCATGCCCATGAGGGGCGTGGCCGTCGCTCTGTTCAGGACGCCGGTAAGCAGCGGACCGGCCAGCCTCGACAGCGCGGTCTCCATCAGCTTCATCCCGGCAAGAAAGATCACAATGCCGTATAATACAGGGAACAGCACTTCGCGAATCATGGCAGCGGTTCTCCTTTTTTGAGCAAGGGTTGTACACCAAATATATGAATCCGGCATCCGGGACATGACAGGGGCGCGGCCCCATAACTAAACAAACATCGGGAGTTGAAGCTAGTGGCATCGGTCATTTTACAACGCAGCCGCAAGAAAAGGCTGGAAGCGGGGCATCCGTGGATTTACGGCAACGAAGTGGAGACGGTAGAAGGAAGTCCCGAAGAGGGAGGTCTGGTGGACGTCTTCAGCCACCAACGAAAATATTTGGCGACCGGATACTACAATCCGGCGTCGCAGATCCGAATCCGGGTCGTGTCGCACAAGCCGCTTGCGGCGATGGATACGGCCTTTTTCACGGAAAGATTTGCCCGCTGTCTGAAGCACCGCGAACGGTTTCTTGGCGGGGAGAGCGCCTACAGGCTGGTGTACGGCGAGGCTGATTTTCTGCCGGGTCTGATTGTCGACCGCTTCGGCGGCGTGCTCGTCGTGCAGCTGCTGACGCTCGGAATGGACAAGCGCCGCGCCGAAATCGTCGAAGCGCTGGTGAAGGTTTTGAAGCCGATGGGCATTTACGAACGAAGCGATGTCGGCGTGCGCGAGCTTGAAGGTCTGGAGCAGAGGACGGGAGTTCTGTACGGCGAATGCCCTCGCCATGTCACCGTGACCGAGAACGGGCTGAAGCTGATTGTCGACATCGAGCAGGGCCAGAAGACCGGGTATTTCTTCGATCAGCGGGAGAACCGCGCATCCATCGCTCCGCTGATGACCGGCTGGGGAGCGCGCAGCGGGATTACGCTTCAGGAGGTTGCGGGCGAAGAC
>NZ_ASSC01000060.1 GCF_000520735.1 Paenibacillus forsythiae T98
GGACGCCGCGGATTACGACGGCATTCTCGTTCCGGGCGGCTGGGCGCCGGACAAGATCCGCCGTTATCCCGCTGTGCTGAAGCTCATCCGCGATTTCAACGAGGCCGGGAAGCCGATCGGGCAGATCTGCCATGCCGGGTGGGTGCTGATTTCCGCCAAAGTTCTGGAAGGCGTCACAGTGACCTCCACTCCCGGCATCCGGGACGATATGGAGAACGCCGGAGCCATCTGGAAGGACGAGCCGGTCGTTGTGGACGGCCATATCGTCTCCGCCCGCCGTCCCCCCGATCTCCCGCCATACGGTAAAGCGTTCTGCGACGCTCTTGCCGGGGAATAATTACAGGAAAGCCGCCTTTCGGCCCGCCATAACTGCGGCAAAGGCGGCTCTTTGGCATAATGATTAACGGATTCGGATCGATTGCTCCTCAAGTACAGGATTCGGGTAGCTGCTGATTGTAAAGGTGAGCGGCTGCGGCAGCTTGCCAGGCCCGAGATTGTAAATGCCCGTTTCCGTCCATCCCTCCGGATTTCCGCCGGATTCCCAATAAGTTCCCTCGTTCCGGTTAATGAAATGCTTCACTCCCTCGCCATCCGTGAAGCTGTCGTCCAGATCAATTGACAGGTGAGTGGTTTCATCGTTCAAAGCAGGCTTTGCATTGAATTGGAGTGCAAGCTGACTGCTTCCGGCAAGTCCGGTACGGGAGTTTCGTTCAGACAGCGTTAATCGGTCGTCAGGCGCCTTGATTATTTTTTGCCCCTCCGTATCGACAACAAGCTTCAGATCAGATTTATCCAGAGCGTAGATTCCCTTGACTGTAAGCTTCAGCGGCCCTCGGGCATCCATATTGTTGTTGTGGAAAACCATGGTTTGCAGCGGAGTGTCCACATTCATCGTCATATAGGAAGTCAGCGGCGTCGCCTTCTCTCCCTTTCCGGATACAATCGCCGGATTAATCATACCGAATATTCGCATGGCATTCTGATCGTCATATACGGCATTCAAGTAAATTCCTGTTGGCCCGATAAAAGCCTTTCCGATATGAATCCGCTGGCCGCCGATGGTCATCGTCTTGCCGATACCGATCTCGCGGCCGGCCTTTTCAATCTCTGCGGTATCCAGTTTGAAACTGGCGGTCAATGAGGTTCTGTATTTATACGAGCTGGAGATCATAGCCTGGGGGGTATCCGGTGTCACAATCACTTCGGCCGTCATCCGTTCGGACAGCTTTTGGCCTTCTTCCCAGGTGAGGTGAAAGTAATTATGAGTAATTCCCGGGTTCCCCTCCCCTCCCCTCCAATACGTAGAGAAAGAACTTTTGAGCGAACCTTCCAGGGAAACATCAGTGATCGCCCGCTGCGCATTCCGATTCTCGAACGAATACAGCAGCAGCATCCCCCGCCGGTCGGCGATCATGCCGTCCAGCGTCATTTTATAGCCGTTTTTCTCCTGCGTTGAAATGTGGAGCGGCATGACCAGTCCGGCATCAAGCGCCGTTTTGATGGTGATATTGTTCTCTGCGATTGAACGATACGCTTCAAACTCTCCCCAGTTCCTGGGCGATACCGTCGTCACCCGTGAGGTTCCCGGGTCTCCCAGCCATGAGACGATGAACAGCAGGGCGGCAGCCAGAATGATAGCGGATGTGAAAGCATAGCGTCTACGGACGCTGTTTCCTCTGCGGGTTCCTTCCGCCATGCCAGCATGAACAGCCGCAACGAGCTTTTGTTCGGATACCAGCGACGACTGCCGGTCCGCATCTTGAAAATAGTCTCGGGCCAGCTTCTCTTCACGTTCATACATAACGGTCATCTCCCTTCCCTTTCATTTTGTCCCGCAGTTGCTTCAGACCTTTGTTCAGCCATGTCTTTACAGTTCCTTCCGGTCTGTCCAGCACCTCCGCGATTTCAGGCAGCGTCATATCCCGGTAATATTTCAGGACAAGCACCTGCCGGTACTTCGGCTTCACGGCATCCAGCGCCCGCTCCATATCCAGCTTGCGGTCACTCGCCATTTCAATTACACCGGACCCGCCTCCCCGGATTTCGGAAGGAATCATCCGACGTCTGCGCTTCAATTCATCGTTGCAGCAGTTGATTACAATACGAATGAACCATGGGGCGAAACGGCCCTCATCCTTCAGGCTCTTGCGTTTGATCCAGGCCCGGCAGGTCGCCTCCTGCACCATTTCAAGCGCGTCCGTTTCGCTGCGGAGATAGCTGTAGGCAATGCCGTACAGCGTTCTTTTATGCTCGGCGACAAGCAGGAAGAAGCTCTCTTCATCCGGCAGGATGACGGTCTGCTCTTTGATCAGGCTCTCCATATGCTTCCGTTCCCCCCTTTGTATGCCCCTTTGGCATCTCTCTTTTCTATATGATAAAGACGGCGCAGCGGCACAAACGGTTTTGCTTATTTTGTAAAAATCCCGGCAGCAGCCCCTCCCGGTGCATTTGAATACGCAGGGATAGATTTTTTGTGATTTGACATGATAAGTAACAGAAATTGCGGAATAAAACGATCGAATGGAGGATTTGTCAGCGTATGCTCGTACATAAGGTGCTTTTTGTTATCTGTTGGTTCTTCATTATTTTGAATCCAGTGGCCGCTGCGGAGCCTTCTCAGCATCAAGGAACCATATCCATTGTGGTCAATCCTCTTAAGCACCGGCTCTTCCTGTATTCTGACAGCCATCTTATTAAGAAGTATCCCATCGCGCTTGGGAAGCCGGAAACGCCGTCTCCTGTGGGCGAGTATACCGTAATTAACAAATATAAAAACTGGGGAAAAGGGTTTGGAACAAGGTGGATCGGGCTGAATGTCCCATGGGGAACATACGGTATTCATGGTACCAACAGGCCGTATTCGATTGGTCATAATGCCAGCCATGGCTGCATACGAATGCTCAACGAGGATGTTGAGGATTTATACGAATATGTGCGGGTGGGGACCAAAGTCAGCTTTGGAGGGCATGTCCTTGGAAAGCTTGACGTGAATCCCAGAACTTTGGCAAAGGGGGACAGCGGCGGCGACGTTCAAATCATACAATACCGTCTGCGAAGCGCGGGATTTCACCCTGGTGAATGCAATGGCAAGTTCAACAGCTCCACCGAAATTGCGCTGAAAGATTATGAGAAGAAGCACGGACTGCCCGTTGACGGGGTTGCAGGGTATCATGATTATCTGCACCTCGGCTTGATTGAATGATTGGAATAGAGTTAAAAAAAAGCCCGGCAGGATTGCCGGACACTGTTCATCTCAAATTGTCGCACCGCTTTGCCTTTATGCTTCGCCCTTCACGACATGCTGAATGATATTTCGATCCAGAAACTGCGTGAGCTGCTTCTCGCTCTCCGTAATTTCCCGGTTCCGGAAGCACTGCTTGGCGACTTCCCTTGCCTCGGAGGCCGTCGTGTTCAGCATCCGGTGCTTGACCTTCAGCAGCGACTGCGGCGACATGCTGAGGTCGCTGACGCCAAGCTCAAGCCACAGCGGCAAAGAGCGTTCGTCGCCGGCCAGTTCGCCGCAGACGCTGACGCCGATCCCGGCCGCCTGCGCGGATTCCACGGTCATGCGGATCATGCGCAGCACTGCCGGATGATACGGATGGTATAGATGCGCGATCTGCTCGTTCATCCGGTCCACCGCCAGCGCATACTGCACCAGATCATTTGTCCCGATACTGAAGAAGTCCACCTCTTCCGCCAAGAAATCAGCGATCATCACCGCAGCTGGCACCTCGATCATAATGCCGACCGGCAGCCCGCGGTCGTATGGAATTCCATGCTGCTCCAAATCCGCTTTGACTTCCTCCAGCACGGCCTTGGCTTCTCTTACTTCCTCAATCGAAGAGATCATCGGGAACATCATTTTGATGTTGCCGTGAACACTCGCTCGCAGAATCGCCCTCAGCTGGGTCTTGAACATCTCCTTCTGGTCCAGGCAGATCCGGATGGCCCGGTAGCCGAGAAAAGGATTCTGCTCCTCCGGAAGCTGAAAATAATCCAGATGCTTGTCTCCCCCGATATCCAGGGTGCGGATGACAACCGGGTGCTCGCCGACCTTCTCCGCCACAAGCTTATATACCTCGTATTGCTCCTCTTCGGTCGGAAACGCCTTCCGGTCCATATACAGAAATTCTGTCCGGAACAGACCGACGCCCTCGGCCCCGTATTTCAAAGCCATATCCAGCTCCTTCACGGAGCTGATATTGCTGGCGAGCCGCATTCTGACTCTGTCCCGGGTCATTGCGACCACCGTGGACAACAGCTCCAGTTGTTCCCGCTTCTCCCGCTGTCTGTCGCGCACAACGCTGTAATGCTCGGCCGTGGCCTCATCCGGATTGACGATCAGATATCCGTTATCCCCGTCGATAATCAGGAAGTCCCCGGTCTGGATCGGGCTTTGGAGCTTGTTCTCCAGCCCCGCCACCAGCGGGATGCCAAGCGCCCGGGCCATGATGGAGGAATGGGCGGTTTTGCCTCCCATCATGGTTACGATCCCGAGCACATAGTTGGGATTCAGGTGAGCCAGCTGAGAAGGAGAAAGCTCCTTCGCCACCAGAATGTAGGGCTGGGTATCCAAAGGCAGCGTGACCTCCGGCGCCCCGAGCAGATGCTTCAGCAGCCGGTTGCCGACATCCTTGATATCGACCGCCCGCTCCTTCATATATTCGTCGTCCAGCAGATCGAACATGGCCACAAAATGGTCAATCGCCTCTTTGACCGCCACCTCCGCCGCCTTGTACTGTCTCTCGATAATTCCGCGGATTTCGCTCATGAATACCGGATCTTCCAGAATAGCCAAATGAGCGTCAAAGATGCTGGATTCCTCGGGACCGACGACCTCCCTGAACTCTTTTTTGATAAACTCAATCTCATCCTTGGAGGTTCGGATTCCTTCATACAAACGCTCAAATTCTTTAGCCAGGTCTACCGGATTTACCTGCGTCTCCGGCATGCTCCATTCCCAGTTCGGCAGAACAAAGGCCTTTCCGATGGCAACACCCGATGCGGCCCCTATACCATTGATCATGATTCTACCCCTCCAACATTGCTTTCGTGCAGTACGACAGACATCACCGAAGATTGTCCTTTTTTCACATTTTTAAACGGAGCGTAGCTCCAGGATTTGACGCGTTCGGGATTGGTAATCACCATCGGGGTGGCCAGCGAAGCGGCATGCTCTTTCAGATAGTCCAGATCGAACCTGACCAGCAGCTGGCCGGGCTCGACGCTGTCCCCTGCTTTGACATCCGACTGAAACGGGCCCTTAAGCTGCGAGGTATCGATGCCGATATGCATCAGCACCTCCAGCCCTTCCGGTGTGGCAATGCCGATAGCATGCATCGTGGGATAGATGTGCATGACCTTGCCGAACACCGGCGAGACGAGCTCCCCCTTTTCCGGGATGAACGCGACCCCGTCTCCGACCAGCTTCTTTGCAAAAATATGATCCGGCACCTCTTCGATCGGCAGCATTTTGCCCTGCATGGGAGCGCTGAACAGCACCTGCGGCAGATCGCGCAGCATCAGCTTGTCGATTTCCTCGCGGATCAGTTCAGAATAGGTGCCGAAGACAACTTGCACATTTCCGCCGCCCAATTTGATAATGCCGGCGGAGCCGAGGCTTTTGAGCGCACCCATATCGACCTTCCGGTCATTGTGCACCGTGAGCCGCAGGCGGGTAATGCAGGCCTGGACCTGCACGATGTTCTCCTTGCCGCCAAGCGCTTGCAAAATAAGCGGCGCCTGGTACGGGATGTTGCCGGCCCAATCGCCAAGCTCGGAGCCTTCTTCCCGGCCTGGAGTCGGAATCTGAAACCGGCGGATTGCCCAGCGGAACAGATGGTAATAGACTGCTCCGTACACCAGACCGATCGGAATCAGCAGCCAGGCTCGCCGGGCCAGGTGAAGGTTCAATATAAAGTCAATGGCTCCCGCCGAGTAGGAGAAGCCGTGATAAATGCCAAGCGCGGCGGTCAGCGCCATAGCCAGCCCGGACATGATCGCATGAAGGGCGAACAGATAAGGCGAGGCGAACAGGAAAGCGAACTCGATCTGCTCGGACACGCCGGTCAGGAAGCAGACGAGCGCCGCGCGCATAAATGTCTTTCGGATCTGGGGCTTCAAATCTTCGCGGGCTTCCTGGATAATCGCAAACGCGATGGCGGGCAGCGCGAACATCATGATCGGGAACAGTCCCGCCATGAAGCTGCCCGCCGCAGGGTCTCCGGCAAAGAAGCGCGGCAGGTCGCCCTGAACGACGGCGCCGTCCGGCGTTGTATACGTTCCCAGTTGAAACCAGAACACATTGTTCAGAATATGATGAAGTCCGAAGGCGGTCAGCACCCTGTATAATACGCCGTACAGGAATAATCCGACACCCCCCGTCCGGTCGACGAGCTGGAGCAAATCATCCAGTCCATGCTGAATCACCGGCGAGATGCCCAACATGACCCAGGCGAACAGAGCGGAGAACAATCCCATAAAGAGCAAAACAAAACGCGATCCTCCGAAAAACTGGATCGCCTCTGGAAGCTTGATATTTTTAAACCGGTTATGGGCGATGCCGGCGACAATGCCGAGCAAAATACCAATCAGCGTCGCAGGCTGCAGGGTGCCGTCCCCCAGCTTCATCACAATCCGGTCATAGGTGAACATTCCCGCCAGCGCCGCAAGTCCTGCGGGCCCGGCCTGATTGGACAATCCCCATGCGACTCCAACCGCAAACAGATAAGGCATATAATAAAAAATCCCCTGACCCGCATAGGTCGCTACTTCGGCTACCGAAGCCAACCCCCAGGCGGACCATGGCAGGCTCCCCAAGCTGAGTAGAATGGCCGCCGCCGGCAGCACCATAGTGGGAAGCATGATGGCTCTCCCAAGCTGCTGCAATGATCCGAGCCAGTTCAAGATGTATCTCTCCTTTCTTACTATATTGAATGGTACGGCCTGTAGTTCATTTTGTCAAAAGAATAAGATCGCACATTTTCATAATACCAAAATATTCCATTCCAATCCATGATGCCCCGCGCTGCACGCACAAAAACGCCCCACCCTTTCGGTCAGGACGTTCTTTGACGCATTGCCTCTTACTTCTCGCTGCGGCTCCGCCCGTGCATCGTTATCGCTTCCTCAACCTTGATGCAGCGGTCCATGATGACAGTCATTCCGGCCTCCGCGCCAATTTCCGCCGCTTCGGGGCTGATTACCCCCTGCTGCAGCCACAGCACCCTGGCGCCGATCGCCGCCGCCTCGCGGGCCGTCTCGGCGCAGAATTCGCTGCGGCGGAACACATTGACAATATCGACGGGCTCCGGAATCTCCGCGAGCGAATGATAGCATTTCTCCCCGAGGATCTCGCCGCCCACCATCGGGTTCACCGGGATGATCCGGTAGCCCTTGAGCTGCATGGCGTAGGCGACCATATAGGAGGTCCGGTCGCTCTTGTCGGACAGCCCCACCACGGCAATATTGCCGGCCGAGGCCAGGATGTCCCCGATCTGTTCCCTGGAAGGATTTTCAAAAGCCATAGGTTCTTAGCCCCTTTGTCTTGGAATGATCTTGGCCGCGCTTATTTAACCCACTCGACATCCGCGCCGAGCGCCCGCAAATGGTCAAAATACTGCGGATACGACTTGGCGACATGGTGCGCATCCTTGATGAGCAGCGGCTCCGCCGCCCGTAGCCCGACAACGGTCAGGGCCATAATGACGCGATGGTCGAAGTGCGCGTTGATCGTCACGCCCCCGGCGACGCCTTCAGGCGTGCCATGAACGATGATCTCGTCCCGCCGTTCTTCAACCTTCGCCCCGGCCCGGCTCAGCTCCGCCAAATAATCGGTGATGCGGTCGCATTCCTTATACCTCAGATTCTCCACATTATAAAATCTGGAGGTTCCCTCCGCAAATACGGCAGCGGCAACCATCGCGAGCACAGCATCCGTGGCCGCGTCCCCGTCGAATTCGACCGCCTTCAGGCGTCCGTTGCCCTGCACATGCACCGTTCCGTTCTCGTGGGTAAGCGGCGCTTCCATCATACGCAGCACATCGATAATTGCTCTTTCTCCCTGCCGGCTGTGCTCGGCGAGGCGATGAATCTTTACGTCCGACTTGGTTACAGCCGCAGCCGCAAGTACAGCGGCCGAACCGGGGTAATCCCCCTGCACCGTGTACGATTTGGCCTCATAGGATTGCCCTCCCGGCACCTTGAACGACATGTAGTCGTCGGCCGCATGAACGATGATTCCGGCCTGCTCCAGCACCTCCAGCGTCTGGCCCACGACCACTTTCGATTTCAGGTCGTTCAGCACGATAATCTCGCTGTCCTCCTCAAGCAGCGGGGTCAGGAACAGCAGAGCGCTCAAATACTGGGAGCTGACCGCCCCGGAGACGGTAATGCGTCCTCCCTTGGGCTTTCCGCCACGGATCGTGATCGGCAGCCGCCCCTCATTATGCTCAACCTCGACGCCAAGCTGGCCGAGGGCATCGATCAGGTCATCATGAGGACGCTTGCCGAGCGAGTCGGGATATGTATTCACGAAGGTCACTTCCGGACAGAGGGAAGCAACCGCCATGAGGAAGCGCAGCACCGCGCCAGCATTGCCTACATTAAGCTCCTTGATATCCTTTGGACGGCGGCCGAATCCTTTGATGACGATCTTCTCCTCATCCTCCGTAAGCTCGGCTCCCAAATCGCGGATACAGCGCCGTATAGCGTCGCTGTCCTCGCTGTGCGCCGGATGATAGATTGTGCTCGTTCCTTCCGACAGAGCGGCAACCAGCAGATAGCGCGTTGTATAATTTTTGGAGGACAAAGCTCCGATTTCTCCTTCTAATACCGGCGTAGGCCTTACAATAACGTCCATATTCCAGCTCTCCTTATAGGTTGTATAGTGGATGCGGGCTACTCCAGATTTGACAGGGTATTCCGCCTTTATGTTATCATTAAACCATTCTTGTCAAGGAAAGAGGTCATATCCATGAATGGTATTCCCCAAATTACAGCCCCGGAGCTGCGCCAGCGCATGGAATCCGGCGAAGAATTGGTTCTGATCGACGTCAGAGAAGATGACGAAGTGGCTCTCGGCATGATCTCGGGCGCAGAGCATATTCCCATGGGCGACATTCCGTACCGCGCCTCCGATATCCCGGAGAATGCCGAGATAATTTTCATATGCCGCTCCGGCTCCCGCAGCCAGCGGGTATGCGAATACCTGTATGCTCAAGGCTATCACGGCGTCGCCAACCTGAGCGGCGGCATGATCGGGTGGAACGAGCTGCTGGAAAATTAGCCCACGTGCTTAAAAGCTAAAACGCGGTAGTGCATTAAAACATGATGGCATACCTGTGCCGTTGTCAAGCTCGTTGTATCGACCGTGCAATGCGCGAAGCTGTAGGCGTCCTTTCGTTCCTCCATAATTCGTCTTACGCGATCTTCCGTATTGCCGGCGAGCAGCGGCCGGTTGTTGTCTTCGGCTACCCGTGATATAATGGCCTCCGCCGTGGCGCTGAGCGCCGCTACGATCCCGTTCTCCAGCATCAAATCTCTGTTGACCGGCGCCAGCACCGCGCCTCCTCCGGTGGAAATCACCTGCCCACTGCTCCGCAGCGTCTCCCGAAGCACTTCCGTCTCCAGGGCTCTGAAGTATTCTTCCCCTTCTTCCGCAAAAATGTCGGATACGCTCCGGCCCTCTTTCCGGATAATGGCATGATCCAGGTCCACAAGCTCATAGCCCAGCTCCTCTGCAAGCAAAGCGCCCACACTCGACTTCCCCGTTGCCATCATGCCAACCAGAATCAGATTCCCGGTATTGGCCGATCCGGTCTTTGGCTGTATCTCGTCTCCAGACATAACTTCACCCACTCCATAGATTTGGACTTATCATAACACGGGTGAAAACCCAGCACAATCATTCCTCTGCCCGATACCGGGTACTTTGTTAAAAAAAGCCCGGAGGAACCGCCTGAAGGCGGGCTCTTCCGGGCTGTGAAAGCGAAAAGGGTGCAGTCTCTTATTCCGACTGCGCTTCGGCGATCCATTCGTGATGGAAGACGCCTTCTTTGTCCACGCGCTTAAAGGTATGCGCGCCGAAGTAATCGCGCTGGGCCTGCAGCAGGTTCGCCGGCAGACGCTCCGTGCGGTAGCTGTCGTAGTAGGCCAGGGCGCTTGCGAAGCCCGGAACCGGGATGCCGCGGGTAACAGCTGCCGCAACCACCTTGCGCCATGCATCCTGATAGGAGGTCATAATGTCCTTGAAGAACGGATCGAGAAGCAGATTCTTCAGCTCCGGATTGTTCTCATAGGCATCGGTAATGTTCTGGAGGAAGCGGGAGCGGATAATGCAGCCGCCGCGCCATATTTTGGCCAGATTGCCGTACTTCAGATTCCAGCCGTATTCCTCGGAAGCGACGCGCAGCTGCGCGAAGCCCTGGGCGTAGGACACAATCTTGCTCGCGAACAGCGCTTTGCGGACATTCTCGATAAACTCGGCTTTGTCTCCGTCGAACGCGCCGGCGGCCGGTCCGCTCAGCACCTTGCTGGCTTCCACGCGCTCTTCCTTCATCGCGGAAAGGAAGCGGGAGAATACGGATTCCGTAATCATGGACAGCGGCACGCCCAGATCCAGCGAGCTTTGGCTTGTCCATTTGCCGGTGCCCTTCTGGCCCGCAGCGTCGAGAATAACGTCGACCATCGGTTTGCCGGTTTCTTTGTCATACTGCGCGAAGATATCCTTCGTAATCTCGATCAGGTAGCTGTCAAGCTCGCCCTTGTTCCAGTCGGCGAAGGTCTCGTGCAGTTCTTTTTCATCCAGGCCCACAACGTCCTTGAGGAGCTGGTACGCCTCGCAGATAAGCTGCATATCGCCATACTCGATGCCGTTATGCACCATCTTCACGTAGTGGCCCGCGCCGTCCGGTCCGATATATGTACAGCAAGGCTCTCCGTCCACTTTGGCCGAGATCGCTGTGAGGATCGGCTCTACCAGTTCATAGGCGCTTTCCTGTCCGCCAGGCATGATGGAAGGTCCCTTGAGCGCGCCTTCTTCGCCGCCGGATACGCCGGTTCCGATAAAGCGGAAGCCTTTTTCCTCCAGTTCCTTGTTGCGGCGAATCGTATCCGGGAAGTAGGCATTGCCTCCGTCGATAATAATATCGCCCTGATCCAGATGCGGAATCAATTGCTCTATGGTAGCGTCGGTCGCCTTCCCTGCCTGAACCATGATCAGAATTCTGCGCGGAGTTTCCAGCGACTGAACGAATTCCTCAACAGTGAAAGTCCCGGTGAGATTTTTGCCTTCCGCTTCTTTAAGAAGATCATGAGTCTTCTCGGGGGAACGGTTGAATACGGATACGGTAAAGCCTCTGCTCTCGATGTTAAGTGCCAGATTCTTGCCCATTACTGCCAGGCCGATAACGCCGATTTGTTGTTTTGCCATCTTGTCCTCCACCCTTTGCACGCTTTTTATTTTGTGTGAAGCATTAAGAGATCAATTTCATTGACAAAATGCATCTATTACGAAATTTGACCCGCAATGTAACTATTCTAACGTTTTTTTCCGCAGAAGTGAACCCCTCAGATGAATTGCCCTTGCAAATCGAAGACACCCCTTTCCGAGAGGTGCCTAATCCTTCCCTATACCCGCTGTACTTACCATTCCAATTTCATTAGTTCCTTCGACAAAAATACAAGCTTCTCCTTGCAGAGCTTCACCTGCTGCGCATCCCCCCGGGCCAAAGCGTCGCTTAACCGGTCCAGTTCCCGGTCGACCTCCATTCTGCGCTCGCGGACGCGTTCTTCGCCCAAGGTGGAGTAGAACATCTTCGTCAGCTCCTGATCCGACAGCAAAGGCCCCTTCTGGTAGAGCACCCTCTGCTGGTAGCCCGATATTTCCACGAGGCGGATCACTTCCCCGAACAAAATATTCTCAATGATGATCTGTCTGTCGCGAAACCGCTTGACGACGGCGTGGCCGCGCATATCGCCAATCAGCTTCTCCATCCACTCGGACAAGCGGGCGTCGCGTATCATATAATCGCCCACCAGCTTGTAACCGTCCTTAATCCGTTGAAACCGCAGCTTGACAAGCTTGCGCCCGGTACGGACCGAGATGACAAACAGACTGTCGCTCTCGCTCCAATACAAGGAATAGCCTTCCTGAATCAGATCCTTGATCAAATTCTGAATGTGCATCCGGTCAAACCGGAGCTCCAGGTTGCAATACTCCACCTCGTCGTTCTTATTCACGGCACTCCCTCCTTTGCGTTTTGCGAAATAGCAAAACCGGCACTTGTCGTTGGCGTCATTACCCTTGCGGAAGTCGTGGCTTGCGTCGATAAAATATATGCGGACGCAGTGATGATCTTTGCGTTCATCCTACACTTATTTTATACTTCAGCTTATGTAGCGGGAACTTGGTTTATTGACTATTTTTACCCGCTGCCACATCATTCCAAACGCCTTTTCCGCAGATAAATGCCGCGCGGCATGATGAATCATCACATCCCACTAAGAGGTGACACTACACTATATGTCGTTCAACGGATTTGCAGCAGAAGATTTTGAAGTATTTAGCATTGACGGCCTGGAGCCGAGAATGGACGCCCTGATCTCGACGGTCCGGCCCAAGCTGACGGCGCTCGGCGACGAGGTCGCCCCCTATCTGTCCGCCCTGTGCGGGGAGGAGATGTTCCCTCACGTAGCCAAGCACGCCCGCCGTACGGTGCACCCGCCGAATGATACTTGGGTGGCCTGGGGGCCGGGGAAGCGGGGCTACAAGGCGCTGCCTCACTTTCAGACCGGCCTGTTTAAGAGCCATCTGTTCATCGTGTTCGCCATTATTTACGAGAGCCCAAGCAAAGCCGTCTTCGCCGATGCGCTGTCCGGGAGCTTGCCTGCTGTGCGGGATCGGCTGCCAGGCGATTACTTCTGGTCCACGGATCATCTGGACCCGCGCGGAACGCCGCACTCGGACATGGACGATGCCCGCTTCGCCGAGCTGACGCGACGGCTTAAGGAAGTGAAGAAGGCGGAGGTCGCCTGCGGACTGCGGATCGGAAACGAAGATCCGGTCCTGAAGGACGGACAAGCGCTCCTTCAAGTGATGGAGCGGACGTTCGAGACGCTGCTGCCGCTGTACCGG
>NZ_ASSC01000061.1 GCF_000520735.1 Paenibacillus forsythiae T98
CCGAAATGAAAATTACCGCGCTTCGGGGCAATGTGGCCGAGGTCGCCAATGTCATCGGGGAACAGTGGTCCATTAAAGGCGTGGACGCGGGCGCAGGCAACGGCGACCCTGTCGCTGTGGCGCAAAAAGCGGCGAAAAAACTCGGTTGCATCGCCATCGTTACCGGTAAAGAGGATATTATCACCAATGGAGAGAAGACGTATATTGCAGCGAACGGCCACTCCATTCTGACCAAAGTGACCGGAACCGGCTGCCTGCTCAGCTCCGTCGTTGCCGCTTTCCTGGCGGTTGCCGGGGATTCCCCGCTGGAGGCAGCCGCCGAAGCCCTCTCCTTCTACGGCGTCG
>NZ_ASSC01000062.1 GCF_000520735.1 Paenibacillus forsythiae T98
GCTGCTGGCCCAGACGCTCAATCGCCTTGCTGACGCTGTGCAGGTTGCCGATCCCGTAATCGACGATAGCAACGGTCATGGACTACAGCACCCCTTTCGTGGAAGGAACGCCTTTCACCCGGGGGTCAATCGTTGTCGCCTCGTCCAGCGCGCGCCCGAGCGCCTTAAACACCGCCTCAATCATGTGATGCGTGTTGAAGCCGTAATGCACGATGACATGCAGCGTCAGCCGCGCCTCCAGCGCGAACTTCCACAGGAATTCATGGACCATCTCGGTAGAGAAGCTGCCCACCTGCTGGGAAGGATACTCCGCCCGGTATTCAAAATGCGGACGGTTGCTGATGTCGATAATCACCTGCGCCAGCGCTTCATCCATCGGCACAAATACGCTCGCATAGCGCTTGATGCCCTTCTTGTCGCCGAGCGCTTCGCGCAGCGCCTGCCCGAGACAAATGCCGATATCCTCTACCGTGTGGTGATCGTCAATCTCGATATCGCCGCGCGCCTGAACCGACAGATCGAACTGGCCGTGCTTCGTGAGCAGATCAAGCATATGGTTCAGAAAAGGGACGTCGGTCTCAAGCTCCGCCTGACCGCTTCCGTCCACAGTCAGCGACAGCTTGATGTCCGTTTCGTTCGTTTTGCGGGAAAGCCCCGCCTGCCTTGTTTGCTGCCCGTTATTCTCCATCCGTTTCTCCACCCTTCGCTTCGTTCTCCAGCCTGATTTCCACCGCTCTGGCATGGGCCTCCAGCCCTTCGCGGCGCGCCAGTTCAATAATCGTCTTGCCGTCGCGCAGAAGCGCTTCTTTGCTGTAATAGATCAGGCTCGATTTCTTGATGAAATCGTCCACGTCCACCGGCGACGAGAACCGCGCCGTTCCGTTCGTCGGAATAATATGGTTCGGACCGGCAAAATAATCGCCTACCGGCTCCGAGCTGTACGGCCCGAGGAAAATCGCCCCTGCGTTCCGCACCGCCCCGGTCAGCGCCATCGGGTCCTGCGCCACGATCTCCAAATGCTCAGGCGCCAGCCGGTTGACGACGGAAATTCCCTCTTCCAGCGTCTCCACTACGATAATGGCGCCGTAATTCTCCACGGAAGCCCGGGCGATGGCCTCGCGCGGCAGCTCCCGGAGCTGC
>NZ_ASSC01000063.1 GCF_000520735.1 Paenibacillus forsythiae T98
GAAATCCGCAGACAGCCTGATTCAATTAGCAAAAGGATTTTATTATGCCGCAGAAGAAAGGAATCAAAAAAAATTCGATTCGGTTGGCGAATTTTTGAATTACGTGTCGTTAGGCATCCCTAAAGGGATGTATCTAAGTTATGTGGAAAGAGCGAATAAGGCATTTGATTCACCAAACGACACAGCCAATTGGTTAACTTTCGGATTACATGGAACCCTTCGAGAAGCCATGGTTCCTGAGGACGCCTGGTCACCCGAGCATTGGTCGAATATCATTGGTACAGTAGGGTTTATAGAGGGAACCGGTTCATTCTTCAAGCCGAAGCCGGTATTGAAAAACACAGTCCCTAAAATCAAAAAAGCAGAATCATCCCAAGCTTTGAAGCCGGTGAAAGAGGTTGAGGGGACGGGTGATGGTGTTAGAAGATCTTTTAGAGAATCTACACAATCAGATAGAGAACTTGTTGACTCCCTAAGGAAAAAATATACTGCCGGAAAGAAAAGGAATGTTGCGGCGGTAAAAGGAAAAATAGATGGTGATGAAATAGATTTAGAAAGTGTTAGTGGAGAGTTTACAGACAATGATTACTTTAATAAAGGCAATTTTAAGCCCCCACAACCAGAGGATTATCATTATGAAGGCCCCATTAGTGAATTCACAAGTCATACTGAACAAAAAATTGTAGAATATTTAAGGCTCAAGTATAAAGATAAGGCTGATGTTAAGGGGAAAGTTGAAATTATTTCTGAAAGACCATATTGTGACAATTGTATTGATTTGGTTGATCAATTCCAGAAGGAATTTCCAAATGTCGAGGTAGTTCGTGTTGAAGTAATTCCAAAATAAAGGAGAATAATAATGAAATATTTAAATGAACTTGTTACCCAACTTCACAATGATAAAATTCCTATGATTCCGTGTACTAAGGACGAATTGAATGAAGTGAAGAAGTTGATAGGAAATAAAAAACTTCCTGAAGCATACATTGAATTTCTTGAAGTAATGGGAGGAGGAACAGAGCATACTTTTTTACGCGGAGAATCTTGTTATATTGACGAATTATTGGAATTAAATGAATGGGGAGCGGAATTACTAGAAGAAAATAATGTTCCATTGAAGCTTACCTCTAAGGATTTTGTATTTTGGATGAGTCAAGGGTGTATGTTTTGTTTCTTTAAACTAGATGAAGGTGAGAATCCTCCTGTATATTTTTATTCGGAAGGTAAGAAGAAAGATGGTTTCTATAAAATTACTGATACTTATACAGAATTTTTACAGCGCAGGTATATGAGAGATAAGTCTATTTTCCAAAAGAAAGATTAAAAGAAGTATCTGCGGATTACTATGGGTCTGTCAAGATTTCTGTGTAAACTTCAATGAATCCCCCCCGAGGGGGGATTTTGCGTTTCTAACGCAGCTGTAGTACGCACCGGAAGCATGATCCTTGAAGCGGGCCAGGAGTGCTACGGCCTTACTGCGGTTTCGTTCGAACATGGAATCATCCACAATGAACACGGCGCTGGTTCGAGGTCAACTTGGCCACGCGCTGCACGGTATCGCTGCTAAGCGCGGACAGAAATCTCTGCCAGGCATAGCCGCTGTGATTCGGAAAACGGTAAACGGCGTCTTTTCCGGGGAGCGATTCACGTCTTGCGCTTTCCAGCAAGCGAAACCCGTTTTTCTGGTGAAAAATAGAACAAACACAAGTTGAAACAACGACGCGCAGGAGTATCCGAAATCCTTGCGAAATCCCGCCTGTCTTAGGTGTTTCAGGACGCCCAGTTCCTGAAACACCTGGCAAGCCAGTTATGAGCACCACATGGCTCAGCAGCCGAAGCAAAAGAAATTGAAGCCAATTCAGATGCGGTTTACGGATATTCCCCAAAAAAAGGATCTCCATTAGATAAGTTTGGGATAGATTGGACTGATCCAAAGCAAGTTACTTCTGCAAGAACTAAGAGAATGGAATATATACAAAATATGGAGAAAAGGAAAATAAAACTTGAGAATGAAGTTGCTAAACTTCAAAGCGAAGGAATGTCAATTGAAGATATTGCTAGAATGAAGGTAGAACAACGTAATTCTGACAGAATGCAATCCAGCAATGGATGTGCTTACAGGATTATATAAACAATAGGAGGATTCAAATTAATGTTTGAAGAGAAACAACATCAAAATATTAAGTGGTTCTTAAGTGGAGATTTAAAATTACGCCAACAGGATTTTGGAGATGGAAGAATGGGCATTTGGGTTTCGATTCATGAATTCAATGTTTGTTTTACAATGATCATGTATGATTTTATTGAATGGTGTCGGGAGCTGGATATAGATTTAGAGGTTAATATGAAGTGGAATAATTATAGGGGGTTTGTAATTGAGAGTAAGGATCAGGCGTTAGTTAGATCAGAAATAAAAAGATTCATAGATGTAAATAATTTGAATCCTGGTGAAGATGATGAGAAATTTTCTAAAGATGAGTGGTATTCATAATATAATGTGATATATTTTCCATTGAAAGTGTTGTGATGAAGGCTACGGGTCTGTCAAGATTTTTGTGTAAACTTATTTCAATAGAATCCCCCCGAGGGGGGATTTTACGTTTCTACCGCAAGTGGTCGCCGACCCGATCCGGGAAGAAGACGGAGAGCTGTAGCAGCATCTGCCCCCAGTTTTGGACGCGGCCGGTCCATTTTCAGGTGACATCCATCGTCGCGAGGTAGAGCATTTTGAGCAGGGCTTCGTCCGTTGGGAAAATGCTCTTTCCCTTCGTTACTTTACGAAGCTGCCGGTGATAGCTCTCAATCATATTGGTCGTGTAAATGAGCTTTCGAATCTCCGGCGGATACTTGAAAAAGGTCGCGAGCTCCTCCCAATGAAGTCGCCGCAACGGTGCTGCAAGCTACCGGCGCGGAGTCCCCTTTATTTATTGATTCAATGTACTGACACCACGCATTCAACGTGGGATGAGTGCTGACGGTAAAATTACCTAAGATGTGCCTGTATTCACATCTATTTTATGCTCAGACCTTCATTGGATTGAAATCATCAATTCATAGAAATATTTGGATTCATGAGACTTATTAAGACTATACCAGGCATCTAATGTTTTTGAAGAAAACACACCCAGGGCTCTCAAGACGTGTACAGAAAATTCTAACGGAGCTATTCCAGATGCAGTGATCAGTTTTCCATCAGTTACAGCAGACTCCATTTTGTAATACTTTTCGCCCGTGTAAGTGGGACAGATCATTTTAAGGTATTCCAGATCATTGCTTGTATGCAGACGTGAATTCAGCAATCCTGTCTGGGCAAGTGCCATTGTAGCACCACAAATCGCTGCAACCAATACACCTTCCTTTAAACACTTCTGGGCGATTTTTAAAATGGGTTGGTGAATGGTTTCTGTCCATGTATCTCCACCGGGTAAAATCAATGTATCTGTGCTTTCAATACTGCACTCATCCAGTTTGATATCAGGCAGTATTGTAAGTCCGCCCATTGTAGTCACAGGAGTTTTTTCAATTCCCACGGTAACTATTTTTGATGGGGCCAGCCCTTTTTTATAATATCTTCCCGAGTTCAGTTCGGCAGTTAAGTAACCTATTTCCCAGTCTGACATTGTGTCAAACACATAAAGATATACCGTATTATTCATTTGCAAGTTCTCCTTAGTTTTACAATTCATCAAGTGATACCAACCATTCACCGGTAATCAATGATTATCATTATAATAAAATAGCTTCACTGACATCTGCTGTCAGTGAAGCTATTAAAGTTGATAATATTCTATTAACTCCGACGCAACAGCAACAAGTTTTTCTTTCAAACTCTGTGGTTCGATTACTTGAATGGATTTCCCGTAGGATAGGAGAAAATAAGGGACATATGTATGAATTGATTTTTCCTCAAGTAAAAAGATTGCTTGATTTGATGTCCGCTCTTTCAAATGATGCCCCAAAAACCAATGCAGGCATAAGTCATCCAATGCATCTGACCTGCCTCCGATAATTAAAGAAATTAACCCGTCCTTACCCACTAAATCAGGTAACAGATTTTGCATAAAAAATTCACGGGGCGAAAAGGCTTCGGGACGCTTAAATATGATTTGAGTACGCTTGATTTGTAGAATCCGGTCTGCCCGAAAGGTGCGGATCTCATTCCTTAGGTGGCAAAATGCAACAGTATACCATTTATTGTTCCAGTAAACCATTCCATAGGGGTCTATCACCCTATTCTTGGGTTGTTCTTCATGGCTTGTGCGATAATCAATTTCTACAGAGAATTCGTTTGCTACTGCCTGTTCCAATTCCGCCAATACCGGCTGAATAAAAGGGCCTCCCATGCGGTTTATAACTTCAAACCCGGCTAAATGACAGCTAAGTATACTTTCCTGCTCCTGATTCGAATACATTTTCAATTTTGATGTCGCATTGCCTAATGCCTCGCTCAAAGGGTATCCGGCTTCTTTTGCAAAAACAGCAGCATGAAGGAGTGCCTTTTTTTCTTCAATATCAAATAGCAGAGGTGCTCTGATAAAATTATTCAGCAAGCTATACCCTCCATTATGACCTGTATCGGATATTATAGGCACTCCACTGGCACATAGTGCATCAATATACCGGTAAACTGTCCTTATATTTATCTCTAACTTTTCGGATATTTGTTTTGCAGTCATTTTTACGCCCGAATTCAGCATCCATAGAATTGCCAGCATATTATCGTTTTTTGGCATAACATGAACCCTCATCTTTTATTAAGGATCGCAATAAATTATTAGCTTTGCGAATCGCCTGCATCCCTTTATTCTTCAATCTTTCAGCCTTTCAACTTGTTTAAACTAGCTTCTCCAACACATCTTCCCGATATATCCTTACCACACAGTCCACATGTGTGGGTTGCGTAAAATAGACAAGCTATGGCTTAAGTAATACTAGGAAACTTATACTAGAAAAAAATTATATCCTAGACATTAATAAACCGCTTTACAATCCCCTCCAAACTCGCTTTGACTTTGGATAAATCAACCAAATTGTTATATATCATTACAAAAGCACTTAAATTCTTCTTAGTAATAGCTTGATTATTAAATTTGCAACATTCATCCATAAAAGTAATTGATTGAAATTCTATCTGTTTATCATTAACCTTTAAGTGTTCCATGATATTCTTTGCAAAAGGGAGTGCTAGTTCCTCCTATATAAGTCGTTCTACAGAAACCACTTCTCTGCCTCATTCACATACACTTGTCCCTATTCTTTATAAAGCTCAACAGGAAGAGTAAATGAATAAAGTTTACCGAATCAAGGTCAGACTGTTCCTGTCAGTCGTAATCGTCAATCAAAATCGAAAGTTCCGGCAATCAATGTTGATAATTCAGCAGTGGAACGTCAATACCTAAACTAGTTAAGTTCTGATACATTCATTAATCGAGTTAAATTTGTCAACATAACCCTTATTTATTGCTTCCCAAAGGTATAAGGAAGCTACTGTGCCATACGGATGCCAATGTTTTGCTTTATCTGCCAAAATATTAATACCATCTTTATTTCCTTCATCATAATAAAGCCATTTGCATGCACGTTGAAGACCTGAATCCCCTAGAGCAACTATATCCAACCTACCTAATGAAAAAATTAAAAACATCTGAGCAGTCCACACACCAATACCTTTTACTTTTGTCAAAATAATGATTATCTCATCAGATGAATAATCATCTAAACTATTTAAATCCATTTCTCCTGATAAGACTTTCTCAGACAAATCTTTTATAAATGAAATCTTAGGCTTTGAAACACCTGCCTTTCGTAATTCTTCACTAGAAACAATATAAAGGGATTCGGGTCTAATTTTTCCACAAAGCACCTGCATTTTTGAATAAATCGTTCTTGCAGAACTTATGGATATTTGTTGACCGATAATTGACCGTACAAGTGCTTCAAATCGATTCTCACGTATCGCTATATTTAAGCATCCTACTAAAGATATTAACTTATTTATTCTGTCATCTTTCTTACTGAGTTCAATAATAATATCATCCGTGATTGTTAATGAAATTATATTATCCATAAGTTTCGCCCTCAAACAAATTTATAAGAAAAAAAGGCCTCCCGCTTTGGTTAGCCTTAATTTTTCAGCTTTAATCTGGTAGTTCATTATATTTTCTAATTTCTTCGATGCTAATGTTATCTGGCGATACCAACTCATAGTGTTTTTCCGTAACTTTTTTCACTTCATCTCCATCCAGAACAAACTCAAACATAGCTATCAAATTGCCGTTAATAAACTGTGTAGCAATCGCTCTGCAAATCAAATCAGGGTATTTGTGACGGCAAAGCAATATATCCTGTTCAATTTGAACAACACCAAGCTCATCATTACCACCTTTTGCCTGAACAGGAAAAACATATTGTTTCCCTTGCTTATCAATACCTACATAAATCTCATCTGTTTCAACTTGCCCAATCCCCGGAACAGTCGTTCTTAAGTGGTTTTGTAATGAGTAACATGTAACGCCTGTAAAAATATCTAATAACCTATTATATCTAACTTTTGTTAATAACGCTTGTTCATCTGATAGTGCGAATTTTTGTACGATACCCGGTGTAGCATCTGGAACTTTTACGCTTAATAACATAGTATCAGGTAAAATCCTTGCTACTCTTGTCGCCACAAAAGCATACTCTCCTCTACCAATATTCTTTATCACCCATTCCTTTCCAACGGGTGCTTTATTTATAATACTCATTGGAAGAGCGGTTCTGAATTTAAACGAATATATTACATCCCCTAAATTTTTCGGTAGCTTTATACCAAGTATTTCAGCGGTCGTTTCAAATTCTGAACGTTTAAATTCCACCCTCTCCATACCTTCACTATATTTCTCTTGAAAAATATAATCAACTATAGCCGAATACCTGTTCTCTGACTTTTCCTCATCCAAACCGCTCAGCCCCTCCTTATCCCTTCCAAGTTAGTACTACTACTTCTTCACGAAGCTGTTCTTTTGTTACTGTTGAGAGCCTAGTCCTAAATAAATCAATTCTATCTACTTGGTAACCTAGTGAGTTTGCAATATCTGCAATTATTTCACCAGTTTTAATCAACACTCTGAAATAAGATGCTTGGTCACCCACTACATATGCTAATCTTGCACCCGGCCTAAGAATAGTTTTCATTGATTCAAGATGCTTGGCAATACCACCAAAATATAATTCTACCACACGGTGATAATACTTCTCAAAACCTGATGTTTTTCCTAGTTCAATTCTTTTGTCCTCAATCATCTGACTTACATTTTTGACCAATTCATTATTTTCAACCCATATTTCATCATTATCGCTAACATAGACATTTCTTGTATTTGACCGCAAGAGCCGTTCTTTATTGCGTCGCAAATCGCTTTTCTCTTTAATAAAACCTAGGATTACTGATTCTAGTCTAGTTGTCCTAGTATAATCCTTTTCATTTGGATATGGCGGTGAAGTAATAATTGCATCAACTGATTCTTTTGGTATAAGCGCATTAATATTTCTTGCGTCTCCAAGAATTACCTCGGATTTTATCGCGGATAGTTCTTTAAATTGTTTAATATCCCGTACCATAGTCTCAATTTGTTCAAACCATAAACCAACTACGTCAGCGTCAGTCTTTTTTATTCGACTTACCCCGACTTCCGGACCAAACTTAAGATTGCTATATGAAAAAACTATTTGTTTAGCAAGTGAAATTAAAAGATGGTCTGTAAGTTCTTTATCTTTGTATCTAAGAATTATCTCTAACAATATGAGTGTTTTGTGTAACGGGATTTGACTAATTGAATTACTAATAATAAGCTTTTCTTGTGATTCTGTTAGTGTTTTATATTCTGAATTATAATTTTGTATTGTGCGTTCTGCTTCCTCAGCGACGGTTCTAGATAAGTCAAGCAACCTATCTTCGTTAATAGACCAGTTCGTTTTTACTTTTGAAGCAAGATGGGCAATTTGGTTAGCTTCAATACCTATTGATTTAATCCCAGACTTTTTACATTCAACAATTGTTGTTCCCGTTCCACAAAAAGGGTCTAATACAGTGTGTGTTTGATTCATTCCAAAATCAACCAAATAGTTCCTGACTAAATGGGGCGGATATGACAGAACAAATCTGTACCATTCATGAACGGGGAAGTCTTCTTCATAAAGCCTATTTAGTTCTATCCCGTTTTTATTTTGTTTTGTATACGACATAAAAATCCTTCCCTATAACTAACTTAGTTGAATATTAATTATTTGCTATACCAGTGTACCATATTATGCTTTATTTTGAACTTACCAGTTTTTTATCATAAAATGTGCGTACAACACCATTTCAGAAAAATTTGGTACGGAGCGAATGAGGGTAAACTCTGCTGCGGCAACAAAAAGCAATTCATTCGGCAGGGGGTAGGTCTCTGCTGAAAATCAATTCAATTTATTAGTAGGGTACATCATTCAAAAACTTCTTGTTACATGAGGATAAGTTATGAATTTGGTCTAATTTAAAGCCTAACTTGCCTTCTACACACAATAAAGAGCCGCCCTCGCTTGGGTGGCTCTGCCTATATTGACGAAAGTGAATGGATAGTCATTCCCAACACACATGAACCTCTCATTAATTGCGAACAGTTTGAAGCCGTTCAGGAGAAAATAAAACAAAGGGCTACTCGAGTGTTCAGGGGCAGGGGGCGCAAATCGTTATTCGCGAGGGTTGCTTTCTGTGCAGACTGTGGAGCAGGAATGAACTTCAAGAATGACCGTCAGTCATACGTCTGTTCGACCTATCAAAAGAACACTTCAAAAAAGTGTTCCTCACATATCATCAAACATGACGCTCTAAAACAAGTTGTACTAGCCAATCTGAAAGACCTGATTGATAACTCACTTAACATGCAATCGTTAGTTGACGTAACAATCCAACGAGCAGGAATTAAGAAAAATAGTGCCGTTAAGGAACTTGAATAGGTACAGCATGAAATTAGCAAACTGGATAAAGAACTTGTTCAGCTTACGAGGAAATGGACGAGCGAAGATATTGATAAGGAGATGTTCAACGCTTGCTGTGGGGCGGTCAAGAACGAACGTCAGTCATTAGAGGAAAGAACGGCTCGGCTTCAAACTGAAATCGCCCACGAACACGATACAGAATCACGAGTAACAGCGTTTAAAGCGGAGTTAATGAAGTTCGCCGCGTTAGAAGTAAGCAACGAGGAAATCCTGAGGGATATGATTCACAAAATGATTAACCGTGTGGAAGTTCATAAAGACGGTTCAATCGAAATCAGTTATAACTTCCAAAACCCATTAAAGAAAGGGGCGTAGCCTATTTAGGCTCGCCCCTCCATTCCATCCATAATACGCA
>NZ_ASSC01000064.1 GCF_000520735.1 Paenibacillus forsythiae T98
CCGCTCTCGGATAACGCCGAGCCGATGGCTACGAAATACTGCGATCTCTCCGGGAACAGAATGTCTTCCTCCGCAAGCTCCAGCGTCTCCGCGAACCGGGCCCGAAGCTGGGACAAATAAGTCAGCGGACCGCCCAGAAAAGCCACCCGTCCGCGCACCTTGCGGCCGCAAGCCAGACCGGCAATCGTCTGGTTCACGATGCTTTGGAAGATCGAAGCCGCCACATCCTCGCGGCGCGCGCCCTCGTTAAGCAGCGGCTGAATGTCGCTCTTGGCGAACACGCCGCAGCGGGAAGCGATGGGATAGATGCGCTGATGATCCGCCGCGAGTCTGTCAAGGCCGCCGGGATCGGTCTGCAGCAGCGCCGCCATCTGATCAATGAAAGCGCCTGTCCCGCCCGCGCAGGCATTGTTCATCCTCTGCTCAATGCCTCCGGTGAGATAGATGATTTTGGCGTCCTCTCCTCCAAGCTCTATCGCGGTGTCGCAGGACGGAAGCAGCTCGCTGATCGCTTTCGTACAAGCGATAACCTCCTGAACAAAGGGCACATTGCCCAGCCTGGACAGAGACAAGCCGGAAGAACCGCTTACCGAGAGCGCCGCTTCCCTTTCCGGAAACAGGGACATCACTTTATCCAGCAAAGAGAGAACCGCTTTTTTTATATCGCTATAGTGCCTTATATAATTCTCATGAACTACCACATTCCGTTCCATGACAACCAATTTAGCCGTAGTCGACCCTACATCGAGCCCGATCCTCAGCTGCATTCCGCCATCACCACGCCTTATTGAAAATTTTAACTATAGGAAAAATATCACACAACAGGCTAGGAAAAGCTGTTAAAAATGTAACAGTAAAAAATTTAACGGAACGCCGGAGACTTCAATATAGCCGCTTATTCCCCGTCAATGACCGCCGCGACCGCTTCCGCATGGCCCTTTACCCGCACCTTTTTCCAGATATCGGACACAATGCCCTGTTCATCGATCAGGAAGGTGGAGCGCACAATGCCCATGAATTCCTTGCCATACAGCTTCTTGAGCTGCCACACGCCGTACTGCTCGCTTACCTTGTGATCCTCATCGGAGAGCAGCAGAAAGGGCAGTCCGTTCTTCGCGATAAATTTGGCGTGCGACTGGAGGCTGTCGGGGCTGACGCCCAGAATAACGGCTCCCTTCGCCGTAATCCGGTCATTGACATCTCTTAGCTCGCAAGCTTCCTGTGTGCAGCCCGGCGTCATATTTTTCGGATAAAAATACAGCACCACCTTCCGTCCTCTATACTGGCTTAAGGTGACTTCGCTTCCGTCCGAGGCGGGTAGCGTAAAGTCCGGCGCCTCTTGTCCGATGGACAACTCTTCCATAATTATACACTCCTTCAATAGAATTTATGGCTCTTTGTGTTATTTTGACCCCCAGGGCGTCCAATTGATTGTATCCATAAAAGAAATTATAATGTAGGGAATGCAAATGTGAAAGGAAGAGCGTGAAATGCCGCCAAGATCGAAACGACACGCCAAGAAGGGAAACTCCAAGAAAACTCTGATTCGAATCCTGCTGATCCTCCTTCTGCTTCTGGCCTTGGGAGCCGCATACTTCTTCACTTCCATTTATCAAGGTCTTGAAGGTATGAGCAAGCATGGCGAAGATTCTCCATTCAAAAATGTGGAAACGGTAGACGAGGATACGCCTGATCCCCCGAAATGGGAGGGAACGGAGCCCGTCAATATTCTGCTGATGGGTGTGGACGCGCGCGGCGTGAAGAAGGGCGAAATTCCCCGCTCGGACACGATGCTGGTGGCTTCTCTTAATCCGGTGACCAAAAAAGCCCACGTCTTCTCCATCCTCCGGGATACTTACGTATCGATTCCGGGCCACGGACAAGACCGGATCAACTCGGCGATCATCTACGGCCCCAACACGGCGATGGAGACCGTCAGCGATCTGCTCGGCATTCCGATACAATACTACGTCTACACCGACTTCCAGGGCTTCATCAAGCTGGTGGACGCGGTCGGCGGCATCGACTATACAGTCGAGAAGGACATGGTCTACAAGACCAAGGCCGACGGGCCCGAGTACGATATTGATCTCAAAAAAGGCTATCAGCACCTTGACGGCAACAAGGCGCTCCAGTATGTGCGTTTCCGCCATGACGCCACCTCGGACTATACGCGAACGCAGCGCCAGCGCGCTTTCCTGAGCGCCGTTGCGGACAAGCTCAAGAGCACCACGGCGCTCGTCAAGCTGCCAAGCATTCTGTCGGAGGTCAGTCCCTATATCGACACGAACCTGTCCATAAACGATATGTGGAAGCTGGCGAATGTCGGCTATGGCAGCAGCATGGCCGGCAGCGAGCAGATTCCGCCGATGAAGCTCTTGCAAGAGGAGACCGTCAGGGGCCAATCCGTGCTCGGCATCCGCAGTCTCGATGAATTGAAGCGGTTCGTGGAGGAGACGATGACGAGGACGGAGGCTGAGTCATCGCCGTCTCCATCCTCGTCGCCTTCCGCCTCGGCGGGAAGCGAATAGCACACCGTAAGCAAGCCTTGGCTTTAAGCTCTGAACCCTATTTTCACCCGGGCAGCGGGCGGACGGCGGATATCCGCTGTCCGCCCGTTCATCTCTCGCCCCAATCGAAAGGATGATACGCTTATGAATCGTTCCACCTCTGAACAGTTGTACCAGGAAGCGCTCCAGCACATCGTCGGAGGCGTCAACAGCCCCTCCAGATCCTTCAAGGCGGTGGGCGGCGGAGCGCCCGTCTTCATGAAGCGCGCTGCCGGCGCGCATTTCTGGGACGAGGACGGCAACCGCTACATCGATTATCTCGCAGCCTTCGGTCCCGTCATTACCGGGTTCGCCCATCCGCATATTACCGCCGCCATTACGAGGGCCGCAGAGAACGGTGTGCTGTACGGAACCCCGACCTCGCTGGAGATCACCCTGGCCAAGATGCTCAAGGAAGCCATCCCGTCGCTGGACAAGGTCCGGTTCGTCAATTCCGGCACCGAGGCCGTCATGTCGACGATCCGGGTCGCCCGGGCGTATACCGGCCGGACCAAGATCATCAAGTTCGCGGGCTGCTACCACGGCCACTCCGACCTGGTGCTGG
>NZ_ASSC01000065.1 GCF_000520735.1 Paenibacillus forsythiae T98
TATTGACCGGCTGGCCGTGGCATTAATCCGGACAAAGGAGTATTTCGCCGATGCAATTGGATGATTTGTACAGACGTGTCATTATGGATCATTATAAGAATCCCCGGAACCGCGGCTTGTTCGAGGATGACAGCATGAAGGTCGAATTGAACAATCCAACCTGCGGCGACCGTATTACCTTACAGCTTAAAGTGGAAGACGGAATTGTGAAGGAAGCCCGGTATGTCGGCGAAGGCTGCTCGATCAGCATGTCCTCCGCATCGATGATGACCGAAGTCGTTAAAGGGAAGACCGTAGAGAAGGCGCTGGATCTGGCCAGCCGATTCTCCGCACTGATGAAAGGCGAGGACGTGACGTTCGACGATTACGAGGATCTGGAGGCCCTTTCCGGCGTCAACAAATTTCCGGCCCGGATCAAGTGTGCGACACTGGCCTGGAATGCGCTGCGCAAGGGCATCGACGAGGAAGAGCGGCACCACCACTAAATAAACTGAAGGAGGCTTACCCCTATGGCCAAAAAAGCGCCTGAAATTGAAGAGTACAAATATGGTTTTCGGGACGAGCACAAGGCGGTATTTCAAACGGGTAAAGGGCTGACTCCGGAAATTGTCAAGGAAATCTCGGCGATCAAGAATGAGCCGGAGTGGATGCTGAACTTCCGTCTGAAATCGCTCGAACAATTCGGTAAAATGCCGCTGCCGCGCTGGGGCGGAAACCTTGACGAGCTTGATTTCGACGATATACAGTACTACGTGAGACCATCCGAGAAGCAGGGCAAGACCTGGGAAGAGGTTCCTTCCGAAATTAAGGAAACCTTCGATAAGCTCGGTATCCCCGAAGCGGAGCAAAAATTCCTTGCGGGTGTGTCGGCGCAGTACGAATCCGAGGTTGTCTATCATAGCATGCAGCAGGATCTTGAAGAGCAGGGCGTTATATTTACGGATACGGATACGGCTCTGCGCGAGCATCCAGAGATTTTCAAGGAGTACTTCGGCACCGTGATTCCTCCGACAGACAACAAGTTCGCTGCGCTGAACAGCGCCGTTTGGTCGGGCGGAAGCTTTATCTACGTTCCGAAGGGTGTGAAATGCGAAATTCCGCTGCAGGCTTACTTCCGCATCAACTCCGAGAACATGGGACAATTCGAAAGAACGCTGATCATTGCGGATGAGGACAGCTTTGTGCACTATGTGGAAGGCTGTACCGCTCCGGTCTACAGCACGAATTCGCTGCACAGCGCGGTCGTTGAAATCATCTGTAAAAAGAACGCGCGCGTCCGCTATACCACCATTCAGAACTGGGCACCGAACATCTACAACCTTGTTACCAAACGCGCAGTTGCGGAAGAAAACGCGACGATGGAATGGGTTGACGGCAACATCGGTTCCAAGCTGACGATGAAATACCCGGCAGTCGTTCTGAAAGGACGCGGAGCCAAAGGTTCCGTGCTCTCCATCGCGGTGGCCGGCAAAGGCCAGCACCAGGATGCCGGCGCCAAGATGATTCATCTGGCACCGGACACAACGTCGACTATCATTTCCAAGTCGATCAGCAAGCACGGCGGAAAGGTGACTTACCGCGGACTCGCTTCCTTCGGCCGCCAGGCGGAAGGCGCGAAGTCGAATATCAAATGCGATACGCTCATTATGGATAACGAATCTACTTCGGATACGATTCCTTATAATGAGATTATGAACGATAATATTACGCTGGAGCATGAAGCGACCGTCTCCAAGGTATCCGAGGAGCAGCTCTTCTACCTGATGAGCCGGGGCCTTACGGAAGCCGAAGCGACCCAGATGATCGTCATGGGCTTCATTGAGCCGTTCACCAAGGAGCTGCCAATGGAATACGCCGTCGAGATGAACCGTCTTATCAAGTTTGAGATGGAGGGAAGCATCGGCTAGTCTTGAACAATCAAGGCCGTCCGGCTTGCCTAACATGCAAATACGTGTCCGCAGCGGTCTTGACGCTTTTATGCCCAAGGCGCTCGGACACGTATTTTATTTTTTATATACAAGATTGGGAGGGGTCATATGAGCTTCGTGTCTGTTTTGGGCCGGAAGGACTTTTTATGCGTGATGAGCGATGGATTATTAATCGGGGAAAATAAGGAAACTTTGCAAGAAGATTATCAGCGGTTTATTAATATCGGGAATCAGGCTTTTATTGCTTTCGCAGGCAGCCAAGGGCCGTGTGAAGAGCTGTCGGTCCAAATGCTGCCCTACTTTGATGTGAAGACGGACTTTTCTGTCATCAATAATGCCTTGGCCGATTTTTTTAATTCGGATGATTTAAATGAACGCGGTGTAAAGGTTATGCTTGCTTTTGGCGGTATCAATCTGGAGGGCAACCTCGAGTTTTTCACGATGGATTCGGCAACGAGCCAAAGCGTGAGGTATCTCCCGGAAGGGGAGGACATCAAATTCTGTTTCTTGCGCGGCGGTGATTCGTTAGCCGATTTGAACATCAAGGAGAAAATGGTGGAGCTGCTGCAAACAACGGGTGCCAATACACCGACCGAATGCATTTCCGCGCAAAAATTGCTGAATGATTTTATTGCCGACCATGATGCCGAGGTGAATAAAAAAACCTCAAGAATGGTCATCAAGAAATAAGGAGTGAACGCCTCGCCCTCGCGGTGAGGCTTTTTATATTATAAACTAAAGTTGGGACTTGACGAGAACGTATGTTCTGTAATAATATGAATACAGAAACTCAAACTCAGGAATGAAAGGATGTTGAAGCATGGCCAGACTGACCCCATACCTTTTTTCGGAGGATGCAAGATCACAGGCTGCGTTTTATGCGGAGGCGCTCGGCGGAGAAATTCTGAGTGTCATGACATTCGCGGATGGCCCCGATCCGAATCCGGAGTACAAGGACAAGGTTATGCATCTGAGCTTCAAAGCGGCCGGTATTCCATTCTATATGTGTGATTCCTTGTGGACGATTGAGCGGGGAAATGGGCAGGCTCTATTGCTGGAATTCTCGACCCAAGAAGAGGCTTATGCGGCTTTTGATAAGCTTGCCGAAGGCGGCAAAGTCATCGACGCGTTGAAGCAGCAATTTTGGGGAGCGCATTTCGGCCAGCTTGAGGACAAGTACGGGGTAACGTGGCAAGTGATGACGGAGATGGAGATGCCTGAACCCTCCTGATTAATCCGAAGCGGCTGGGTATGGCAGCTTATAGTGAGAGGGATAACCATGAGCGTTTCCGGCAATGGGGACGCTTTTTATTTGCTTCAATTTTCTTGTAGAAGCGGGCATTTGTGAGAAAACGGAAGCATTCTATGAATCCAGGGATATATTTAGCCGGGATAATCGGTGATTTTGAGCGTATAACGTTAATTTTGGGTATTTTTCCGCTTTGCACCATTAATGCAGGAGTGATAAACTCCTTAAAGTCTCTAGAAATTGAAAGCGTTAAAGCTCGGAAACTTGTGAAAATAAAGGAGGAGAGACATGGATGTTCTCAGGCAGCTGCGGGTTTTTTACCGGGAGAGGCTGCATTTTCTGATTCTGTCGATTGTTTGTCTGGCGGCCGCTACAGCCGTCGGGCTGATTACCCCCAACCTGCTTCGAAAGTTGATTGACGATGTTATCTTGCCTATGAAATTTAGTGAAGTTCCCCTGCTTGCCTTGACCGTATTGGCGGTCGTATGCGTAAAAGCGTCTCTGCAGTTTGCGCACGGCTTCTTCGGAGGAAGACTCGGAAATTACCTGGCCTACAGTCTTCGAAACGCGTGTTATGAAAAACTTCAATTTTTGTCGTTCCGTTATTATGACACCGCCAAGACCGGCGATCTGATGTCCCGGCTGACCGGTGACCTGGAAGCGATCCGGCATTTTATCGGCTTCGGATTTGCGCAGCTGCTCAATGTATTCTTCATGGTGGTCTTCGGATCGATCATGATGTTCTCGCTGAATTGGCAGCTTACGCTCGTTACGCTGGTTACGATGCCGCTTCTGGCCGCGATAGCTTTTAAATTCGAATCCCGTATCCATCCCGCTTTTCAGGAGATGCGCCAGGCGCTCAGCGAGCTGACTACAACGGTTCAGGAGAACGTTACCGGTGTGCGGACGGTCAAATCTTTTGCCCGGGAGCCGTATGAGATCGAGAAATTCTCCGGGCGCAATGAGCGCTACAAGAACAATCAAATCTACGCCTCCGGCCTATGGAGCCGGTTCTTCCCGGCTATGGAGTTTCTGGCCTGCGCGTGCGTGGCGATTCTGCTTGGAGTGGGCGGAACGCTGGTCATCAACAAAGATATGACGCTTGGGGAACTTGTCGCTTTTTTCAGCCTGATCTGGTATATTATTGCGCCGGTATGGGGTCTGGGCTTTCATATTAACAACTATACGCAGTCCAAGGCTTCCGGAGAGAGAGTGCTGGAGGTGCTGAACCAGTGGATTGACGTGCAGGATAAACCCGACGCCACAGAGCTGAGCTCGTCCGAGGTCAAGGGGCATATCGTCTTTAACCATGTTACCTTTGCTTACGGAAACAAGCTGCCGGCTGTTGTGGACATTCATTTTGAAGCTAAACCGGGTTCGGTTATCGGTTTTCTGGGTGGAACCGGCTCGGGCAAATCAACCGTTATTCAGCTGCTGATGCGGGCTTATGATGTGGATGAAGGCAGCATCAGGCTTGACGGTACTGACATCAGGGAGCTGGGAGTGCGGAGCCTGAGATCGCAGATCGCCGCCGTATTCCAGGAAACCTTTCTGTTCTCTTCCTCCATCCGGGGGAATATCGCTTACGGGCTGAAAGAGGTGTCGATGGAAGAGGTCATTCGGGCGGCCAAACTGGCCAAGGCCCATGATTTTATTATGGAAATGCCGGAAGGCTATGACACCGTTGTGGGAGAGCGCGGCATGGGCCTCTCCGGGGGGCAGAAGCAGCGGATCGCCATCGCCAGAGCTTTGCTGAAGAATCCGCGGATATTGATTCTTGACGACGCCACCAGCGCGGTCGATATGGAAACAGAGCATGAAATCCAGACGGGCTTTCAGGAGGTTATGCGGGGCCGGACGACGCTCATTATCGCTCACCGGATATCCTCTCTCCGGCATGCCGATCAGATCCTTGTCATGGATGAAGGGAAAATTGTTCAGCAGGGCACCCATGAGGAGCTGATTGGCAGACCGGGGGCGTATCAGGATGTGTACCGGATTCAGTATGCCGATTATTTGGCGAAGGCCGCCGGAGGTGAAGACCAGTGAATCAAACAACGGCGAGTAGAAGTAAAGAAGCCCCGGCTTCGCTGAAACCGGAAACAGATATATCGGTGCATGAAAGATTTGTTTACAAGGACGACGATATTATCGACAAGGCTTTTGACTGGAAGCAGTTTACCAGGCTGTTCGGTTATATGAAGCCGTATACCAGGCAAATGCTGCCGCTTGTCCTGCTGATGATGGCGCTGGGGACGGTGACGAAGCTCATGGTCCCGTTTCTGACCAGTCTTGCAATCGACAAGGCGATTGCGCCCAAGAGCGGGAGTCCGAACCTGACGTTGCTGTATTTTCTCACGGCAGGCGTCCTCTTGCTGTATCTCGTGCAGTGGATTGCAGGCGTATTCCGCATCAAATATACGAATATGATCGGCCAACGGGTCATTTATGATCTGCGTTCCGACCTGTTCAAGCACATTCAGAAGCTGTCGTTCAACTTCTTCGACAAGCGTCCGGCAGGCTCGGTGCTGGTGCGAGTAACCAATGATATTAACTCTCTCCAGGATCTGTTCACGAACGGGGTCGTCAACTCGATTATCGATTGCGTGCAGCTTGCCGGGATTATCGTTATTTTATTGGCTCTGAACTGGAAGCTGGGCCTTGCCGTCATGCTCACTGTTCCGATTATGTTCCTGGTTTCGACCAAATATCGCCGGACGATCCGTATCGCCTGGCAGGAGGTGCGGATCAAAAATTCGCGGATTAACTCCCATTTGAACGAATCGATTCAGGGCATCCGGGTCACCCAGGCATACACCCAGGAACTGGAGAACATGAACTATTTCGATATGATGAACCGGGACAACAAGAGATCCTGGGATAAGGCATCGGCAATGAATCAGGGCTTTGGCCCGATTATAGAGGTGACGGGCGGCCTTGGAACGCTGGTTCTGTTCTGGCTTGGCGCGCATATGATCCAGACCGGGAATCTGACCGTCGGCGTACTCGTCGCTTTCAGCACATACGTGAGCAACTTCTGGGACCCGATCAACCGGCTTGGGCAGACCTACAATCAGCTGCTCGTAG
This sequence comes from Paenibacillus forsythiae T98, assembly GCF_000520735.1. Taxonomy (GTDB): domain Bacteria; phylum Bacillota; class Bacilli; order Paenibacillales; family Paenibacillaceae; genus Paenibacillus_AQ; species Paenibacillus_AQ forsythiae. The sequence goes on from NZ_ASSC01000065.1 coordinate 6,265, forward strand.
CGATGGCCTCTTCGGAACGGATTTTTGAATATCTGGACGAAGAGCCGCTTGTACAGGACAAGCCGGGGGCCAGGCCAATGCCTACTATTCATGGGGACATTTCGTTTGAACAGGTTTATTTCGAATATGAAAAAGGCCGTGCCGCGCTGAAGGGAATTGATCTTGAAGTGTCGGCGGGACAATCAATCGCGCTTGTCGGCCATACTGGTTCGGGCAAAAGCACGATTATTAATCTGATTGGCCGCTTCTACGATATAACAGGAGGCAGGATTACCATAGACGGCCAGGATATCCGTGATGTTACGCTGAGCAGTCTCCGGAGCCAGATCGGCATCGTACTGCAGGACACGTTCATCTTCTCCGGAACGATCAGGGACAACATCCGTTTCGGGAGGCTGAACGCGAGCGATCTGGATGTGGAGGAAGCGGCCAGGGCGGTGGACGCCCATGATTTTATTATGAAGCTCCCGGACGGATACGAGACCGAGGTGGAAGAGCGCGGCAGCGCGCTGTCCATGGGGCAGCGGCAGCTGCTGTCTTTTGCCCGGGCGCTGCTGGCCGACCCGCGAATTCTGATTCTGGATGAAGCGACGGCGAGCATTGATACCGAAACGGAGCTGAAAATCCAGGAGGCGTTGAAGGTGCTGCTCCAGGGCCGTACTTCGTTTATCGTCGCCCACCGGCTGTCGACCATCCGCCATGCGGATCAAATCGTCGTTCTCGACCATGGAGAAATCAAGGAAATGGGAACTCACCAGGAATTGGCGGAGCAGCAAGGCATTTATCACGGTTTGATTGAAGCGCAGTTCCGCTTTCTGTAGCTTCGGCCCCGCCGCAAGCTTCGTTTGAAAGAGGCG
>NZ_ASSC01000066.1 GCF_000520735.1 Paenibacillus forsythiae T98
GCGTAGCCAGCTTCGGATTGAGGGAGCCCGAAGGGTGGCGCCGAAGCGCTTCGGACGCAAGCTCCCGGTCCTTGCCGCTGAAAGCCGTATATAGCTTCTCCAGACCCTCCGGCGTAGAGCTTTCGGCTAAAGCCGCATAGGCGGCTTGGCGGATGGCCTTCTTGCCATCGCCGCAGTATCCAATCAGCGCCGGCGCGTATTCCGGGTACTGCCCCAGCGATTCAATGGCTGCAATCCTGACCTCGTCGCTTCCGCTTTCGGCCGCCGCGGCAATCAAGGTCTTGTCCGCTTCCCGTCCGATCGCGGCAAGGGTAACAAGGCAGCGGGCTTGCGGCCTTCCGCCGGCAGGATCGAACCCTGCTGCCAGCAGCGGAGCCGCTTGTTCTCCATACGAAGGAACAATATATCTCATGGCATAGTCGGCCAGCTCCGCATATGGATCGCCTAGAGCCCGAATGGCCAGAGGCAGCAGCCGAAGGTCGGAGAAGTATCCTTTCTCGAAGGCTGAAGTGACAATCTCGTAGCGGCCTCCGCCGCTTGAGGTCAGGACCCTGCGAAGCTCTGACAGCTGACGGTAAGTCAGCGGGGTAGGCAGATCCGTCCCCCCATCAGGTAGCGGACCTATCTCCCCGCGAATGCCCGTTGAACCCTGGGTCGCCAGCACCGAGGTCAGCAGCAGGCCCAGCTCCTGCAGGCGCGAGGCGCCAAGCTCGGGAGAATTCCCCGATTGGGTCAGACCTTCCATCCCCTCGGCCAGTCTCTTGAACACCGGCGCCCGCTCGCCAAGAGCCTGGAACCTGGGCACAAGGCGCTTCAGGCGAAAGTCATCCGCCGCCAGATCGCTGCCGGCAATATACAGGCGGTCAAGCTCCAGACGCAGTTCATTCAATAAAGTCGTGCTCATCCTGTTCACCTCTTGTCCTCTTTTAGTAGAGCAGACGAATCCTTTCATCTTCGCGGATTACGGTAAGCGGCTGAACAGCCAGCCGGCCTTCACCTGGCAGATGACGGAATCTTGCGAGCAGGGCGATATTTTGAAGACGGTTGCGTCTTACGCAGGACAGCAGATCCGCCGTCCCCGGTCCGGCATCGCTAATATCGCTCAGCGGCAGCATGTTCCCTCTCTCATCGCGGATTATGTATTCGTCGCCCTCGGTAACAAGCGTTTCGGCGACATGCAGCAGCATGACGGGCATTCGATCGGCCAGCGGATTCTTAAGCTGATTGCGGACCAGCTTCAGGACGTCCACATACGAACGATGGGCGCTTCGGGCAACTGCCTCCCAGTCTCCGCCGTCCGGACGGCGGGGCTGCCACTCATCATAACGCACTCTCGGGTTCAGCCCTCCCGGATAGAGAACCAGCTCCCGCGCCTGTACCACATCCATGAAGCTGTCTTCCTCGCGGATATGGCGGGCCGCTTTATACGGGCGATACTGCAAGGTGCGGTGAATCTTGCCCGTGTCCAGCTGCACCCAGTAGCCTAGATCCACGTATTCCTGACGTGCCCGGTCGTCATACCCGGTAAACGCAAGCTGCAGCAGCTCCGCCCCCTCCACGGCCATTCCGTGCCGCTTTAGTTCGGCGAACTGCCAGGAATGGCCCAGCAGTTCCTCCAATTCCGATCCGGGGTCCGGCTCCGGAGAGCCACTCTCCAGTTTAGACTTTAGATGGCTCCGTCCCTTCCGAATCAGGGCATGCAGCATCGTTAGCTGTTCCATGGAATAGGCAAAGCCTCCCCCGGCTTCCTCCTGCATCAGCAGAATCAGCCTCCGCAGCTCGGCTTGCGGCCCCGTGAGATAATAATTGCCCAGTTCTTTGGCCTGGGCGTTCAGATTCTTCAGCGTCTTGTCGTTCACCGTGCCAAGCCCGGCGCGGACCAGCTCAAGCAGAAGCTTCTCCAGCAGCTCCAATCCCTGGAGCTGAGCTGCTACTTTTTTGGTCAGTGCGGCTTTGCTGCTCTTCTTCGGCTTTTCCCCTGCGGGGGAGGCTCCCTTCTGCTGCCGTTTCTCCTCCCGTTTCTCCGCCTTTTCCCGTTTGGATGCCAGATCTTCCGGAACCGGCGCTACCACAAAGGTCTTGCCTTGATCCAGTGCATACAACAGTCCCAGTGCATGCTTGCACGGGAACTGACGACTGGGACAGGTACAGCGGAACACCGGCTTGTCCGGTTGAGTAAAATCGGCCGAGGCCAAATAACCGGTGCTGCCGCTTCCTTGACATTCCCCAAACAGCAAATCGCCGGCTTCGGATCGGTGGAATGAGGTGAATTTGTTTTTCTGAACCAGTCCGAGGGCATTCTTGATGGCGGCGCTATTAGGGGCAAGGGAATCCGCATAAGAAGCTGTAATTTCGATCAAGCTAACGCCTCCTATCGATCAACTGCTTAAATATGGATGAATTGTTTCATCTAAAGTCTATCATTCTTCCTGAAAGGCTACAAATTTTAGGAGACAACGGATCGCTTATTCGTACTTCATGCATAAGAACCCGCCTCTATACGGCATTTTGAATGAACACATTACGCCCACGGCAATCGTATATTGTTCTTGACCTCATAGTCAAAAAAGACCGCAGGCTTTGTCTGGTCTACTTAATCCTTAAGGGGCCCTAATTGTTTCTATTATAGAAACTTTAATTCTATATTTGAATCTTCATGAGTGATGATCTACTATTTTTATCATTAAAGGAGGTGAATCTATGTCCACGAAAATCTATCTCGCGCTGTTCGCACTGGCCGTCAGCGCCTTTGCCATCGGCACGACCGAATTTGTAATCGTCGGTCTTCTCCAGACGGTGGCCGCTGATCTTGGAATCACGATAACCAAGGCCGGAACTCTGGTCTCGGGCTACGCCGCAGCTATCGCCATCGGCACCCCGATCGTAGCCGCGCTGACCGGCCGCCTCCCGAAAAAAGGCTACCTGCTGTTCCTGATGGCGCTGTTCACGGCGGGGAATGTGTTGTCCGCCGTCGCCGGGTCGTACTCACTGCTGATGCTCTCCCGAATCGTCACGGCGGTGGCCCACGGCGTCTTCTTCGCGGTCGCCGCAACCGTCGCCGCCGATATGGTCCCTGAAGACAAGAAAGGAACCGCCATTTCTATCATGTTCACGGGACTTACGGTCGCCACCATTCTGGGGGTTCCATTCGGAACCTACATCGGACAGCAGTTCAATTGGCGCTTCAGCTTCGCCGCCGTCGCCGTCCTGGGCCTCATTGGTCTGCTGGTCATTATATTCGCGGTCAACAAAGTCTCCCGTGAGGACGCTGCGCCGACAATCGGGGATGTGGGCAGACTAGCCGGCAATCCGCGCATTCTGATGGCGCTGCTCATGACCGTAGCCGGTTTTGGCGGAACCTTCGCCTTGTTCACTTATCTGTCTCCCATTCTGGAAGAGATCAGCGGCTTCTCATCCGGTTCCATCTCCCTGCTGCTGCTCGTCTACGGCATCGCCGTCGCCGCCGGCAATCTGGCGGGAGGCAAGCTGGCGAACGGACATCCGGTGAAGGCGCTCCGGTATGTGTTCCTGTTTCAGACAGCGGCGCTCTTGCTGCAGATCTGGCTGCTCCCCGGCAGGCATTCAAGCATTCTGTCCATTATCTTGCTGGGCCTCTTCGCCTTCATGATGTCGGCGGGCGTTCAGGCCTACGTTCTGATGCTGGCCGAGAAGCTGGTTCCATCCGCCAAGTCGGTTGCTTCCGCGCTGAACATCTCCGCCTTCAACATCGGCATCGCCGCCGGGTCGGTGCTTGGAGGCTACGCGGTCGATTACATGGGCTATCTTGATACAGCCTGGATCGGGGCGATAATGACGGCGGCCGCCC
>NZ_ASSC01000067.1 GCF_000520735.1 Paenibacillus forsythiae T98
AGATATTCCGGATGGCTGAGCACCTCTTCCGGCGATTGGACATAAGCGGCGGGAATCATCTCGCTCCCGCTTTCCTCAATATAACCCTGCAGCAGCTGCGGCGTATTCTCCAGATGGAACTGGAATCCGAACACTCGCTCCTTGTATACAAAAGCCTGATGGCTGCACGCCTCGCTCTCGGCCAGAATCTCCGCCTCGGGCGGAAGAACGCTGAACGTGTCGTAATGCCACTCGAACACTACCGAATCCCGGGGGAAGAACGAGAACAAGGGGCTGCTTTGCGCTTTTTCGCTCCACCGGACCGGAATCCAGCCGATCTCCGGCTGGCCGTTCTTCGTAACTTTGCCGCCGATCACGTCAGCAATCAGCTGAGCGCCCAGACAAAGACCCAGCACGGTTTTGCCTGCGTCAATGGCGCCGCGAATCAGTTCCTTCTCCTGCATCAGCCAGGGATAGCTGTCTTCCTCATAAATGTTCATGGGACCGCCCATGATCACCAGCCAGTCGAAGTTCTCCAGCGCCGGAAGCGGTTCACCCTTAAAGAACTTGGTGTGTGTGACGGTATGGCCATTCGCACTGGCCCATTCAAGAATACTGCCCGGGTGCTCAAGCTCAATATGCTGCAAATAATGAAGCCGCACGTTCTCCCTCCTTTTTCTTCCCATGCAAATCGCTTATATATAGGGCGACAGTCAACCCGCGGCGGGCGAATCCTCCCCATCTTCCGCACCCACGCCAAAAGCCGCGCGGACTTCCGCAATCTTTTCCTGGTCAAATAAATCACGAACCGCGACGCACATGGACAGCACCCGGTCCGCATCCTCCGGTTCGGGTGTGCCGTGAAAATAATCATCAAGCGAACAAATGCCAAAAATGAAATCCAGCGACCGGATCTCCTTGTTCAGCTCCTTCGGAAAATCCATCGCAGTCTCCACAGCATTCATGAGACAAATATAATTATGGTTCAAGGGCGGCGTGTCGTAAAGATAACACATGGCTACGAGGTAGCTCTCCAGCGCCACGCAGGCAACGTTGAATACGAGACTGTATCGCTGGTTCTCCCGCTGAAACTGTTCCGCACGCCGGTGATAGGCAAGAGCGTCCCGGTACTTCTCTTCAAACGTCTCCAAATCATACTCGTTAAACGTCAAACCCATCGCGGAGGTTCCCCCTTATATTGAAAATTCTGCCGAACCCTCGAAAGCCTCGGGTCCGGCAGATGGATTAGATACAGATCAGAGCAGGTTATCGGTCTGCCGTTATCCTACCAAACGTTCAGCAGCCATTCTTTGTTCTTCTTGTATTCCATGTCGGTGAACAGGGTGTTCGCCATTTCTTCGGCAAGCCAGATCGCGCCTTTGTAGCCGACAACCGGATGACGGTACAATCCCGCGCGGTCATAGGTCGGGAACCCTACACGAACCATTGGCACTTTGTAGTCGATGGAGATGAACCGGCCCTTGGAATGCCCCAGAATAAGATCCAGTTCAAGTCCGTTCTGCAGGCGGCTTTCCAAATCCATCAGGTCAGCGTTCATAATGATTTCCATATCAAACTCTACATTTTCCTGAAGAGCTTTGATCCGGGGATCGGTTTTGTAGCCCCCGTGATCGTCGCCCAGCAGCAGAAGCACAGGCTTCATTTCGAGGTCTAGACAATATTCGGCAAGTCCGATAACAAGATCCGGGTGTCCGTAAATGGCAACTCTCTTATCAGCCAGGAACATGTGCGTAACGTCGGTGATAGCGTCGATTGCGACACCGCGTTCTTTCACGAGCGATTGCGGAATCGGCTTGCCCGTCATGTTCTTCAGATTTTGCAGGAACGTATCGGTGTTCCGGATACCGATCGGAGTCGGTCCGACGATTGCCTTGATATCGAATTCATTTTCCAAATATTTAGCTGCTTTTCCGCCTTCATACCGGTTAAGGGCGATCGTGCCGATCGCGTTGGCCGTACCTTGCAGATCTTCAATCGTAGTAGTGCCGTGGGATTCGCCGCTCTTGTCCGGCATCAGCGGGGAATCAAATTCTTCGATTTCGAACAGAACCGTGGCGTCGATGTCCATGGCGGACAGCAGACCTTTCAGCACCGTTACATCGCCCGGGTTAACCCAGCCGGTGATCAGATTCAGCTTGCCGTTCGGCTCGCCTTTTTTGGCAAAATATTGAACGAAGGCATCCAATGCCACATCGTAGCCCGTTACATGGCTTCCCACAAAGCTCGGAGTATGAATAGCGACCAGATGCACTTCGCGGTCGGCATATTTCTCCTTAATCAGTCCCTCATTAAGCTTTCTGATTACACCGTCAACGTCATCGCCGATAACTTCCGTCGAGCACGTGGTGATAATCGGGACTACCTTCACATCAGGGTAACGCATCAGCAGGACGTCAACCGCCGTTTCAACACGATCAAGTGCGCCGAATACCGCGCCGTCTTCATGCACCGAGGACGAAGCCATGAGGAAGTTATCCTTGAAATGCTGGGAGAACCACAGGCGGACGAACATTACGCAGCCTTGTCCTCCATGGACGATTCCGATACAGTCTTTGATGCCGATGCTGGCAAACTGCGCGCCGGCTGGTTGGCATGTGAAAATCGGATTGATCACACCGGCGCGATCTTTGGGTTTCAAATCACAAGACATCCGTATTGCTCCTCTCGGGGTTAGTATTGTTTAACGGTCAACTCTTCGTTCAGAGACCCTGTAATGGTCACGTAGTCGATCCGTTCTTTCAGCGCGGCCATAACCTCTTTGATTTCGGCCACATTCAGTGTGTTGATCCAATCAAACCGCTCTTTATAAGCATCCGCCAGACAAACGGCGTCGGCATAGTAGCATCTGTCTTCAGCCGTTTCTTTCGCAACCGGCTCGCCGCACAGAATTTGCATGGTTTTGCCCAGAATATTCTCATTCTGTCTTTCCCGGTCCCAGGCGCGGGAGTGGAACTGCCAGAGGCATTTTTTCAAAATATGATCTTCCAACTGGGCGACCCGCTCTTTCAGCACGTTCTCTTCCATTGCGATTTCTTCCTCCTTAAGCTTCTACGCTGGCAGCCCGTTGCTCCAGGTACGGATACGTCTTGTTCCGCAGCTTGGACACGGAGTCAAATCCGCCGGTGTATTGTCTGAGTGTTTCCGAATTCTTCACTTCTTCGGGCAGGTTTACATCAGATACCATTCTTTGCGTACTGAAGCCTTTATCCGTCGCAATTTCGTCCTTGCTGATATCAATACCCGACAACTGATGGATCGGCGAGTAGATCGCATTGTAGATATCGCGAGCGAAGCGAACCCAGCCTTCATAGCCCTTGTACGGTCCGTTGTGGTAAGCGTGCGCGTTCAGATAAGGAACACGGACTTTCTTCGCCACTTCGCCGGGGCGCTTGCCTGTAAAGATCACGTCCGGTTTCAGCTTCTCCATCGCTTCCAGACCTTCCAGCTCGTTCGGGTCGTCAATCGCCAGCGCGCCTTCTTCACAGCGGGCAATACCTTTCTCCATGTCGCCTTGGTGGCCGAACTTCGTATACACGGATACAACCTCTACGCCCATTTCTTCATGGATAACGTTAGCCCAGTGCCACAGCTTGGAGCCGCCCGGCCACAGGCAGACTTTCTTGCCTTTCAGACGTTCTTTATACCAATCCAGTTCAGGCTTCCATCTGGCGGTTTCTTCGTCGATGATCGCTTGGGCGCGGTCTTCGATGCCGAAGAAGATCCCGATCTTACGCAGGGAAGAGGACAGCGGCTCAAAGCCGAAACCGTCGATGTCAAGACGCGGAATGTTATATTTCACGCGCAGCTCGTTACAGATATACTCTGCGGAGCGCGCGCATTCCAGCACGTTGAGGTGAGCTTTGTGCATCGCTCTCAGATCATCATAAGAACCGTTGCCGGTAAAGGTGGACAGAACTTGAATGCCCATTCTCTTGAAATAGTCCTGCATCACTTCCTGGTCGCCCTGGATGTTGTATTCACCCACGTAGTTGATCACATAGTCGCTGGTGATTTCCGGTTCAACCGTTCCGACCTTATTTTTGACCCAGGCAATATTGATCTTGTGGTGACCGCCCGATTGGCTCGGTCCCGCAAAGCCGGGGGAGTTACATACGAAGATATCCACATCCGGCATTTCTTCCATGACCTCATCCGCTACGGCACCGATGTCGTCACCGATCAGGGCGGTTGCGCAGGTTTGGTAAATCGTCATACGCTTGATGTCCGGGAATGCTTTGAAGGCTTCGATAATGTTCTGCTTCAGCAGTTTTTCGGCGCCGAATACGATGTGCTTCTCCTTAACGTCCGTAGCGAACGTATTCTTCAGCTGGAAGTTGTCGTTATCACTGATATAACGCTTCGTTTGCCAGGTGTCGTAGGTACAACCGACCGGTCCGTGGCTGATGTGGATAACGTCCTTCATTGGCGTTCCGATAACGTGCTTGGCTCCGCAGTAGGCGCAGCCGCGTTCGGAAATGGTTCCCGGAATCGTGTTAAGATAGCCAAGAGGAAGGGCGTCCGTCAAGTCCTCGCCCGGGCCTTTGACAACGGCATGCTTTTCTCTTTCAGGGATGCACTCACTGCATTCAAAACGATGATGTGGCATTGTTTGTTCCTCCTTTATTAGTCGACAATACCGTATTTGGAAACCATGGCTTCCAGTTGATCCATGCTGAGCGGCTTAGGAATAACGAACATTTCGTTTTCGATGATTTTGCGTGCCAGTTCGCCGTACTCATGAGCTTGTTCATGTTCCGGATCGAATTCGACAACCGTCTTTTTGTTGAATTCAGCTTTTTGTACGATGTTGTTACGAGGCATGAAGTGAATCATTTGCGTGCCGATTGCGGCAGTGAACTCTTCCAGGAATTCTCTTTCTTTATCCACGTTACGGCTGTTGCAGATGATGCCGCCAAGACGAACGCCGCTTTGTTTCGCATATTTCACAAGGCCCTTACAGATATTGTTTGCTGCGTAGATGGCCATCATTTCACCGGATGCTACGATGTATACTTCCTGAGCTTTACCGTCGCGGATCGGCATTGCGAAACCGCCGCATACAACGTCGCCGAGTACATCGAAGAATACGAAGTCGAGGTCGTCTGTGTAAGCTCCGTTAGCTTCCATCAGGTCGATGGCGGTGATAACGCCGCGGCCTGCGCAGCCTACGCCAGGTTCCGGGCCGCCGGATTCAACACATTGGATATCGAGGTAGCCAGCTTTTACAACCTTCTCGGTCGTGATGTTTTCCGCGCCGTCATCGCGAAGCATATCCATCAGCGTCTTTTGGTTCATCCCGCCGAGAATCATCCGGGTGGAGTCAGCTTTCGGGTCACAGCCATGAATGAAGATTTTCTTGCCATGATAGTATGCCATTGCCGCCGCAGTGTTTTGTTGAGTTGTGGATTTACCGATTCCGCCTTTACCATAAATCGCGATTTTTCTTGTCATTTGAAATAGCTCCTCTCATTTTTCGGATCTTTTCTTTTTAATCAAGAACCCCAGCCTATCCAACAGTCCTGCTAACAACCTTACCCTTGCCCTTCCCGCCCGTCTCGACCGGCGAAAACCTCCCTCACACCTCCGTTGATAGTGTAAGTTTTTCTGACGCTTTCTGTTATTTACCTTGCGTCTTAAGTACATATTAGCCTGACTCGTAGCACCCCATCAATAAATTCGGCATATTTCGCACAGCGAAAAACAGTTTATTCAAAATTGATGTTATATAATATGACATAAGTTTGTTTTTTCCTGATTTATCGCCTTTTCATAGCGTTTTCATTGTTCGGTGAAAATAAAGTATTAGACTAGAGTCGTTGTTTAAACGCGGTTTTTGAATTGAAAAATCGTCAGCTTTTGAAAAGTAAGTTTTAGACTGATCAATTAAAAGAAACAGCGGCGGACCAAGACTTGATAAATAAAGTCTTAGACTGCCGCTGTTGTCGTTCAACTAACGTGTCCCGTTAGCTTAGACTGCTGTCTTAAAAGATTAACTCACAATCTTTATGCTCCCATACATCAAATAAGTTTCCATCTAGGTCCTCAAAAACAAAAAACTTGCCGTAAATGCCTTCATTGCTAATTGGTCTAGTTGTAACTCCCTCAGATGTTAGTCTCATGTGTAATGATTCAATATCATCTGTAAAAAATGTTACAACCCACCTTGACCGTCCGTTTACTTCAAAAACCGCTCTTGTGTCATTATCAGATTCAATTAAATCAATTATTGGGCGGTTATCCCTAAATAAACTTATATAATTCCCTCTATCGTTTCTGATGTTAAAACCAAAGTGACTGACGAACCATTCTCCAGATTTTTTTGCATTTTTAACTGGAATTACATTATATGCGATTCCTAAGATCCTCCCATTTACCATACTACTCAGCCCCTGTCATAAATTTATCTCCAATTATTTCAAGGTGGCTATTGCATTATCCTGCCCGATAGCTTAATGAGGCATTGTCAGTCTAATACTTTATTTTCTCAGTCTAGAACTTTGTTTTCTTTTGACATTCATAAAACCCGACTTGTGAACACGACCGCGAATATCGACGCTCCAGGCAAGAATAATCACGATAAAAAAAGAAAGCAGCCCCGCCGGCGAGCCTGCCCATCCTTAAAGGCAGCAGATCACCAGCGGGACCGCACTCTCAATACTATCATGTATATCGATCTTTATTCGTCCCAATCTCCAGACCGGCGCATCGATTTGACCAGCCACAGCGGGGGACGCTCGCGGAGCAGATTCAATAGCCTGTTCATCTGGGGGATGACTTCCGATTCCGGCTCCACCTTCAATATCATAATTCCGTCCTTCATCAACCGCTTCACCGCATCGCTGCCTATACTGCATACGAACAGCAGCGTACAATCCCCGATCGCCTCCACTCTCCGGGCAATGCGGCTCTCGTGCTCTTCCGCTTCGTCCTCCACGTACACCGATCGCGATTCCAGCCATTTATACTTCTCCACATTCAATTCAAATATCGAAAATGTGCGGCATTGTCCAAAATGCTCATCGATTCGCTTCCCATCCCTGGAAGCAAACGCGACCTTCATTTATGCGTCCCCCTTTCCGCCCTGAGCAGCGCGTTGCCGACCCGCCCCAGGATCTCCGTCGTCCCCCTGTAGCCGACGCTGACGGCCAGGAAGCTTCCCAGCCGGTTAAATATGGGAAAGCCCATCGGCTCAAACAAAATCCCTTGACGCAGCGCCCCTTGTTCACTTAGCGAGCTGCCGATCCACAGGTCGGCTCCCTCTTCAGCCAAGCGCTCCATATCCTCCAGGTCGCCGATCAGCGTCTCGCCGCCAATTCTCTCCAGCACGGGCGATACCGACGGCGAGACGGCGCGGAAGGACCTTATCCCTATTTCCTCAAGCCAGCCGGATAAGCCCAGCAGATGATCCGGCTCCAATGCGGCGATTATGCGTTTGCCCCGGTAGGCGTTGCGCGCATCAAGCATGCTGTCAAGCAGAATCTGCCGCTGCCAGCGGTACTTCACCTGCACCTCGGTCCGGCTTTGCTTGCGCAGAAACTCAAAGAAATCATCCGAGGCCTGCAGCCCGGTCAGACTTGGAAACACATGGTATGGAATACCGGACGACTGTTCAATCGCACGTGCAGCGCCTTCCATGCACTCTCCCACCGCGATCGTGCAGCCGGACGTCATCATCTTGTCCAGATAATCAAGCGGAACGCCGCCCCTTGACAGCTTGGTATTCCCGACAAGCAGATGGCCGCAGAGTGATGAGGAGAGGTCCGGCAGGGTGATGACTTCCAGACCAAATGAGGAAATGATCTCCCGAAGCTCCATAACATCCCCGGGGGTTAAATGAGGGCCGGCCAGCAAGTTAATGCGATTCCGGCGTTTTTTGCGGTTTGTTCCTCCGGATAGCCCGATCACCGCCTCCACGATCCGCTCTGTCATCCGAGCGTATCCCGTTTCAAGCGAGCCTTCATAATCCGGCATTTGAAGCGAAAGAACCAGGCTGTCTCCAAGCGTCTTGCTGTGATTCTCAATGAACAGCTTCACATCATGCTCCAGGTCCTCGCCCACCATCTCCGTCAGTGAAGTACCGATCAGCACAATCAAATCGGGCTTGTAACGAGACACGGCCAGTTCCAGCGCATCCTGGGCGCTCTCGCTCCCGCCAAAAATCAGATTCGAATCGTGGACGGTTACATTTTGAAGCGCGACCGGCTCCTGGTAATGCTGCGACAGCATCTCTCCTACCGCTTCCACACAGCCGTGCGCCCCGTAAATAATAGGCAGCGACCGAAAAAATCCCTGAAGAGCCAGCACGCCTCCAACAGCCTGACTGACACGGAGCGGGTTGACTGACAACGGCTTGCTCAAATTCTCTCTGTACGGATTCATGGCATTATCCTTCCCAGGGAGCGCGTTTGCCGCTGGTTACCCATACCGGCTGCTCCAGTGTTTCAAGCAAATCTTCGGCAAAATTGCGCACTCCGGCATAGCCGGCATAAGAGATATGCCTATTCCGGGCTATGCTGAGAAAAGGAATCCGCTCCTTGAGCGGCACAAATTCATTCCGCCCGCTGACAATCATCAGATCGGCCTTGCGTTCCCGGTAGATTTGCAGAATTTGGTTGTCGCCGCAATCATTGATTATGGCGGTTCCTTCATGCAGCCGCTCCCTGATCCGGGACATATCCTCCTGGGCGTTTCGATTTGTTCCGATTGCGGCGATTTTGATCCCCAGTTCCTGAAGCATGGTGAGATACGTCCAGCTCTCCATACCGTCCGTGTACAGCACAACTGTCTTGCCCTTCAGCGCCTTGCGTACGGGAGCAAGCTCTACACGCAGCCGCTCTTCTTCTTTGCGGATATAGCGGTGCAGGCGTTTGTCCAGATCAGGGTTGCCGAAGTGGAAGCCAATCTGCCGCATGGTGAACCGGATCTCGCGCTCTCCATAGAAGGAGCCTTCAAAGTAGGGGATGGCGTACTTATCCTTCATTTTCCGCGCCAGCGTAATCATCGAACGGCTGCAAACCACCATGTTGACCTTCGCCAAATGCGCACAGCTCACTTCAGCAAAGTGGCTTTCCTCCGTTATTGTAGCAAGCACCCGAATCCCCGCCTTGGCAAGCAGCGCTTCGATGCTCCTGCCTTCTTCCTTGCCGTGATACTCCCCGATCAGATTAATATCGAATTCCGCGGGTTTATCCTGTTGGGGCGCGCCCTTCCCGATTACCCTGTCCATCAGCGCCTCGCCGGCCAGCCGTCTGCCCATATTGCCGCTGCTGCCGCTGAAGCCGGGGCTGTGAACCGGAATAACCGGTATCCCCCATATCTCCTCCGCCTCCTGGCAAATGGAATCGAGGTCCTCCATCGACAGCACGGTTATGCATGTGGCGTACACAAATATGGCCGGAGGGGTGTAGTTGGCAGCAATATAGCCGATGGATTGGAGCAGCTTGTTCTCGCCGCCCATAGCCATGTCCCGATCATCTAATTGAGTCGAGAAGCCATAGCCGGACAAATGGCCGAAATCGTTCCGTTCCCCGAATTTGCCCCAGCCGCTTTCCAGGCATGCGGCCGTCCCGTGCACAAGGTGCGCGGCATCCGCAATCGGCATGAGCGCGGTAAGCGAACCGGCGCAGGGGCAGCCGCGCGATACATCACCGGGCCTTGGCCGGGCGCAGCCCTTCTTCTCCTGGCCGTTGTGCTCGCAATCGGGTTCCACAAAAAGATTGTTCTTTCCTTTCGGCATAAGACATCCTCCCTTCATTGGCATACATCCAGTCAGGCGGAACCTCTGATTCTGTAAACGGTCTCCGATGTACAAAATACGGGTACAGATGTACCCGTATTTGCAGTCCACTCTCTATATTTATTTTAAGGAGAAGCTACTGGGCAAAGTATGTTAGATACTTCACATTCTTCTTCAATTGTTGTTCAATCTCACCCTTACATACGATCGGCATAATGCCGGCATACTGCAGCTTGCTGGCCGGAGCCTTGCCAATGCCGGAGCACAGCAGGAGCTCGCAATCCTTGAGCATTTGAACCGTCTCCCCGAATACCCGTGCCCCGCCCTCGCCGCCTTCGCCGCATTCGGCCAGACCGTTGCAATAGGCTTGCACCTTGCGGACGCCGATTAGCCGGGACTCGCCCAGGTCATTGACTTCGTAGACAAGAAATTCCTTCGCATGTCCAAAATGCTGATTGACCTCGCCCGAGCCTCTGGTCGCCACCGCCACCCGGACCGCGCTGCTCCAATCTCCCACCGGCTCCTCACTCCGCTGCTTCATCCGGGAGACCAGCTGCTCTTGGATTTCATCCCGCGCGGCCTTATCGAAAGACTGCCCGGCAGGCAGCATTTCAGGCGTCTGGCTCATATCGCCGCCCAGCATGCCGACCGCATCCGCTCTGCACTGGCGGCAGTGGCGCATAACGGGCATAATCTCCGCAGAGGCGCGCTGGACCTCAATGGATTCTTCATTGGTCGGAACGCGGAAGCCCTGCTTCTCAAAGAAGCTTCCGGGGGACAGAATCAGCGGCATAATATTGTGGCTAAAGGCCCCAAGCTCCTTAACCTTACGGGTGACTTCCCGCAGGTGTTCTCCATTGACCTCCGGGATATGCACAGAGTTGACCTTGCACAGCACCCCCGCCTTGGCAAGCATTTCGATTCCCTGAAGCTGTCTTTCGATCAGCAGCGCGGCGGCGGCCTCGTCCCGGTAGACCTGCCCTTGATAGACAATATGCGAATATACGCGGGCTCCTATCTTCGGATCAATCGCATTCATCGTTACCGTCACATGCCGGATACCCAGTTCCTTTATCTCCTCCACATAATCTGGCAGCATAAGTCCGTTCGTGCTCAAGCACAGATGAAGATCGGGATCAAGCGACGCCATGATGCGGAACGTGCGGAAGGTGGCCTCGGCATTTGCCAGCGGGTCTCCGGGTCCGGCGATTCCGATTACCGACAGATTAGGCAGCTGTGCCATGGTGCGGGACACCCGGTTGCCGGCTTCTTCCGGCGAAAGCACCTCGCTAACGACACCTGGACGGCTCTCGTTGACACAATCGAATTTAGGATTGCAGTAGTTGCACCGTATATTGCACTTGGGCGCGACAGCTACATGCATACGTGCAAAGTGGTGATGCGCTTCTTCATTGTAACAAGGATGTTTCAACAAAGCCGATTCCGACACAGTCGCTTCTCTCCCCTCATACCAAGAAACTCACTGCCGTCATAAGATGTATTATTCAATAAGCTGGTGTATTTGGCGTATAGTTCCTCTAATTTTCAACAATCATACTTCCAATGGAAGAGAGAGGTCAACCAAGTATAACGCTATGCGGAACATATTAAAAAGTTTGTCAGCATTGATGTCAAAAAAGATCACTTATTGCTGACATAAATCGTTTTCACACATAAAATGAAAGGTTTTCAGAATACACTAAAACATCGAAAATGTTTATTAATGCAACATGCCCACAAATTAAAAATCCTCCTCCGGTTACGCTGTCCGCAAAGAACAACAACCGAAGGAGGATAAGGCGCTTAACTTGAAATTTCCGGAAGCTTATGCAAAAGCATTGGCCGAAGTCTTGATGCAGCTTGTCGGACAGCTGTCAATCGCATCTTGAAGATCTTCCTGCAAATCAGCCGCAATCAGCGTTACGCCGCGGTTGTTGTCTCCTTCGTAGATAACTTCCGCCAGACCGTCATCGTCGAAATCAAAAATATCCGGAGCCGAAGCTCCGCAGCTTCCGCAAGCAATACAGGAATCTTTCTTAACCGTTACATATTTTCCCATGAATCCCACTCCTCTATAATATATGATAGTCATATTATAAAAGTGAAAATTCTAATAGGGATGTGACATTTTTTATAGTTTTCTCAAAAGAACAGAAAATAATCTACTTTTCAATTAATTCTCACATTCTTAAGTCACTTTTTTTGACACGCGGTTTGATTTTTGACAATAAATTTCAGAAGACGCTTCTCACCAATCCCCCGTCAATCCGCAGCGCTGCGCCGTTGATGGCCGAGGACAACGGACTGCTCAGAAAGGTGACAAAATTAGCGATTTCTTCGGGCTTGATGAGACGTTGGATAATGGACGTCGGCCGATTCTCCTTCATGAACTTGGCTTCCGCCTCCTTTATGCCAAGACCTTCATTCGGGTATAAGGAATTGAGCATCGTCTCCACCCCTTCGGTGAGCGTCGAGCCCGGCATAACGGTATTCACCGTAACGCGGCTGCCTGTGGTCAGTTCGGCCAGACTCCGGGAGAGCGACAGCTGCATTGTTTTGGTCGCGCTGTAGTGAGCCATTTCCTGGGAGGGCATGATCGCGGCTTCGCTGGCGATGAAAATCACTCTTCCTTCATCTTTGTGCAGCATTTGCTGAAGGTAGTGCCGCGTCAGCCTGACTCCGCTCATAATATTCACTTCGAAGAACCTGAACCATTCTTCGTCCGGAATCTCGAAATACTCCGCCGGCTTAAAGATACCCAGGTTATTGACCAGAATATCCACTTCATATCCCCGGTCAATCAGCTCCTGACAGCCGCTTTCCGTCCCCAGATCAGCGGCGGCTGGCTGCGGATTCGACTGCGGGTACAATTCCTTGATTTCTTGCACAACTTTAGCAACCTTGTCTGCATTACGTCCGTTGATCAGTACAGATACGCCTTCCTTTGACAAGGCCTCGGCGATCGCTCTCCCGATTCCTTCCGTTGAACCTGTGACAAGCGCTGTTTTTCCTTCTAAATGAAGCTCCATGTTAATCCCCTCCTTCCCAACAGGATAACCTAGTAAACCAGTTTAATCCAGAAAGCCGGTTACAGCCACCGGGACTATTTCTCTTTGGCGTACGAGCCGACGGGAAAGTTGGCAGTTGTCCCCGCATCATGGGACTCGTACCCGTATATTTTTCCGTAAGAACGCATGGCTTTCAGATCCTCCAGCACGATGCCCAGCGTAGGAATGACCTTCTCCATCCATACAAACAGATAGAATTCATCATCCAGCTTATAATAGAAGCAGCGGTCGGTGTCGCATAATCCTTTTTCACTGCCGTTGATGCAGTGCCAGGTATACATTTTCTCGTTCAGATAAATATGCTCGTATACATCCTTGGAGCTGTAGACGAACTCAATCCTTTTGCCGATCAGCTCGGCCGTCTCTTCACACCTCGGGGTAAGCGCTGTAAACGGAGCATTAATGGACGCGTGCTCAAAGCGGCAGGTTACCGAAGAGAGGGGCAGCGCTTCCTTCGCCCGTTCAATCATTGGCACCCGCATCTCTGCCGCGCCGGGAAGGATGCCTGTGATGACCAAGGCTATATTTTGGCGTAAATTGAGCAGGATGGATACAGATTGTTTGGCCTCGCCGCCACTCTCGATAATAAAATCTATAAAATACCAATCAGGCCGCGGGCTGACCGCGCTATATGAGGATACATAGGATGCTTCCAATCCGCCGTCCGCCGTTAACCACTCCAAATGTTCGCTGCCGGTGAAGGTCAGCCTTGCACTTGTTCCGTCTTCATAATAAAACGTATATTCATTGCCCACCAGCTCATGCGTCGGTTGCAGGCTGTGTTCGCTGAATCCCACCGACAATTCGCCTACACTGATATATTCCGGTTTCTTCGTAGGTTCGATCATTTCAATTCTCCTTATCCTGACTTTCCGAATTTGAACCGTTTAATACAAGGAGAAGGCGCTCCAGCCTGTCCTCGGTGATCGAGCTGCCGAAAGCCGTCAGCGACCGCAAGGGCATATATTTCACAAAAGCGGCCAACATGTCGGCCGAGGCTTCATCCTTCGCTTCAATCGCGGCAAAAGGGCTTGCCTGGAGCAGCTCCCGGATAAGCGGTTCCGCGCCCGGCTGGTCCAGCACATCGGCCAGCGCCGTGTTGCGGGTAACGATCCGGTTGACTGCCACGGCAGAGCGGACGACAAGCCGCTCACTCAACACAATGTCTCTCGACGACATCCCGATCAAAATATCGAATTCGCCCGTCTCCACATGCCAGTCTTTCAAGTCGACGCTGTAATAGGCAAAAGCCCGCTTGCCCAGTGTAAACGTAACGGTCTGTTCTTCCCCGGGCCGAAGCTTCACCTTGGCAAATCCCTTTAATTCCTTGTCCGGGCGGGTTACTCGGCTTTCTCTGTCGCGCACATACAGCTGAATGATTTCTTTACCGGTCCGGCTGCCTGAATTTCTGACGCTTACGCGAACCTGAACCGTATCCGTGTCCTCCATTTCGCTCTTGTCCAGCTTGATCCCGGTATAGTCAAAGCTCGTATAGCTTAACCCGTAGCCAAAGGGAAACAATGGCTCGATCTTCATGGCGTCATAGTAGCGATAGCCTACAAACAGGCCCTCTTTGTACTCGGCACGGTCGCCCTCTCCCGGAAAATTCAAATGAGAAGGATTGTTCTCAAGCCGCATAGGAAATGTCTCAGCCAGCTTGCCGCTCGGATTCACCTCGCCGAACAACAGGTCAGCAATCGCGCCGCCGAGTCCCTGACCGCCCAAATAAGCTTCCAAGACGCCTTTAACATTAGCGATCCAGGGCATTTCCACCGGAGCGCCGTTAGTCAGCACCACAACCAGATTAGGCTGTACTTGGGATAGCGTTTCAATCAAGCGGACCTGATTACAGGGGATGTTCAAATGGGTTCGGTCATACCCCTCTGACTCGTAACGGTCCGGCAGCCCCGCGAACAGCACCGCCACAT
>NZ_ASSC01000068.1 GCF_000520735.1 Paenibacillus forsythiae T98
GGCGGTCCGACCTGCGGCTACTTCTCGGTCGCGGAGCATCTCATGCGCCGCATTCCCGGTCGCATCGTCGGCCAGACGGTCGACCGCAGCGGCAAGCGCGGCTTCGTGCTGACGCTTCAGGCCCGGGAGCAGCATATCCGCCGCGAGAAGGCGACGTCCAACATCTGCTCCAACCAGGCGCTGCTGGCGCTCTGCGCTTCGGTCTATCTGTCCGTCATGGGCAAGGAAGGCTTGCGCGAGGTCGGCGAACTGAATATCCGCAAGAGCCATTACGCGGCAGCCCGCCTCGGGGCCATTCCAGGCGTCAAGATCGCCTTCACCTCCCCGTTCTTCAATGAATTCGCGCTGAAGCTGCCGGAGGGCAGCGATCCGGGCGCGGTGAACGCCAAGCTGCTCAAGGAAGGCTTCCTCGGCGGGTATGATCTCGGCAGGGATTATCCGGAGCTTGCCGGACATATGCTGATTGCCGTAACGGAGAAACGGAGCAAGAGTGAAATCGACGAATTTGCAAGCGTACTGGAGGGCTGTCTATGAAACCGGAACAAAGCCTTATCTTTGAAATAAGCCGTCCCGGACGCGCCGCCTACTCCCTGCCGGAATGCGATGTGCCGGCGGAGGACAGCCTGGATGCGCTCATTCCCGCCGAGCTGCTGCGCAAGCAGCCCGCCGCGCTTCCGGAGGTGTCCGAGGTGGATGTCATCCGCCATTTCACCGCCCTGTCCCGCCGCAACTTCGGCGTCGACAACGGCTTCTATCCGCTCGGCTCCTGCACGATGAAATATAATCCGAAGATCAACGAGGATGTCGCCCGCTTCCCGGGATTCGCGAAGATCCATCCGTACCAGCCGGAAGAGAGCATCCAGGGCGCGCTGGAGCTGATGCATACGCTGCAAAGCGACCTGGCCGCGCTGACCGGCATGGACGCCGTATCGCTCCAGCCCGCTGCGGGCGCGCACGGCGAATGGACCGGACTGATGATGATCCGCGCGTATCATGAGAGCTGCGGAGAAGTCCGGACCAAGGTCATCGTGCCGGACTCCTCGCACGGCACGAACCCGGCCAGCGCTTCGGCGGCCGGACTGACAACAGTGACCATTCCTTCCAATGAGCAGGGAATGGTAGATCTGGAGGCGCTGAAAAATGCGGTCGGCAGCGACACCGCTGCGCTCATGCTGACCAACCCGAGCACGCTCGGCCTCTTCGAGACGCAGATTGTGGAAATCGCCAGAATCGTGCATGAAGCGGGCGGCCTGCTCTACTATGACGGAGCGAACTCGAACGCGATCATGGGCATTACCCGTCCCGGCGACATGGGCTTTGACGTCGTGCATCTCAATCTGCACAAGACGATGAGCACGCCCCACGGCGGCGGCGGCCCGGGCGCCGGTCCGGTAGGGGTCAAGGCGAAGCTGGCTCCGTTCCTTCCAGGCCCCACCGTGGTCAAATCGGAAGACGGCAGCTTCACGCTTCAGGCCGGGGGACCGCAGTCGATCGGACGGGTCAAGGCTTACTACGGCAACTTCGGCATTCTTGTCCGCGCCTATACCTATATCCGAACCTATGGCCCGGACGGACTTCGCGAGGTGTCGGAGAACGCCGTGCTGAACGCCAACTATATGCTGCACCGGCTGGCGCCGCATTTTGAGGCGCCTTACCCGGGCATTTGCAAGCATGAATTCGTCCTGTCCGGCAAGAATCTGAAGCCCTACGGCGTTCGCACACTTGATGTCGCGAAACGTCTGCTCGACTTCGGCTACCATCCGCCGACCGTCTACTTCCCGCTCAACGTGGAGGAGTGCATCATGATCGAGCCTACCGAGACGGAAAGCAAGGAAACGCTCGACGGCTTCATCGAGACAATGATCCGTATCGTGCAGGAAGCGAAGGATACGCCTGAAATCGTGCTGAACGCCCCGCATACAACTGAAATCAGCCGGCTTGACGAGACGCAGGCGGCGCGGAGGCCTGTGCTGAACTGCTCCTGCGGATAAAGGCTTATGCAGGTTAACCCGGTATGCAAACAAAAACGTGACACACCGGATGCTTAAGCCCCCGCTTGCTACATCTCAAGGATCGGCAACAAGCTTGGCGGTATGAATACACTGTAGCTGCAAAAGGCTGGAAACGGATCAGATCTCCGTGCCAGCCTTTTTTCTTCGTTGCTTGAGCCAAAGTCTTGTGAGGTAGTATATGGATAATACAGCTAAGAACCTTGATAATTTACACAGGCGTTAGTCGTCAATTTTGCAAGGGAGTTTATATATTCACTAAAATAGAGCGGTTCAGAAAATATTCCTGTGCGCCACAACAGGACAGCGCCGGGTCCCGCCTACCATCCGGTCACTTCTCCCCGTCCTTGTATCTCTCCAGCAGCTCCCTTAGCTTCGCTCTCATACAGTCGATCAGCTCCGGCGGTTCCGCAACCTGGGCGTCGCTCCCAAGGCCGATGAACAATCGGGCGAAGTAAGGAATTTCGCTGTTCGGAATCTCGTCGTCAATCCAGCCCGTACCGTCTTCCCGAACCCGCAGCGGCCCCCGCCGTCCCAGCTCCGCTTCGCACACCCGCACTCCCTCCTCGGTTAGTTGAACGCGGCAGCGGGTATACTGGCTTTTGTCCGAAAAAGAATCTTCCCAGTTGCCCAAATGAACGCTGCGCAGGTCCAGCGGCTTTATTCCGGGGTCTCCCTCCTCCACGCTCACGATCCGGTCACACCGGAACAGCCGCACACCGCCGCGTAAAAAGCAGTACGCCGGACAGTACCACAGCCCGCTGCTGGCATAGATGCCAATCGGCTGAATGTCCCGGACCGAAATGTTCTCCTGCGATTTGTATCCGATCCGCACGATCCTTTGCATCACGGATGCATCAAGCAAACAAGACAGATGGGGAGCCTCCGCCTGCCTGGCCGGAACGACGAAATCCACCCGGTTCTTCATCTGGTCGATCCGGTCCCGGACATCTCCGGACATATAATGATAGAATTTGCCCAGCGCCGACGAAGCCTCCGTCTCAAAGGGAATGAAAGAGTAATGACGCAAGGCGTGGCAGGCGAAAAAAAGGGCGACCGCTTCCTCCTCGGTAAAAGCGATAGGCGGCAGAATCCGTTCGTTCAGCACCTGATACCCGCCATGCGGCCCCACTTCCGAATATAAAGGGACGCCAAGTTCTCCCAGCTCCTGCAAATCTCTTAATATGGTCCTTGCCGACACGCCGAACTCCCGCGCAAGCTCCTTGACGGTAAATTTCTTCTTGCGATTGACGGTCAGCATCAGCTCCAGCAGCCGTTTTGATTTGGGCATGATGTTCGGCCTCTTTTCTGTGGAGGAATCGGTAACTTTTTATAGATTTATGACAATACTTGTCACTATTATAATCTACAATGGAAACCGAAGCATAGAAGCGCCATATACCGCAAAAAGACTTCCTCACCGAACCGTCTGTTTACAATTCGCTGCGGACAAAATCAATGCAAATCGAAAGGTGTGAGCTTATGCAAGCCGTAAGTGTAATGAAAGGTCTGCTGCTTGAAGAACTGGGGCATATTGTCCGGACTTCGTCCAAACTGATCGCCCAAATCTCTCCGGAGCACCGGGACTACCGTCCCCGGGACAATATGCGCTCTCTGCTTGAACTGGCCCAGCATCTTGTATCCATCCCCTCGGTCGATCTGCTGATCCTCCGGGAACAGGGGGAGCCGGAAATCCGGCGGATGGAAGCAGAAGTCAACCAGGACAGCGCTGCGGAACCATTGTCGGCATGGATGGACAGAGGCTTGCAGGACCTGAAAGCGTACATGGAAGGACTGAGCGAGGAGGACTTTCTGTACAAATCTACCAAGCCGTTCTACCTGGAGCATGGCTCGGTACAGGCCAAATGGCTGATTGAAATCGTCACCCATGCCCAGCATCACCGGGCGCAGCTCTTCAACTATATGAAGGAACTGGGCTACAAGGTGAACATGTTCGATCTGTACTAAACCCGATTGGATGCGCCGGACCGACTTCTTGAAGCAATTCAGGCTTTTCTGAATCCATCCGAGCAGAATAATGGCTGCCGGGATACCGCCGCTTGGGGGTACACTTTGAAATGCCGGATGTTCGCGACCCGGCGCAGGGCAACTAGACACATGGGACAGAGCCAAGGACGATGGTGCGCATAGGTCGCGCCAATCCGTCTTTTGCCTGTCCTTTCTTGCGCCCAGACTTCTTACGCTCAGACTTCATCGGCGAAGATAGTCTTGGGCCGTATGACACAGTGATACATAAGGAATTTTATGGGTATTTATCTCTATTTATCTAGCGAAAATATGAATGGAAAATAGAGGATTTTGAATGAAAATGGCGAATTTTTAGCAGCACGAGCGTTGATATTGTCTTTAAACATGGAGGGCAAAATGCTGCGAAAAAATAACAGTAGACGTACCCGCAATTCCATTTCGTTCAACCGGAATTCGCATGAAGAACTCCAGCCCGAGCCTGTGAATCCCTACACCTTCAGTCCTCTATGGGGAGCCTCAAGAATCGCCGGCATTTACTTTATTGTCGGGTGTCTATGGATTCTGTTGACCGACAGGGCAGTCTCAGCTCTCACAGATAATGCCGAATTGATCGCCACAATCAATATGATTAAAGGCTGGTTCTTTGTTTTTGTGACGGCCCTTCTGATCTTTGCCCTTATTCTAAGTACGCTCAGACGGATCAGGAGGGTAGAGAAAGACCTGGAGACATCCTATAAAAATGTGATCAACGCCCATGAAAATCTGGAATCCGCATACGAGGAAATCACAGCGACAGAAGAGGAACTGCGGCAGCAGTACGATCAGTTAATCGAGAATCAGCGAAGGCTTGGCGAGAGCGAGGAGAAAATGCAGCATCTCGCCTACCACGATTTGCTGACTGATCTGCCCAACAAACTGAACTTGTACGAGAACGCCGCAAATATCATCGCGGAAGCAGACGGGAACGCCGCCCTGATGTTTGTTGATATCGACAACTTTAAATACATTAACGATACGCTGGGTCATGATTTCGGAGACCGTCTCATTGTGAAGGCAAGCGAAAGGCTGCAGGCCATTGTGGGACAAAACGGGATCGTGTACCGCTTCGGAGGCGATGAATTCATCATCCTGCTGCATGCCCTGAAGGACAAGGCGGATGTGGAAAGGGTGGCGGCCCGGATTCTTGCCGGACTTAAAAAGGCGGTCGATCTCGACAACAGTCTGCTGCACATCAGCACCAGCATCGGAATCAGTCTTTGCCCCGATCACGGCACCGATATTATGGAACTCGTCAAACGGGCGGATATCGCCATGTATAAAGCAAAAGAAGCGGGCAAGGGCAACTATATCGTGTTCAACACTCCTCTGAATGATACATTTACCGAAAGAATGAACATTGAGAAGCAGCTATACACCGCGATGGAACGGAATGAGTTCGATCTCTTCTATCAGCCTCAAGTCGATCTGGCGCTGAACAAAGTGGCCGGTCTGGAGGCTCTTCTACGCTGGAACAGCCCCGAGCTGGGATATGTCTCTCCATTCAAATTCATCAAAGTGGCCGAAGATTCGCATTTGATTATTCCGTTGGGAATGTGGGTTCTACGCAGCGCCTGCGCGTATTTGAAGCATCTTCATGAGCTGGGCTTCGAGCATTTGACCATGTCCGTCAATATTTCGATGCTGCAGCTGCTACAGACCGATTTTAATGAGCTGGTGCTGGATACGCTGCAATCCTCCGGACTTAAGCCCGATTGTCTGGAACTGGAAATCACGGAGTCCATATTGATCGAATCCTACGAGCATGTCAGCGCCAAATTGAACGAACTGAGAGACAAGAACATCAAGATTGCGCTGGACGATTTCGGGACAGGCTATTCTTCCTTAAGCTACCTGACCCATCTCCCGATCTCCACTTTAAAAATTGACAAATCCTTTATCGACTCCATCCCGGCGGAAACGAATGAGGCGATACTGCTCGAACAAATTATGATGATTGGCAAAAGAATGAAGATGTGCGTGATTGCGGAAGGAGTGGAACGGGCGGAACAGTTGGCCTATTTGCAGGAGCTGGGCTGTGACAAAATCCAGGGTTATCTCTTCAGCAAGCCGCTCGCCGCAAAGGACATGGAACAGCTGTTGGCCGGCTGGGAAAATTCCGGAGCGGCCAGCTGTACCGAGCCTTGACACTTTTCCCCCCTCCCCCTGATCGAAGCTCATGCAGACCATATTTTTGCACAAAAATGAAGCGAAGGTTCCCCGGATCAATTGCCGGGGAACCTTCGCTATATCCATGATTTTTTCTTCCTGACGCATGGCTCTTTGCAGCTCAGCCGTACATTATGCTGCTTGTTTCAACGCTTTCTTGCGCTGCTTCGCCGACTTGTGGAAGTAGAACAGCTCGTATACGACCGGAACCACAACCAGCGTCAGTACCGTAGCGGCGGTCAAGCC
>NZ_ASSC01000069.1 GCF_000520735.1 Paenibacillus forsythiae T98
CCAATCCGCGGCCGGCGACGATTCCGGTGAAGACGGCTTGGCAGCAGGCAGAGCTTTACTCCAAAGAAGCGCAGCCGAGTCTTCCTGAAGGAGCGCCGCTCTCGCATTTGGCCCAAACCGGCACGCTGCTGCTGGAGGACACCTCTCTTCTTATGCAGACGAATATTCAGGAGACGGAATGTGTGTCGCATGAGGAAGACCCGGACAAGATCATTTGTCTAACGGCAGGCTTGATGAAAAAAACGACGCATCCGTGGAAAGAGGAAGTGCTGCAAAAGGCAAAACGGACATGCCGCACGCTGCGCTCCTCCTTCCACGTAGCTGAAGAGGAGGACGGAATTAGCGGCCTGATCAGCAATGCGTCCTATGCAATCGGCAATCTCGCTTATTGCAAACGGCACGGAGTCTCCTTCGAGCGGTACTACCTTGAAGCTAAACGGATCGAAAGCAAAGGATGCGATGTGCTCTACCTGGCGAAGCAAATCGGCGGAAACTGGGTAACCCAAGGGCTGGTCTACCGCAGTCAGCAGCTCGATTCCGAGCGAAGGGCGCTGCTCTCGCGAGCGGGGGAGCAGGGCATTCAGGCCGACGTGCTGGAGGACAGCTCCGGCATCGGCCGGGAAGCGCTGGCCCGGATCGGCGTGCAAACGGATTGGCTGGGCATGCCGATTAGTGAATCGGTGGAGCACATTGCGAGGCTTCATGAACAAGGAAACCGCGTGCTTCTCGTAAGCGAATCTGCCAGTGAATACAGTCGCTATTTAATGGAAGCGGGCGTCCCCGGCGTCACGTTTGAGCAGCTGGAGCGGGTACTGGACGCCAAACAGTCCGCTCACAAAATAGAGAGCACGATAAATGAACACTTCCAAATTACGAAGAAATGGAATGTATTCGGATCGCTGCTGGCGGCCCTCGGCGTGATCAGCGCCCCGATTGCGAATTTGGCCAGCGACGCGCTGTCTCTCATCTTTGTTTCCCGCTCGTACAAGCTGGCACAGCAGGTATTCCCCCCTGCCATAGTCCATGCCTCCCGGGCAAGGGACGAGGTGGCAGGGGCGGGCGG
>NZ_ASSC01000070.1 GCF_000520735.1 Paenibacillus forsythiae T98
GCGATCTCTCCAGCAACAACCCTCCGGTCTGCGTGCCTTGACGGGTGTAGGTTACGGACAGGGCGGACCATGCGGCGCAGGTTGCCGCGATGGTGGGCACCGTGACAACCGGCAGGCTCAGCTTGTCGCCCACAGCCTTGATCGTATCCAGAATTTTGCCGCCGCCGATGCCAATAAGCACCTCGGCTGCCGAAGCTTGCGCCGCCGCTGCGAGAATATCAATATCCTCCAGCGTGCAGTAGCCTTCATACACCTGGAGCTCGTACACAATCCCGCTGTCGTCCAGGCTTGTCAGCAGCGTCCCGCCGGCGACGGACAACGCCGTCTTTCCTGCCAGTATCCAGGCCCGCTTGCCGATGGAGGCAACAATCTCTCCTCCCTTTGCAAGAATTCCCGGTTCATTCCAGTATTTCTCCGGAGCTTTTGCCAAGATCATCCTCATTCTCTCCCCTCATTGATTAAGCCTATAAGGCGTCAACCCTTTAAACTGCCGGCCGCCTCCGGCGCTTTCAGCACCTTCCGCAGCGCCTCAATAAACAGGCGGTTTTCCTCCATTGTTCCAATGCTGACTCTAAGCCACTCCTTCATGCCGTAAGCCGCGCCGGGACGAATAATTACCCCTTCCTTTAAAAGCTGCTGATACAGTGTCTCGCTGTCCTGTCCGGTACGCACCATGATGAAGCTGGCTTCCGTTGGAATGTAACGAAGTCCCTGCTCTTCGAAGGCTTGGTATAAATATTCCTTTCCTTGGCGGTTATTCTCGTACACAGTCTCCCTGAATCCGGCGTCCTTCAACCCGGCCAACGCCGAAGCTTGGGCGACCGCGTTCACATTGAAAATCTGGCGGCAGCGATTCATATAATCGGCCGTTTCCTCGCTTGCGGCGGCGTACCCGATGCGCAAAGAGGCCAGACCGTAAATCTTGGAAAAGGTGCGGAGTACGATGAGATTTGGATACTGCCCGATCCAATCGAGCGTATCCGGGTAGCCCTCTCCGGTTACAAAATCACAGTAGGCCTCATCCATGGCGACCACAATCGAAGGCGGAATATCCTTCAGGAACCGGCTCAGTTCTCCGTGTGTAAAGATGGTGCCGGTGGGGTTGTTGGGATTGCAGAGCCAGATCACCCTCGTGTGATCCGTGATTTCTCTCTTGACGGCATCCAGATCGACCCGGTGCTCCGTCAACGGCACCTGTATGATCCTGCCCTCCTGCAGCTTGGTGACCGTACCGTACCAGGAGAAGGAAGGCTCCGGCATAATGGCTTCATCCCCCGGCCCGATGAACGTTTCGGCAACAAAGGCGATCAGCTCGAAGGAGCCTGCCCCGATAACGAACTGCTGCGGCCGAAGCCCGGTCTGCCGGGACAGTTCGGCCTTAAGCTCCGAGCTCCCTCCGTCCGGATAGCGGGAGGGGCTTTGCAGCGCAGCCGCCGCCGCTTCCTTGACCCGGGGGGAGCAGCCCAGAGGATTCTCGTTGGAGGCCAGCTTGATTACCTTCCGGAGCCCAAGCTCCTGTACGACCTCCTCCAGCCGCTTGCCTGGAATATATGGATCAATTCCGTGAAGACCTTTCTTATAGGGTAACGCTGCGCACATCGGCCTAAAGCCTCCTTATTTCTGCGTATTCCGGATGCCTCGGCATGTTCAAAGGGCATCCGGGCGGATTGGAATCATTCAACGGCCAGCAATAAAAAAAGAGACCCGATTAATGATGAGCATTAATCCGGCCTCCGGTTTTCCAGTTGGCGACGAAGTGGAAATACGATTTTACCAATCTATTTAGTGTGTTTTAGTTTCAAAAAAATCCAATTGACTTGTTACAATATATCATCGCCCAGGGGTCATTTCAAGCGTCAAAATAGTGAATTTGTTCACGTAATGAGTATAAAAGACTGCGGCGGATGGATCGTTCCCGGTTGCCGCAGTCTTTCATCGTTCTATAGGGTTTGGGCAAAATTATATAGCCAGCGCCGTCTTGTACGCCAGGTTGATGCCTTCCAGAGCTTTGCCGACAACAGCGGCATCGCCAATCACCTTAACGCTGTGCTTGTCTCCAAGCTCGGAAACCAATGCATTATTTGACTTTGATCCAATGGCCAGAACGACCAAAGCGGCAGGCAGCGCTTGCTGTCCCTCTTCCGTTTCAATAATGACGTGGGTATCCGTGATCTCCAGCACCTTCGAATTGACGTGAACGGCCACTTCATTATGCTTTAAGGATTTCAGCAAGAACTCTTTGGATGCCGGCTCCATGTCGGCGGCAATTTCCGGACGCATCTCAACGATGGAGGTCTTTCGATTATGCACCGCAATATGCTCGGCCGTTTCCGCTCCTACCAGACCGCCGCCAATA
>NZ_ASSC01000071.1 GCF_000520735.1 Paenibacillus forsythiae T98
GACGGATCGGTGATGGGAGCATCCGTCCTCGAAACAAGCAAAACCGCCCGTTCTCCAAGGAAATTGGAGAACGGGCGGTTGGTATGTCCGGCGGGAGCCTGCTAATGCGTATGGCCCGCTCTATGCTTCGTACGGCGCACGATGGCCAAATGCAGGCCAAACAGCAGCACCATGACGCATGCGCTTGCCACAAAGGGAGTGCCATGGCCGACCGAATCCCACAGCCTGCCGGAAACAATGGGTCCGGCCACCATCCCGGAGCCCTGCAAGGTGAGAAACAATCCCCATACCGTACCGCGCTCGCTCGCCGGCACCTGCTTGGCAAGAAAAGCGTTCCAGGCAGGCAGTATGAACGCATAGCTGACCCCGATCAGGGGCACGACGACAAACACGGACGGAAGCGAGCGAACCACGGAGAAGGCCAGAAGTGAGACCGCAGCCAGCAGGAAGCCGATGTTAAGAAACGCCGCCGTGCCAATCCGGTCCACCAGCCTGCCCGCCGGAATCAGGGCCAGCACGGTAATGCCGCCCCCGGCAATCAGCAGCAGATTGAACTCGGACGGCGTCAGGTTCAGCTCCGTCCGGGTAAAGAGGGTAACGACCGGCGTCATCAGTCCGATCGCGAATGCCTGCAAGAACAGGGCCGGGTACAGCAGCCTGCTGACCTTCAGCGACTGTCTGACCTTAAGCAGCGTCCGTCCGAGGCTTGTTAGCGGGTTCAGCTTCGTCCGGGCCGTTCCCGGCTCATCCGCGCCATGCCTTGCGGCATGGGACCCGTGGGCAATCCGGGCGGGCAGCAACAGCGCGACGGCGACCACCAACGCGGCGAAGGCCAGCAGCACGAAGAATACCGCGCGGTAGCTTTGATGGCCGTGCTCCATCAGGAAGTTGACCGTAATCGGCCCGATGCCCGTTCCGGCCAGAGAAGCCATTTCCACCGCCCCCATGGCTGCCCCGCTGCTTCCGCTTCGGGTCGAGCCAGCCAGCTCCGTCACGCCGGTCATTACGCAAGGCCAGAGCGGAGACGTGCCGACGCCCAGAATCAGGCAGGCCAGCGACAGCAGCGCCGCGTCCTTGGCATAAATGATAAGAGCAACGGCCACCGCGATCAGAAGCAGCGCTCCGGTCATCGTCCACCGGTAGCCAATCCGTTCCATGATCCAGCCCGAGGGGCTGCGGAACAGATTATCGCCCAAATACTGTAGCGCAAAGGCCAAACCGACCACCGTAACAGACAGCCCGAGTATATTCTCCATATAGACGGGCAGCAGCGCGACAAGCAGCGACCCTTTTACAAATTCAACCAAAAAAATGATAATCCACATCTCGATAATAAACGGCGACGCCAGACTGATATGCATCCGCTGCTCTGTTTTGGAGGGCATTACATCACATCCTAGTATTATGATGATGGTTTTGTTATACTTCTTTTGTTTGCGACTTCACTTGAGAAAGGTTGTGGGAGTATTAATGGATCAATCGCTTACCCCTCTCTTCACGGCTCTAAAAAATCACGCTGCCGGAAATCCGGTGCAATTTCATATTCCCGGTCATAAAAAAGGTGCCGGAACCGATCCCGAGTTCAGGGAATTTATCGGTGATAACGCCTTTTCCATAGATCTGATCAATATTGCACCGCTCGACGACCTGCATCAGCCTAAAGGCGTGATCGCCCAGGCGCAGAACCTGGCGGCGGAAGCGTTCGGAGCGGATTACACTTATTTCAGCGTTCAAGGCACAAGCGGAGCTATTATTGCGATGATTCTGTCCGTCTGCGCTCCCGGGGAGAAGATTATCGTGCCCCGTAATGTTCACAAATCGGTCATGTCCGCCATTATCTTCTCGGGAGCCAAGCCGATCTTCGTCTCCCCGGTTCAGGACGAGAATCTGGGCATTGATCACGGCATTACGACCAGCTCGCTTAAACGCGCCCTGCAGCGCCACCCGGACGCCAAAGGGGTGCTTGTCATCAACCCGACCTACTTCGGGGTATGCGCCGATCTGCGCTCGATTGTCGAGCTTGCCCACAGCTATGGCGTTCCCGTGCTTGTAGACGAGGCTCACGGCGTTCTGATCCATTTCCACGAGGAGCTGCCGATGTCGGCAATGCAGGCGGGCGCGG
>NZ_ASSC01000072.1 GCF_000520735.1 Paenibacillus forsythiae T98
GCAGCACGGTGACTCCCGGCTCATAGTTTCGCTTGGCGATGTAGAGCAGGTTGTCCAAATGTCTGTAAAACGGCAGATTTTTGGGAAGTCCGCCCGCCTTTTGCCCGAGAAATCTTCTTCTGCGAAGGAGCAAGTGATTCATTCGGGCCGTAAAATGCCGGATGCCCTGTTCCGCGAGCGGTTTGATGAGCAGCCAGATCCCCCAGACAATCAGCAGATGCAGCGCAAAGCGCAGCAAATAAAATACTCCGTTCACTGTTCTCACCGCCTTATTCGTTCAGCACGATTCTGGATTTCAGACTTTCCTTGAGCGGTCCGGACATCGGCTTCGCCTTAGCCAGTCGCTGTAGCGTCTCTCGCAGCATTTGCGCCGCTTCCGCATTTTTCTTGCGCATTTTGAGAGCAAGCCCTTCGGTAATCTCCGCATTATAGGCCCAATCTCCGCTCTCCTCCTCCCAGCGCATGAGATCATTCGCGAACACCGAGCTATGGGCTTCGTCATAGTACACTTCGGATATGCGCGCCAGCCGCTTTCTGCCTTCTCCGGCGCTTTCCAGGATGAACACAAGC
Source organism: Paenibacillus forsythiae T98 (assembly GCF_000520735.1). Lineage (GTDB taxonomy): Bacteria > Bacillota > Bacilli > Paenibacillales > Paenibacillaceae > Paenibacillus_AQ > Paenibacillus_AQ forsythiae. Next base: position 571 of record NZ_ASSC01000072.1, read on the forward strand.
TCGCATGCCTTCAGCGCGGAGACGAGATGCCCCTTCAGACTTCCGCCAATGCGGGTCGAGACGGCAAAAGCGCCCTGATAAGGAACATCCTCCGAATCAACCGTATGGAAGGTTCCCGTTATGCCGTCGTACCCCTTCTCCCCGCTCCACAGATAAAATTCCCATTCGTTATATCTCATTTCCGTCATGTAGAGAAGGTTGGGATCATGGCGCAGCGACTCCACGCCGACTTCCATCAGCTCTTCATTGGCAGCCTGGATGGGAATAATCCGGTGCCCTTTAATCTGGTAAGGTAGCGTGGATTCCGGATGCTTCTCGATCATGACAACGCCCATGCAGGAGGCTGAACCAAGCAGTTGCTCGCCGACAATCGTATTGGCAAAGGTCGTTTTTCCCGAGCCGACCGCTCCGGCAATTATTGTATTGCGGAAGGTCATCGCCAGCGCGCGAATCATCGGTACAGCTTCCGCCGGAATACATTCCGTCCCCGCCTGATCGTCCAGATCAAGAAATTCGACTACCTGCCGCCGCATGGAAATCGTCGTAAAGCCCTCCCAGACCCGGGGCGCAACCCAAATGGCGAGCCGGATAAATCTGCCGGGCCAGAGCGGATCATCCATTTTGAACTCGGCGGACGGATTATCCTTATTCAGCTTCTTGTTCGGGTCGCTCTTCAGCAGCGAGCGCTTCAATTGCTCGACCCGGTCCAGTGACGGCATCTCATACGGATAAGGAACAAATTGACCTCTCACATTGTAAAAAATTTGCCGGCCGATAATCTGCAGACCCGTCGATTCGCTATACGCCCGATCCGTGAACCAGCGGTAGGCCGGACCAAAGCCTTTCCATTCATGAAACAGCGCTTCGGCCGCCGTGTCATAGGCTTCGGGAACGCTGCCGGTGAACGGCGTTTTGCGCAGGTACTTTTCAATTTCATTCATGAAAAAGCTGACAGCCTGCGGGTCGCCCGTCAGCGCCTTCGCGTTAAGCTCGAAGTACGCTTCGTCCTCCCGCTCCAGACCTGCATTCATCTCTCTTTTCATTTTTTGCAGGAAAGAAGGGAAGTCTTCCTTGCCTGGCCTGCTGCCACGAAGCACTCTCTCTTTAAGTGAAAACGGAGAGCCTGTTGCCGGTAACGCCGGATCAGCGAGTCCGGGAACCTCCAATTTGCTCATAGGAATATTCCTCTCTTCCTAACCTCGGCTTCAAAGCCGAACACGGAGAGCAGCGCCCGGACTTTTTCGTCCATCTGCGCAAGCTCCTTCTTGCCAAGCGGCAGCTTGCCGGAGACTTGCGGATAGTAAGGGAGATCCAGAAAGATTTCGGTTCCGAATCTGAGCGCCATACTCTTGGGGGAGACAGTCTCTTCCAGGCCGCCGCGATTCAGAATGAGCTTGAAATCCTGCGGATAAAGATCCAGATGTCCCGCCAAATCCAGGAGCGCTTCCAGCCTATGTTCATGCTTCGGGTGAGTAACAAGCAGCCGCAGCTCGGACTTTCTCATCCCCGTGTACCAAGCCGCGCTATCCGGTATGGAGCCGAGATCGGCAATGACGATATCGGCGTTGTCCGAGGCACGGTCAAGCAGGTATTCCATCTCGTTCTCCTGGTAATCCTGGGCGCTCAAGTAATCGCAGTTGCCCGGTAGATAGCGGTATCCGTCCTGCGCAATCCATTGGTCGAAATCCTCATCGTACAGCCTGCTTCCGGTCAGCTTCGGGCGGAGCCGGTCGAGACTGATTGTGGTTTTACGGTCATAGCCCGGATCATACACATTCATCCCCAGCAGAATAACCCGGCGGCCTGCCGCCGCAATTCTC
>NZ_ASSC01000073.1 GCF_000520735.1 Paenibacillus forsythiae T98
TCGCCCATTTTGTTACCGGCTCTTCCAGCGCCTCGGGACCCTATACGGTCTCCTTCTTCATCCTGGGCATCATCGCTTCATTTGCGGCGCTGGGTGCGGTACGGCTGGACCCCGGCGCAGGCAACGCTCTGCGGAGGCAGCAACCCCAAGTGAGTCTGAACCGTCAGAGAAGAAGCGGCTAAGTTTATTCCATAAAAAATGGACCCGATTTCTCGGGTCCCAACAAATCTATATTCTCAAAAGGGGGTCATGTATACAGTTTACCCCATCACTGTTAGAGTTTGATAACGGTAATATTTCATTTGTGTAACAAGATATGCCCTGTTGTGGCTGCTATCCTTCCATCCGCCGCAGCGTAAATACCGTCAGCTCCGGACGGCACATGAACCGCAAGGGCATGTAAGTCTCGCCAAACCCCCGATTGACATACAGCTTCCTCTTCGGTTCCCCGACTGTATACAAGCCGCTAATATATTTGACCGACCCGTCCGGCACAAAGGGAGCGCCTATGAACGGAATCCGAATCTGCCCGCCGTGGCTGTGTCCGGACAGCTGGAGATGAATAGGATATTCCTGCACGAAATCCGCATAATCCGGCTCGTGCATGAGCAGCACCGTGAATGTGCCGGGTGATATACCGCCCAGCGCCGCCTTCGGATCGGGACCG
>NZ_ASSC01000074.1 GCF_000520735.1 Paenibacillus forsythiae T98
CCTCCACGATCTCGGAGAACGGCGTCTGGTGGACGTTGCCAAGGTTAATGACGCCTTCCCCATCCAGGCAGCAGGGCACCACCGTCCCGTCGACCAGTACGGCGGCCTGGCTGCGGAGAGCATGGCAGAACCCTTTGCCGTCGTCTTCGGGCGCGCTGAGGCTGGGCCACTGGAACTCATGGTCCTGGTTCAGAAAAATCCGCTCGGCAATCTTCACGCTGCTGCCGGGCACGATCTTTTCCTCGATCCGGTAGTCCAGCCCGAATGCCGATTCCAGCACGGCCAGCGTCTCCCGGTTCCGGCTTCTTTGCAGATTCGTCAGATTGTCCGGGGTAAGATTCCACAGCCGGAAGGAGATGAAGACGCCCTGCGTCGCAGCCTCCCTGGCGAATCCAATAATCTGCGACAGATATCCTTCACGGTCCTCGGAGCCTTCATGGCCGTCGAAGCTGTGCAGCGAGAAATTCATCTGCCGCAGCGCCGGCTTCCCGAGCAGCTTGTCCCCCGCCTTGCGGATCAGCGTGCCGTTGGTCGTAATGTTGACCTTGAAGCCTTTGTCATGCGCCGCGTCCAGCAGCTCATGGATTCTCGGATGCAGCAGCGGCTCGCCTTTCACATGCAGATAAATATGCGAGGTATGCGGCCTGATCTCATCCAGAATGACGCTGAACGTTTCCGTATTCATAAACTTTGCCTGCCTTGCCGTTTGCGGGCAGAAGCTGCAGGCCAGATTGCAGACGCTTGTAATCTCGATGTATACCTTTTTAAATGTCTTCAAGCTCCGCTCTCCGTTTCTCTTACCACTGATCAGCGGGGTATTTCAGTCCGATCTGCCGCCGGGCATCCTCCATAATTTCCGCCGCCGCCAGCGAGCAGGCATGCGAATTGACCAAGCTCTCGCGTTCTCCCGCCTGCAACAGCCGGATGAATTCCTGAGTCTCGTAGTACATCGACTCATAGGTCTGAGGCACCGTCAGCTCTTCAACAATTCCGTCCCTGTAGCAAATCTTGACCCCGTATGGCTGACTGATTTTATCGATCACCATGGTGCCGTTCTCGCCCTGGATTTCCGCAGGCAGATAGGATTCGGTGATCTTGGAGTACATCACGGCGGCATCCATATCATCGTAGCCCATGACGATGCTGCCCTCGCCATCAACGCCGGAGGACAGCATAACGCCGGTCGCCTTCACCGTATCCGGCTTGCCGAACAGCACCACCATGGGATAAAGACAATAAATGCCGAGATCCATCAGAGCGCCGTTGGAGAATACCGGATTGAAGGCATTCAGCACCGTTCCCTGAAGGAAGGCGTCATAACGCGAAGAATACTGGCAGTAGCTGGCGAAATAGCGCCGGATGCGGCCGATTTTATATAAATTCTCCTTGATAATCCCGAAGTTCGGAACCAGCGTTGATTTCATCGCTTCCATGAACAGCACATTATTGCTCCGCGCGGCCTCGATTACGCGCCCCAGCTCCGCCGCATTGGAGGCGGCGGGCTTCTCGCACAGCACATGCTTACCGTGGCTTATGCAGATCATCGCATGCTCGGCATGCAGCGAATTGGGGCTTGCAATATAGACGGCGTCGATCTCGTCGCTTGCCGCCATAGCTTCCAGGTCGGTGTAGACGGAGGCTCCCGCATACTTCGCGGCGAACGCCTTGCCCTTCTCCTCGCTGCGGGAATACACGGCGGTCAGCAGAAAATCCTCATTCTCCAGTCCCGATTCCAGGAACCGGTCCGTAATCCAGTTGGTTCCGACTACGCCAAATCGAATGGTCATGCAGCTCTCTCTCCCTTAAAAAGCTTTCTCATCATCCATCTATCCGATTTCCGCGGAAAGCGTATAGAAAGTCTCAAGCTGTCTTGCGATCTCCGCCTTGTCATGCTCGGTCACGGTCATATGCTGCGGCAGCGCCGAGAGACCGGCGATTTGCGCGGGGAATTCCTGCTTGATCCCAAGCAGGGAAATCGCTTCGTCGAACTTGGCGGGATGCGCGGTTGCGAATGTAATGGCGATCTCGCCCGGCCCGTTGTGCTCCTCATAGGCGGCAATGCCGCAAGCGGTATGCGGGTCAAGCAAATAGCCGGATTCCTTCTCGTATTTGCCGATGGTGCTCAAGCATTCCTCATTCTTCACGCCAAGCGCGGCAAAATCGGATTGCACCTGCTCAAGCAGCGCCGAATCAACCGTAATGGCTCCTTCGCGCTGAAGCTTCGCCATATAATCGGATACCTTCGCGGAATCCTCGCCGGCCAGATAATACAGATAGCGCTCGAAGTTGCTGGCTACCTGGATGTCCATCGAAGGGCTATGCGTGCTTTTGAAGCCGCCGGGCTTGTACTCTCCGGTCTTGACGAAGCGCTCCAGAATGTTGTTCTCGTTCGTCGCAATGATCAGCTTGCCGATCGGCAGCCCCATCTTTTTGGCAAGATAACCGGAGAAGATATTGCCGAAGTTGCCGGACGGCACGCTGATATTGACTGTCTTGCCCTGCGCCGCCTGCGGCAGATGCAGATAAGCGTAGAAATAATAGACCGTCTGCGCCAGAATCCGCACGAAGTTGATCGAATTGATCGCGCGCAGGTGATACCGGCCCTTGAAGTCCAGATCGGCGAACAACTCCTTGATGATCTTCTGGCAATCGTCGAAGTTGCCCTTGACCGACAGATTCAGCACATTGGCGTCATCCACCGTCGTCATTTGCAGCTCCTGCACCTTGCTGACTTTGTTATGGGGATGCAGTATACAGATCTTGATGCCTTCCTTGCCGCGCACGCCCGCGATGGCCGCCGCTCCGGTATCGCCGGAGGTTGCGCCCAGGATATGAATAATTTCGCCCCGCACTCTGGAAATATAAGAGTACAGCTCGCCCATGAACTGCAGCGCGACGTCCTTGAACGCAAAGGTCGGCCCGTGGAACAGCTCCAGCACATACAGCGAATCATTGATTTCCTTAAGCGGCGTCACTTCCGGATGGCGGAAAGAAGCATAGCTCCGCTCCACCAATTCCTTGAGGTCCCCGTCCGGGATTTCACCGTTTGTATAATAGGAGAAAATCTTCAGGAACAGCTCCTGAAAGCTCAGAGACCGCCACTCCTCCAGCGTATGTGCGGATACGGAGGGAATGACGTCCGGAATCATCAATCCGCCGTCATCGGCCAGACCCATCAAGACCGTATCAATGAAACCTTTCGGTTCGACCTTGCCTCTTGTACTAATATACTTCATTTTCTACTCAGCCCCCTGAATGTCGCGCTTTCGAATTTACCCTATATATTAACACGTTTATGTGTTAAAGTCCGTTGTATTCTGCATGCTTTCGCTAGTTTCCCGTCAGTTTTCCGCCATTATTCGCAATTCCTTCGCTAGTGCGCCGGATTCTGCAATTCTTTCCAGACCGTCTTGTTGCTGTATTTCTTCTCTTCGCTGATGTCCAGACCGAACCAGTCCGGCGGCGCGAAGCTTTCGGCTTCCTCCAGGGAGTGAAATTCAACCTCGACGACCGACAGCTTCAGCTGATCGTAGATGTCTATTTCCACCGTTATGCCGTTCCATTCGCCGGTAATGCGTTCCTTGATCAGCGGCACGGCCCGGACGGCGCGAATCATTTGTTCGTACAAGCCCTGCGAGATTTCGTATTCGATCTCCTCGCGGCTGATGCCGAGGCCATTCTTGAACGTATGGGTGTAATGCAGCTCCCCGGAGCCAAGGTCTTCGAGCTTGCGCACACGCAGCTCCTGCGGACCGTCCATCGCCAAATAAGTCTGTTCAATACGCTGCCGGCTGTGAATGCTCAGCTTGCCCTCTTGAACGAGCTGCTGCGGAAACTCGGGAAGCAGGAACTTGCGCTCGATTTCCAATGCCATCTATAGTTCTCTCCTTTTTACGTAAGTCAGGTTAGTAAATTGTAAAATGGCGCTCAAAGGAAGTCAATCCGGGAACAATTTGTTAAAATAGAAGAATCGGTGCGAGAAATCGTATCAGTCTTAGCGTATACGGAGGCAACTATTGTGGATTATATCATTCTGGACATTGAATTCAACGGCCGCAAGTTTGCCAGCGAGCATCCGATGGAGGTTATCGAGATCGGCGCCGTGCGGCTGGACGCTTCGCTGCGTCCCGTCGACGAGTTTACTTCGCTGATCAGACCGGTGTATTTTGCCACACTAAATTCGTTCATTAAGAAAAAAACAGGCATCCCGCAGGAAGAAATCGACATCGCTCCCCGCTTTCCCAAAGTCATCTCCGCCTTCCGGCGCTGGCTGGACCAAAGCCCGGACGACGTGCTGCTGCTCACCTGGGGCGGGGAGGATATGAAGCGCATTATCCAGGATACCCGCATGCATAAGATGGACGACACCTACTGGATGAAGGCGCCATACTACGATCTGCTGAAAGGTCTCCTGCGCGCCCGGGGACTGAAGAATGACGTCAGCGTGGAAGGCGCTATGGAGCTTCTGGGTCTTGAATCCGCCGGCTCCGCCCACCGGGCGCTCGGCGATGCGCGCATGACGTCAGATATTTTCCGCGCGCTCTTCGGCGAGCTTGACCTGGATCAGGTGAAATATTACAAGGACACCTTCTCCAACGCCCGGGAGCGCAAGACGGTAAAGATCGCAATCAAAGCGATACTGTCGCAAAAGATCGTCCCCACCTGGGAGCTTGTGGTGGAGCATTATTTTGCCGGCAAAGTTCCGCTTGACGACCCCCGCAAGGCCGAGGAGCTTCAGCGCTATTTCGATGCGGAGCTTGAGAAGATGCCCGCCCCCGGCGCTTTCCCCTCCCGCCCCGCTCCGGCGAATCCGAAAACCGAAGGCTGAAGACGGATCGGACCTTCCCTTCCGACATAACCCTTGCTCCGGCAAGGGTTTTTCTGCATGCGTTATAAAAGGTTTGACATTGACGCAGCGTAAAGGTGTACATTGAGCTTGTGAGGAGGTGCCATCACGGAATACACAGTGCAGAAGCTCGCTTCACTTGCGGGTATCAGCGCGCGCACGCTGCGTTATTACGATGAGTTCGGGATTCTGAAACCGGCCCGGCAGAGCTCCTCCGGCTACCGCATCTATGGCCGGTCCGAGGTCGATCTGCTGCAGCAGATTTTATTTTACCGCGAGCTGGGCCTCAGTCTGGAGAACATCAAGGCAATCGTGACCTCGCCCTCGTTCGACGGAACGAAAGCGCTGAAGGAGCATCATGACAAGCTGCTGGAGAAACGAAAACAACTCGACCTGCTGATCTCGAATGTGGAGAAGACGCTGGCGGACAAGGAAGGAAGGGTTTCAATGAGCGATACCGAGAAATTTGCAGGCTTCAAGCAAAAGCTAATTGACGACAACGAGCAGACCTATGGCAAGGAAGTACGCGAGAAATATGGCGATGATGCCGTTGACCGGTCCAACAAGCAGTTCCTTAATATGACCGAGGAGCAGTACAAGGCTATTCAGAAGGTGGAGCAGGAGATGTTCGCCGCGCTTGCGGAGGGCATGAAGAACGGCGATCCCGCAGGCGAACCGGCGCAGCGCGCCGCCGGGCTACACCGGCAGTGGCTGACGTCGCACTGGGGCACCTATTCTCCGGAAGCCCATGCGGGAGTCGCGCAGATGTACGTCGACGATGAACGGTTCACCGCTTACTATGATAAGCACAGCCCGGGTCTGGCCCGTTTCCTGAGAGACGCCGTACTCATCTACACCGGCCAACGAAGCTGAACCAATTAAACCATGCATGAAAGGCGCAGGGGCGACCCTGTGCCTGTTAATTTTCAGCTCAAACATATCTAAACATATCTATTTATGCTTTAATAACGGTAATAACAAACTGCTCATCAGGCAGTCTATAACGAAAAAAGGAGCTGGGCCGTGATGGAGAACATATCGGCGGTGAAGGAGCCGTTCGGGGAATCCGCTCTCACGAACCCGGAACCGGACAGTCTGGAGCGGGGAGCGGACAAGCCTGCGGGAGCGCTCGATTTTCTCGGGAATACCACTTGTCCCATGAAGCAAATCTTCCGTGAGGGACTTCAGGAGCATCTGAGGGCTTGCAGAGAACAATCGGGCAGCGTGCTGGAATGTTACGTGCCTTCCGGCTGTGGCGGGGTAGATCATTTCAAGGAAATCCGGGAATCCTCGCAGATTCACGAGCTGCCGGGGGCCATTATGACTACCGGGTTTGGAAGCTTTTTCAGCGACCGGTTCGTCGAAGCGTATGTGGATAAGGGGTATTTTCGGTCGGATGAGAAGCAGAGGGTGAACAAGGATTTTGCAGGAAAGGGCTTTGTGGACCCTGAGGGCAGCTACAGGCTCTATTCGGTGTTTCCCTATGTATTTCTGGTTGACAAGACAAGGTGCGGCTCACAGCCGTTGCCAAGGCGCTGGAGCGACCTTATGCATCCGGCCTTTGCCAATAATGTCATCATTGGAGGCTCGCGGCAGAATGTGGCGAAGGTTCCCCTCATCTATATCCGGAAGGAATTCGGGGCGGAGGGGCTGAAGCTCTTCGCTCATCAGGTGAAGGACGCGTGGCACAATACGACCATCGCCCGAACTGCGGGATCGGTATCTCAGGAAGGCTCAGCCGTCTATGTGGTCCCCTGGTTCTTCGCCAGATCCTGCACACGCACCAAGGCGACGGAGATCATCTGGCCGGAGGACGGCGCTTATACAGGCCCTATGTTCATGCTGGTCAAAAGCTCGGAGGCGGCCCGGGTATCGGCCGTCACCCGCTATATCGCCGGGGCTGATTACGGGAAGAAATCGGCCCGCAATTATTACCCGGCTCTGCACCCGGAGGTGGATAACGGACTGCCGTCCGGCGCCTCCCTGAAATGGCTGGGATGGGATTACATCAGGTCCCATTCCCTGGAGCGGCTCAGTCAAGACATTGATGACGTCTTTCAGGCCCGGTGGTCCTGATCAGGCATACGGGCTCCGTGTCCCGCTCCGCCTCTACTGCCGGCTATTGCTGTAATTTTCTGCGGACCTTATAATGAATCTGTTCATTTAGAGCGGCAGCATATGCACAAACGATCAGCTTCCATGCAACAAGGAGTGGAGCAGGCTTGCAAATCAACAATGACATCCCTTTACGCGAAAAGAATATTGTCCTGACCGGCTTTATGGGCGTCGGCAAGACGACCATCGGACGGCGGCTCCTTTCTTCAAGAGGAAGTCAAGCAGGCCTGCCTGGCCAACTCCATCGTCTTCTATCTCGACTTGAGCTGGGATTCCTGGAAGGACCGCCTTGCGCTCATCATGGACAGCCGTCCGGTGTTGCAGAACAAGACGCTGGAGGAGATCGAGCAGCTGTTCTACAGCCGGCAGTCCATTTACGAGGCCAATCATTCCAGAGTCTCTACCGACTCGCTCGACCCGGAAGAAATAGCGGACTACATTTTCGAGACGCTCAAGCTCGGCTGGGAGCTGTATGACCCGGCCAGTGACGCTTTCTAACCAAGAATGCGGAAGGGGGTGTCCCAGGCAGCCATTACATGGCTCTTGGGACACCCCCTTCTGGCTTGTACCCGTTTCCGTCCGGCCCGCGTCTTACAGGCTGCGATGCACCAGTTCCAGCATGCTGCGCAGCTCGGAGACCGGAACCTGCCCCGGCGCCGACGCCTTCTTCGCGGACCCGAAGGTCAGGGCGGAGCCGAATACCTCTCCGGCAATCCGGCTTATCATGCCTGTTCCCGCCATCGACATGGTAATAACCGGGCTGCCGGGGTATTTCTCCTTCATGGCATAAGTCGCTTCAAGCAGAGTCAGCACATCCCTGGCGTCTGCCGGCATCAGAGCGATCTTCGGCAAATCTCCGCCAAGCTCCCGGGCCTGTTCAAGACGCGAAATGATCTCCTCTTTGGGCGGCGTCTTCTGAAAATCATGATTGGAAATAATGACATAGACGCCATGCTGATGCGCATAGTCAACCAGCGATTTTACGGTATCGTCCCCGGTAAACAGCTCGACGTCGATCAGATCGGCCAGTCCCGTCCCGGCCGCCATCCGGTTCAGCTCCGCGTAATATTCCGCCGGAATCTCTTTTTCCCCGCCTTCCCTGGCGCTTCGGAATGTAAAGACAAGCGGGAGGCCCGGGATGATGTGACGGATATCGGCAAGCGCCGCCTGGACCGCTTCTATATTCTCGACCTGATCGAAGAAATCCACCCGCCATTCCACCACATCGGCATCCAGCAATTTCAGCGCTTCGGCTTCTTCCTTCAATTCCGCTGCCGTTGTTCCGACTATGGGAACGCAAATCTTGGGCATACCCTCGCCTATGGTAACTTGCTTGACTTGTATCGTGCCGGTCATTGATTTCACTCCTATTCGCATCACACTCAACCTTTAACTCCAGTAGAAACCGGGTTAATAACTTTACGGTAACGCATATTCACGATAATAGCCAGCAGAACACCGACAAAGGTAATGATTGCGCCGAACAAAATGATATATGATCCTCGAACAGGTGAAAATCTTCACATGCTTATTATAGAGGACATGCTATTATAAATCTAATTCATATTTCGAGCTTTTTTAATAGAATGTATCTATATATAAAGGAGCGAAGCCCCCATGAACTTACGTCATTTACAATATTTTCGGGTCATTGCCGAAACGGAACATATTACACAGGCGGCGATCAAATTATCCATTACCCAGCCAAGCCTCAGCCACGCCATATCGGAGCTTGAGAAGGAGCTGGGAACTTATCTGTTTGAGAAGCAGGGGCGGAATATCCGGCTCACCAAGTACGGCAAGCTCTTCCTTAGCTATGTTAACCGCGCTCTGGACGAGCTGGAAAAAGGCGAGAAGAAGGTTCGCGAGCTGACCAGCCCTTCCAGCGGGGTGATCGACCTCGCCTTCATCTACACGCTGGGCGCCCATTTCGTACCCGCGCTGGTACAGTCTTTTTCCATGCCGGATGAACATAAGAAAATGTCCTTCACTTTTCATCAGGGAAATACGAAAAATATAATTCAAGGCTTAAAGGACGACCAATACGATATCGCCTTCTGCTCTTATATCGACCACGAACCCGAAATCGAGTTTATTCCCATGGCCGAGCAGGAACTGGTCGTTATCACGCCAAGGAATCATCCGCTGTCTGGTGCCGGCGGGATTGATCTGAAGGATATCACCGGCTATCCCATGGTTTATTTCAATACCAAGAGCGGTCTGCGGCCGATTATCGACAGCCTGTTCGCCAAAGTCGGCGCAAGGCCCAAAATCGCATGCGAAATTGAAGAGGACACCGCCATGGCGGGTCTGGTATCGGTGGGATACGGCATTGCGGTCATGCCCCGCATTTCCGCCCTTTCCCATTTTGATGTGGAAATTCACAATATTCTCAATCCGGCCTATGAGCGTTTTATCTACATCGCGAGCGTCCGCAACCGCTACTTATCCCCCGCCGCCACGGAGTTCCGGAATTTTGCCATAAATTACGGGAAGAAATTTTATCTAAAGACGCATAAACATGCTTAGAGATGCACAGAACAGTCATGAATCCTTTAAACCGCCGGCTCCCCTCGGACATCCCCGCAAAAACGGGTTACACTTGCCGTTTATTTATGCTAAAATATACCTGAAATCGTTTTCAATTAGCAATTCGCGTTTTAATGGGTCAAACGTTTGCATCTACGATACAGCCGCAAGAATTCGCTGCAATTCAATCTAATCCGAAGATTAGGGAGGCTTATCCGCTTGAATGAGAAGAACTTGCCATCCGTCGCTTATTTCAGCATGGAGTACGGGCTGCATTCCGATTTTAAAATGTACGCCGGAGGACTCGGCATTCTGGCCGGCGATTACATCAAGGGCGCCAGAGACATCAACGCTCCAATCATCCCGATCGGACTGAAATGGAAGCAGGGCTATACCGACCAGAGAATTGACGCAAACGGCAATCCGTATGACTCCTACCACAACTATGTATACGACTTTCTCGAAGATACCGGCGTACAAGTCACCGTCAAAATCCGCGGCCTGGATGTCATCTGCAAGGTGTGGAAGACGGAGCATTTCGGCAATAACCCGCTCTACCTGCTGGATACGGACATACCGGAGAATGCCGACGCCTGGATCACAGGCCAGCTGTACGGCTGGTTCGGGGAAGAACGGATCGCCCAGGAAATTGTCCTTGGAATCGGCGGAGTGAAAGCCCTGCGGGCGCTGGAAATCCCGGTGGATGTGTATCACTTTAACGAAGGGCATGCCGCGCTCGCCGCGATTGAACTGATCCGTGAAAAAATGGCCGGCGGCTCCACCTTTGAAGAAGCCTGGAAAGCGACCCGGCAGGAAATCGTGTTCACGACCCATACCCCCATCAAGGAGGGCAATGAGTCGCATCCTCTGAGCCGTCTGGAGTATATGGGCGCCTTCAACGGGCTGACCCGCAGCCAGATGGAACGCATCGGCGGAGAGCCGTTCAACATGACCGTTGCCGGTCTGAGGCTCTCCCGCATTTCCAACGGGGTAGCGAAGCTCCATGCCGTGACCGCAAATAAAATGTGGAAGGAAGTCCCCGGTCGCTCGCCCATCATCGCCATCACCAACGCGATCCATACGCCGACCTGGGTGGATGAACGCATTACCCGCGCCTATGAAGAGAACGGCGACCTGTGGGCCGCCCATGCGGAAATCAAGAGCGAGCTGATCGGGTTCATTCAGGAGCGCTCCGGCATCCGGCTGAATGAGGACAATTTACTAATCGGCTTCTCGCGCCGGGCCGCTCCCTACAAACGAAGCGATCTCATCTTCTCGCGGCCCGACATTATCGAGCCCTACCTCGAATCGGGCAAGGTCCAGATCGTCTTCTCCGGCAAGGCGCACCCGCTGGACGACAACGGCAAACGAATCGTCAGCAATCTCGTCTCCATGATGAACAAGTATCCGAAGAGCGTCGTGTTCCTGGAGAACTACGACATGACCATTGGAGCGATGCTGACCCGCGGCTCCGATGTGTGGCTGAACAACCCGCGCAGACCGCTCGAAGCGAGCGGAACCTCCGGCATGAAGGCCGCGATGAACGGTGTGCTCAATTGCTCCATTCTGGACGGCTGGTGGCCGGAGGCCTGCATCGACGGCGAGAACGGCTGGCAGATCGGAGGTGGCTTCGAGACGGCCGATTTCGAGCTGTTAGACCGGCATGACAGTCAGGCGCTGTACGATACGCTGCTCGGCCGCGTCCTGCCGACCTATTACGACGACCGCGAGAAATGGACGCACATGATGCGCCGAAGCATCGAGACGACCCGCACGGAGTTCGCGACCAGGCGCATGCTGGAGGAATACTACAGCAAAATGTACATCCCCTCCTGATCTTTTTGCCCAAGGTATTCTCTCAAACAGCTTCATCCAACCCGTCCGAGATCCGGACGGGTTGTTGCTTAGCTGCCGGGGCCCTCCTCCTTATTTCCCCCTTCCCTTTCTCTATTTCACCCAACACTTTGAAATCTCTCAATTAAAATATTATTTAAAAATATTGCTTTTTCTAAACGTGATGTTTATCATAATATTTATACTAAATCTAAATTTAATTCTATGAGGTGATTTTTTGATGAGTTCAAACCCGAATCACTTAACGACCAGTTGGGGCGCTCCGGTAGGGGACAACCAAAATTCGCTGACTGCCGGGTCGCGGGGTCCAACCTTGATCCAAGATGTCCATCTGCTGGAAAAGCTGGCCCATTTCAACCGGGAGCGTATCCCGGAACGCGTCGTTCATGCCAAAGGTGCCGGAGCTCACGGATATTTTGAAGTCACCGGGGACGTTTCCCAATATACCAAAGCAGCGTTCCTGTCTCAAATCGGCAAACGCACGCCTATGTTCATCCGTTTCTCCACGGTAGCCGGTGAACTGGGTTCAGCCGATACGGTCCGCGATCCGCGCGGGTTTGCCGTCAAATTCTACACGGAGGAAGGAAACTACGATCTTGTCGGCAATAACACGCCGGTCTTCTTCATCCGCGATGCGATCAAATTCCCTGACTTTATCCATACGCAGAAGCGCCATCCTCAGACCCATCTGAAAAATCCGACCGCCGTCTGGGATTTCTGGTCCCTTTCGCCCGAGTCGCTGCATCAGGTGACCATTCTGATGTCCGACCGCGGCATTCCGGCAACGCTGCGTCATATGCACGGCTTTGGCAGCCATACGTTCAAATGGGTGAACGCCGAGGGACAGGCCGTTTGGGTGAAATACCATTTTAAGACCGAGCAGGGCATCAAAAACATGGATGTGGATGTCGCAGCCCGAATCGCCGGCGAGCATCCGGACTATCATACGGAGGACCTGTTCAACGCAATCGCAAGCGGCGATTTCCCGGCATGGAAGCTGTACGTGCAGATTATGCCGATCGAAGACGCGGATACGTACCGGTTCGATCCGTTTGATGTCACCAAAGTATGGTCGCAAAAAGATTATCCGCTGATTGAAGTCGGCCGCATGGTGCTGGATCGTAATCCGGAGAATTATTTTGCCGAAGTGGAGCAGGCTACCTTCTCCCCGGGTTCCTTTGTTCCGGGCGTTGAGGCTTCTCCCGACAAAATGCTGCAAGGCCGCTTATTCGCCTATGCCGACGCCCACCGCTATCGCGTAGGCCCGAACCATAACCAGCTCCCGATCAACCGTCCACAGTGCCCGGTGCACAACCACCAGCGCGACGGCGCGATGGCCTACGGCGACAACAGCGGCGCCTCCGTATACTACGAGCCGAACAGCTTCGGCGGGCCGAAGGAGTCTCCCGAGCACAAAATTTCTCCGTATGAAGTCTCCGGGCAGGCCGACAGCGTGGGCTACGACCATCACGATCACCACACCCAGCCGGGCGACCTCTACCGTTTGCTGAGCGAGGACGAACGCGCCAGACTGGTGCGCAACATCGTTGAGGCGATGAAGCCGGTGGAGCGGGACGATATCAAACTCCGCCAAATCGGCCATTTCTACAAAGCCGACCCCGAATTCGGCAACCGTATTGCCGAAGGACTCGGGCTGTCTGTGGCGGCCGAGGACTAATCTCCCAATTTTATAACAAGGGCTGTCTCAAAGCGCGGACCCTTACGCGGAGAAGCAGCATTGCCTTTGGGCGATGCTGCTTCTCGTTTGGGCTAGAGCCGGGGCAATCCCGCCTGATAATGGGCACAATTCGTCCATTGGCGATATACGCCTTCAAGACGCACAAACCGCCGCAATTGTGTGAAGCTGCCGTCCTTACTACCTGTTCTTCCGCATGCGGCTGCCGTGAACCGGATAAAGGAAGCGATTCTTCTCCCCTCATATTCGTCTCCCCCAGTTGTTATTCCGTCCGGAGAAGCTTGGCGTAGTACGAAGCTGTCGTATACAGCGCGGCAACCGGATTATGACCGAGAACGCGATCCTTCGTCACCAGCGTTGTTACAGGTGCGTCCGAATATTTCATAAACAACGAATCATGACCCACGCATAGTCCGACCACCACATTCAAATCGGTTTGTTCCGCGTTCAGAATCTTCGCTTGCAGAAGCGGATTGCACAGCGACTCATGGCTTCCCTTTCTTATTTTATCTTCTTCAGCGATACCGATTTCCGTCTTGTCCACGCCTCCGACTTTACATATAACGCTATAGAATTCCAGGCCGCGGGCCTTTAAAATTTTCGCAAAAACCTTACTTTCCTGAATCAATCCGGCGCAGGTGGCAATACCGATTTTCTTTGCGCCTAATTTTTTGGCAAACTCAATAATTTCCTCAACCCGGGTCAGCTTGCCATAGAACTGTCCTTCGACCTCCGCCGACGCCCGCGCAATTTTCGATACCAGCTCATCATTTGTATAGGCATCAAGAGCTTGCTCCAGAAGTTCCTCATCAGAATTTGTCGTGGGACATGCCTTCGGAAATTCCGATTCCCTGGTTTTGCAGTTGTAGACGCCGCAGCTTGTGCATGAAAAACTATAGTCCCCCATAATGTCCTCCTCTAATTTGAACCATTTTGTACAGCGCTCCCTATCAAGCGACCGGATTATGGTTTACGCCGCCTTTGGATCGAGTGTGCCTCAAGCTTATATGTACAAATGGCCGGCCTGACTGGCTGAATATAAAAAGGTCAAGATACAAGCGCAGCCGCAACATGCCCTGTATCTTAACCTCTTTTGGTAAAGTCGGTGTTTATTTCAGCACTCCTCCCGCCAGCAAGCCAGCGCTCAGTGATCTCCGGTTATTAGTATGACTTTAATGCCTGGCCTCATGATCGTCAATACAAGAAACGCAGCTCATAAAAAAATCGCTCCAAAATGTTACAAAAAAACAGCAGAACAGGCCTCTGCACCTTAATGTCCCTCCTCAGAAATCCCATAGAGCGAAGCAGGGGCCGCCTCGTTCACTATGACTAATTTATACTTCAAAATTGTACCCAAAAAGGACCCTGTCCTCCACTTACTGCGGATTTCGAGGTCCTTTTTGAATTCTCTCCCTACGATCAACAGGATTCCGAAGCCTGGGTTCCGCACGGCAATGCTTCCGGCAGATGCTCCCTTAGCTCCTCGATAAATTTATGAAAGGCGCTCGTCATGTACAAATCGCGCCGCCTTATAAAAACCGTCGGAACCTCCCGGTACCTCTCCGGAAAGGGATAGCACCTGATGCCGTCCTTGACATTCAGCTTATTGTAATAAGATACAGGCAGCACGGCAAAGCCGATCCCCGCTTTTACACAGCCCAGCAGCCCTTCCATTGTGCCGAACTGCATGACTTTGGCCAGACGGAAGCCTTCGTCCCGGAGCCATTCCTCAAGCTGCAGCCGATACAGGCAGTCCGGGTTCAAGATCAGCAGTGTCTTGTCCTGAATCGCCCGGAGCCCGCGAAAATCCATCGTTTCCGGCAGAATCAGTCCCAAACGCTCGTTAATGATAAGCTCCTGAACAATGTCCGGATGCTCGACAGGCCCATCCACAAAGGCTCCGTTAACGGAATACTGCAGGACGGCATTGATGAGCTGATCGGTTGATCCGATCTCCAGATGGACCTCGACCTCAGGAAATTTTCCGCGATAGGCGGATAATATAGAGGGCAAGCGTATGGCCGCCGTCGTATCGGAGCCAACCGTAATGGAGCCCTTGGGAATGGGCGAATCCAGAACCGCTTTTTCTGCCTCCTCCAGCAGGTTTAGAATCTTCTCCGTATACGTCAAAAGGGTCTGACCCGCCGAAGTCAGCGTGATCCCTCGGCTGTGCCGGTAAAAGAGCGGAGTCTTCAGTTCCTGCTCCAGCTGTTGAATCCTTGCCGTTACATTCGATTGTACATAGTTAAGACTCTGGGCCGCTTTTGAAATACTTCCTTCCTCGGCGACCGCCCTGAACACCTTCAGAAGACCAACATCCATCCCCGCACACTCCCCTCTTCTTAGCTATCAGCCATGGTGATGTCCTCCATCATTTCCCTTCATTATACATGATTGATCTCTCCTATTATGATGGAATTACAAAAGAAATCCATTGCAGAGGAGCAAAAAACGATGGAAAATAAACGTTGGCGTTTTAAAGTGCCCGGGGCAACGGACAGCAAAGAGTTCATCATGGATACCAGAGAAATCAAGAGTGCGTATGACATTCTGAAAAAGTGGAGAAGCGCGGAGGAAGCACCTCCCCTTGAAGAAGCAACGGCTTCCCGACGGGAATCGAGCGCAGACTCTCCCGGCAAACCTGAAGCCGTATAAGAACAACTGGGGATACGGATGTGCACAAAAAAAGACCCCTGCAGCGCAGAAGTCTGTGTGACGCAGTAAGCGGGTGATGGGAATCGAACCCACGCTATCAGCTTGGAAGGCTGAAGTTCTACCATTGAACTACACCCGCAGGTGAAGAATCGGGATGACACGATTCGAACATGCGACCCCCTGGTCCCAAACCAGGTGCTCTACCAAGCTGAGCTACATCCCGTTAATATAAATGGCGCGCCCTGAGAGATTCGAACTCCCGACCTTTTGATTCGTAGTCAAACGCTCTATCCAGCTGAGCTAAGGGCGCATTCTTATGGAGCGGACGACGGGA
>NZ_ASSC01000075.1 GCF_000520735.1 Paenibacillus forsythiae T98
AGGCAGCGTCAAAACGGACCAGGGTCGTATACAGCCGCACATCCGAATCCGTAATGGCATCCCCGAACAGGTAGCGCCGCGTCGACAGACGCTGCTCCAGTTCGTCAAGACGGTGAAACAGGACGTTATAGGCTTGTTCATACGCTTCCTGCGAGCGGGCAAAGCCCGCCTTGTATACGCCATTGTTCACTTCGTGAAAGATGCTGTCGTTCAGCGAATCGATTTCCCCGCGCAAATGCTCGGGATACAGATCGGGCGCTCCCTCCTTGTGCAGCGGCGCCCACGCCGTCTCCAGATGGTTCGTCAACCGGAAGTAATCGTTGTGGACCACTTTTCCCGATTCGATCTCCACAATAGCCGGAACCGTGGGGCGTCCCTTGTAGCCGGGATCGGCCTTCAAGTAAGCTTCGCTCAGATAGCGGATGCCAAGCACGGGGTCCTTCTTCCCTTCATCCAGTGTAAAAGCCCAATCCGTATGCGGCAGATCCGGGCGAATGGGGTCCACCGTTCCAAGGCTGATGGCGTCCTCCAGTCCGAGAAGCCGGCGAACGATTACTGCGCGATGCGCCCAGGGGCAAGCGGCCGACCAGACCAGACGGTAGCGCCCCCCTTGGACGGCAAGCTCTCCCGGCCCATCGCCGAACACGGCGGTAAACCGGTTTTGCTGCCGAAGGAAAGAGCCGTCTCGCACAATTTCCGCCGGATTTTCCGTAGCCTGTTTTGTCATCGTATTCACCCTTTGCTTAATTTTTCCCGCCCGTGCGGGGTATTCCAGAGACGATCATCCGGTCCTTTGGGGTAAATCCCCCATGGGTTGCCCGCAAATCCCCTGAGATGCGGCGAAGCGTGATAGCTATTCCGGATCGCGGCAAAATCCGTCGTGTCCCCAAAGCCGGGAATTTGGTACAAATCGCGGGCATAGCCCCACAGGTTAGGGAAATCGACGAGCCGGTTCCGATTCGTATTGAATACGGAATAATAAGCGGCGTCGAACCGGGCCAGCGTAGTGTACAGACGCACATCCGAGTCCGTTATCCGATGACCGAAGAGATACCGGTTGTTCTGAAGATGCCGCTCCAGCTCGTCCAGACGGGCAAACAGCGTATCATAGGCCCGATCGTAAGCTTCCTGGGAATGGGCGAAGCCCGCTTTGTACACTCCGCTGTTGATATCCCAGAAAATCACATCATTCAGAGCGTCGATATCCCCGCGCAGTTCCTCCGGGTACAAGTCCGGCGCTCCTTCCTTGTGAAAATCCGCCCAGACGGTTTCCAGGTAATTGGTGAGTCGGAAATAGTCGCTGTTGGCGCCCTGTCCGGTGACGATATCGACCACAATAGGGACTGTGGGGCGGCCTTTGTAATGCGGATCGGCCCGGTCGTAAATTTCCTTGACATAGCGGATGCCCAGCACCGGATCGACGCCGCCTTCGTCCAGCGAGAATTCCCATCCGCGCTCCGTGCGGAAATGACTCGCCGTGCCGAGACTGATCACCTTGTCCAGACCGAGCAGCTTGCGGACGATCACCGCCCGGTGGGCATAGGGGCAAGCCTTCATCCAGAGCAGCCGATAG
>NZ_ASSC01000076.1 GCF_000520735.1 Paenibacillus forsythiae T98
CCCTCGCCGTCGAAGATAATCCCGACATTGACCTTCGGAATTTGCACGCCGCCCGCAGCCAGCTTCAGTAGCGTTTCCGGTTCCCGAACAACCAATAGCACGTTGTGGTCGTCATATTTTCCGGCCTTGAAGTTGGTAATGGCCGTATCCGTATCAATGATCGACATCCCGGTTCCGGCAGGCTTGCTCATACGCATCGCTGTTTTTTGGACCTCATCTTTACTCGCCGCATCATCCACCACCATCAGCCGTTTGGCTCTTGTGTGTCCCGCCCATTGTGTTACCACAATTCCATGAATCAAACGTTGATCAATTCGCGCCAATACGATACCCATATCTCTAATCTCCTTTTTGAAAGTGTTTTCTTTATGGCTATGAACAGAGAATATCACCATAGGAAAACGCTAACAATACATTTGAAGGAAGTTAGGAAAGCGCTTATCAAACCGGGAAAAGTGTCAAACTCAAGGGAAAATTCCCACTGTCCCCATAGAACACAAAAAGAAACGGCTGCGCCGTCCCCGCAGGAGGAGGGCTTCCGTTTCTCGTAGAAATTCGCTTGAATCTCTGGTCCTTATAGACTCTTTGTGAATTGATCCGTATGGATTTTTCCATCAATTAGTTCAATGATTCGGTTGCATTTTCGCGCAACCTCCAAATCATGAGTTACAATAACAATGGTCTTTCCTTCGCTGTTTAACTGCTGTAGAATATCTATAATTTCCTCTCCGGTTCTTCGATCCAGATTCCCGGTTGGCTCATCGGCCAAAATCAATTCAGGCTCTCCCACTAACGCTCTGGCAATGGCGACCCGCTGTTGCTGCCCTCCCGACAATTCATCGGCTTTTTTATAGATATGCTCCTTCAAGCCTACTTTCTCCAGATACAATTTGGCCTTGGCTATTCTTTCTTTATGTCTGGATTTTCTGTACATGAGCGGCAATGTGACATTGTCAATTACTGAATAATCCTTTAATAAAGCGAAATATTGAAAAACAAACCCAATCATTTGATTTCTCGTCTTATGAACCTTATGTTTTTTGATTTGTTGAAGAGATTTCCCGTTCAGAAGAAATTCACCCTCGGAAGGGGAGTCCATCAAGCCCAGTATATGTAACAATGAGCTCTTCCCGGAGCCTGACGGTCCCATAACCGCAATCAGTTCGCCTTGCTTGATGCTCAGGTTTATGCCATCCAAAGCAAAGGTCTTATTGTATTTGTGACTATATATTTTTTTTAAATCTATTAGCTTGATAAGCTCCATCATTCCATGCCCCCGATTAATGATTTTAGCTCCTGTCTTCTAAGAAACAGATATACAAAGAAGCTTGAAATCGAAATAATAGTCATGAAGACCAAGAAAATGATGATAAGGATTGAACCGTTCATTTTTAAGTCCAGCGGACTTGCCAGATTCATTTCACGTGAAAATTGCAATAGGCGTTTGTACTTCCACATGAAATGTACCAGGGATAATCCTATACCGGTGATTCCAATGATCACATTCTCGATTGTAATTTGACTAAATATCCCGAGTGTGCTCTCACCAAGAGCGAGCTTTATGCCGAACTCCCTTTTCCTGATCATGATAGACACCATCGTAGTGACTACGATGCCGATGACCGAGAACAGGATAAAGGACAACCCTAACACCATTTGAGGAATTTCCGAATAGGTATTGTCTGCAATATTGTGCCGGATGTCTTCGCCTAAATTTCTCAGACTTAATTTCACATCATCCCCTGGAAACTGAATGATCTGCGTCAATTGCTCCAGATTCGCCCCTGGCCGTAACTTCAAAATCGTAGTTAAATGCAATCTCGAAAGCATTAGATTATAGTCGTTATACCGATCTTCAGGCATGGGAAGGATCATCGCCTTATCGAGCTTTAAATATACGTTGGATGTATTGTTATTTACGATATACTTGTCAGGCAAGAACCCAATAATTCTGTACTGATCGTTAATGAGATCGCCTGTCTTGTAATATTTCTTAAAATAGGAACCCGCAAGAATATTGGCTTCCTGAGTGCTGTTCTTTCTAAAGTCTTGAGCAGAGAAACCATGTCCGCTGCTTAGCTTCAGGTTTAAAAGCCGGTAATAATTCTCATCAATCACAATTGTATTAATAAATGGATCGTTGAATCCCACATGGGTTTTGGTAAACTCAGCGATCAATCGGCTGTCAAGAGGATGAGTCTTCGTATCGAGTACGATATTGTCCGCATAGTATGTACCAAACGAAATAACATCCTTATGATTTTTAAGCTTGTTATAAATCTCTTCCACTTGTTCTTTCGTATATCGTTCATCTTGAAGGCCATTGGTTATCCTTCCAGGAACGACCAAATAGGTACTGTCAAAGTCCAAAACGGAATTAATTTTCAGATAGTGCAAGTTGAAAAAGATATTGCCCGTGCCTGCGATGGTTGATAACCCATAGGTAAACTGAACAAGCAGAAGGATGGAAATCACCCATCTTATGCTCAATGCTCTAAGCGCATCCTTTATTCTAAACATAGAGTCTACTCCTTTAATGCCCTGGCCGGTTCGATCTTCAAAATATGCAGAAGCGGGACGAGCGAAGTAAGAAATGCAATGGAAAGTGTAACCAGGAAACCGATGATAATGTGACCGAGGTTTAAGCTGACGAAGTAGCTTGTATTGTTAACAATCGTCAAATTCAGACCCGTTAGCAACCACTGAACGAAGAAAGTAAAGATTGCCGCCAATCCGGCGCATATCGATAACTGGCTCATAATATATACAAAGAGAGCCAGATTACTCGCTCCTAATGCTTTTCTTAGCGAGATTTCCTTTCTTTTCACATATATCCAGAGATAACTCACATTCACACAATTAATTAAAGCCATCAGAAACAGCTTATAAGGATAACTGAGCACTTCTTTTACGCCTTGTCTTGAATTTTTTTCCGCCTCATATTTCGGAGACTCATTATCCGTGCTCGCATTTACTTCAGGATCATGCTGTTTAACCTCCGAAATGAAACGATTCATCTCATTCTTCGGATTTTGATTGGACCTGACAAGGAGCTCCAGAGCATCTTGCTTGTCAAAGATACGTTTCACTGAGGCAGGTATCTCGTTCAAGTAGACATACATTTTAAAATTAAAGACATTGATTAAGTCTCTTCCCGCATCCTTCCCTGCAATGCCCTTGACATGGTATTCCTTACCCATTATTTTCATTGTTCCGACGTGATCGGATATCAACTTCCCTGCAATGATCTCATTCGCTTCATCAGACTCTATTCCGGTTCCTTGAAGTAAAGGCGGTTTCCAGAGATTGTTAAGCAGTCCAACGACTTGAATCGGGCCTATTTCCGGCTCCATAATCGTTATATCCTTTGTAATGACACTTGAACTTGAAAAACTGGAATCGGCTATATTTTGAAGGGTAAGAAAGTCGGTCTTCTTAATGTTCTGTAATGTTATGGAATAATAGTATTTATAATGACCATTTATCGAATAATAAAAATGCTCGTCATAGTAATTTCGGGTGGAGAGAGCTATTAGTATAGGTAGCAGGGTTAAGAGGAACCCGATAAAAAGCATGGTGAATATTTTTTTGCTTATCCATATATCATTTAAGATCCGTCGCATGTTGTCCTCCAAAATAACCAAAACGTGAATAATGCGGATTCGCCGTATTCACGTTTTGGAATGCATTTACTCGAAAGAAGCTTCCTTAGTGAAAGTCTACACTCTTCGATACATTGCCACTATCACCAGTGAAAGTCTACGTTCTTCGATACACCGCCACTTTCACCGACCATAATCCATTCGTGATATGAAGTACCGCTGCTTACTGCTCCGCTAGTAGTGTAATTAAGAGATACGGTGTCAGTTGCGGCTGCCGGATTTTTTTGTTCAAACCGGTATGTACCGTCATTGGTGCTGACTTCAACAGTCATTTTGTAATTGTAAGGTTCATTTGTCTGAGCGGTGTAGGCATATACATTTGCCTTCCCTCCAATTCCGGTCCAGGTTGCATCAGAATCCCAAGCGATTGAAGCATAGGATACCGAAGATAGGGTACTCACTGCACAAACCGTTACCCCTAGCATAGTTAATGATTTTTTTAAGAGACTTTTCATAATCAAAGATCTACTCCTTTTGTATTTTTTCGTGGCCACATCCATATTCTAGCATTTAAATACCAAACACTCTACTATATTTCATATATTTTACATAAATTTTACATGTATTTTACATTTATTATTTACTCCTCCTGATTTAATTCACTTCCATTGATCCTCTCGTATTTCGCAAGGAAAAACATGAAAAAACCAGTAAGATCAAGGTTTTGACCCTACTGGTACACTGCACTGCATCTGTCTCAAATTATATAAATCGACTCAGTTATACATGATACATCTTGTTTTCAGAAATCCGTTCCTCTTAATTCATCATAAAAACTTAAATCTGCCTCACGTTCCATTAACTCAAAAAGGGCATGAGCTACTCCAGCAAGCTGTTCTCCCAGTTCTTGTTTCGTTTTGTAGTAGAACCTGTTATCAAATGGCTCTGTGTTTTTAGCAGGATAATCAAAGAACATCTTTACCGCTTCATTAAATCGCCGCATATAAATGCTCACAGCAGCAACACCCTTATTTTGCGAGAATAAAATCCGCCAGTTCCCCTCCAGCGTACCATATGCCAGTATTTGCTTTCATGATCTTCCCAGGTATTTTTACGATAAAAGCCTCTGTCTTCCATGATCGGATCTAAAAGTTCACGAAACGCCTCGCTCAGATCCAATTCTTCAATATGCTGCGCTTCCAGCCAGGGCAGTCCTTTCGTCATTACACTGTTCAGCATCTCCGTCAGCACCGTCCGCAGTTGTAGTTCGTTGATAAAGGTGAATTCCGGGAGATAACCATTGTCGTTCAGCCATTTCTCAACAGAGCGTAATTTATAGGGAGGATAATAGTTTAAATTTAGCTTGTTCTTATCCCAGTTCTCTACACGCACCTGATACCGGTATGAACCAATATATTTGGAAAATATATACTCATGCTGCATATTCCTTCCTCCGGATTCGGGATGCAACTGATATCCTTTCTGCTCCAGGGGTTCCTTAAAGATCTCCAGAATGATTTGTTTCAACTGAGGACGTTTACGGCCGCTCACTTCGATAATGTCCCCCTCCTTCAATGCCTCCCCGGAATACGTATAGAGATAGTCATAAGAGAGAAAGGTCACACTCTCCAGGCCGAATGCCTTCTTCAGCAGGTCCACTCCCCCGGGGTCGAGCCGCCGGGGAGAGTGGAGCAGCGTATGCAGTTGGTCCACCAATTCGGGACGGGAGGCGTACGCCCTCCAAACTTGGCCATCCTCCACTTCCACCTTTGCTTTGCGCGGCTGTTCAAAGGGAAGATCAATATGTACCACCCTGCTTCCCTTCTTCCAGAAGTCCGCTTTCCAGCCGAACTCATCATAATTCCCCAGAAAGAGTACCGGCTTTTGCAGCTCTGCCGCAGCGGTTCCCGCCCATTTGTCCCCGACGCGCAGATCGTTTTCGATGAACAGACCGATCCAATCTTCCGTGAGTTGAAGAATATAAGCGTTTTTCTTCTTCTTGCGAACCCAGGTCTGCAATTCTTCCAGATTCTGATGGTAAATCAGAATAGCCGTGGTCATCTCACTCATCTGCTTCCCTCCTAATTATAAAAGAAAACCCGGTACTGATTCGTAACCGGGTCACTATCTGACTACTAATTTCTAATATACTACCATGCTGCTAATGCAGAGTCTTGTCTTTCGCTACAGAAGTAACCGTTACAGTCCTGCTTCCAAGTTTAACATTATACTGCTTTCTCGCATCTCTTTGAATTATTTGTACTTTGTTTATGACTGCCGACCTTCCTTAGCCAGCTGTAAGTCAATTATATCGCGAACCACTATTTTCATAATCAATACTCAGGAAGTAAAGATTCTACTTCGCCACGGAAAGAGCTATTCAAAAAGGCCCACCCGCTTCAGCCGCGGATGAGCCTGTCAATCAACTGTATTAACCCTGCCACAAGATACGTTCTTATTGGCTGCGCTTATTATATCTGCCAAAGGTTACGATGACCAGCAGCATGCCCGCAATGCCTATACCGGTTAGAACTCCTTGCGTGAAATCCATCAGATTGCTCCCGTTAGACTGAATGATTTGGCTTACGGTAAGCGAGGAAAAAGAGGCCAAGAACAGCATTGCTACATTTTGTTGATGCTTTTTATCCATTATTCCCACTCCCTATATTGGTCTTGACCGATTCCTATCCCGCTCAGATCTTATAAGCCTTCATCGCCTTGCGCAGCTCCTTGATGCTCGGGCGCTTGCCGTACATCAGGACGCCGGTGCGATAAATCTTCGCGGCCAGCCAGCCGAGGCCGAGGATCGTAACGAGCAGAAGCAGCAGCGACAGGATAATTTCCCATGCGGCCACATCGCCGACGCCGATCCGGAGCAGCATACTGAGGGGCGACGTGAACGGGATGAAGCTAGTGACCTTAATCAGCAGAGAGTTCGGGACCGAAATGCTGAACAGCGGAACGTAGAAGTTCACGAAGCCGAGCATCATGATGGGCATCGCGGCCTGCCCGAGATCCTCGGTACGGCTGACGATGGAGCCGACGGCGGCGTACATCAGGGCGAACATGAAATAGCCGAGAATATACAGAACGATTCCGTACAGTAGCAGACCGACGCTGAGCTGTCCCAGGTCGAGATTGAAATCCTGCAGAATGCCCGAATTATGCGGCAGCATCAGGTTGGCGGCGATGGCGGCGGCGATAATGGCGATTTGCAGCAGGCCGACCAGGAAGATACCGATGACCTTGCCGAACATCTGCGCGAGCGGCGAGGCGCTCGTAATCAGAATCTCCATGATGCGCGAGCTCTTCTCCGAGGTGACCTCCGCCGCAATCATATTGCCGGTCATCATAATCGACATAAAGAACAGAATCAGCAGGACGTAGACAATAACATAGTTGATCAACGGATGCGATTTATCCTGAGCCGCTTCTCCGTCCGCGCTGATCTTCTCGGTGCCAAGCGGCACCGGCGCGTTCATAGCCGCAATCTGCTGCGGCGTCAGCCGGTCGCCCGCGATAAGCTGCGCGTTGACCTGCTGAAGCGCGGACTCCAGGAAGGTCTTGGCCTTGGCACTGTCGTCCGCCGAATGGAAGACGACCGAACTAAGCCCCGCTCCGCTCTTCTCTGTGTAGGTGAGATATCCGTCGACTGTTCCATCCGAAAGCGCCTGCTTCAGCCCGGCGTCATCGGCTGTCGGGTACGGGGTGACTGTCGCGTCCACGCCCGGCTGCTTGGCGTAAGCCTGCAGAAGCTGCGAGGCGGGGCTGTCGTTCTCCGCAATGACGGCAATGTGAACGCCCGGGCTCGGAGCGCCGCTCCCGTCCTCGCCTTTGAACACTTTAATCAAATAAGGGATATTCATTCCGATGCTCAGCAGCACGACCATAATCAGCGTCGTAATCAGGAAGGATTTCGTTCTCGCTTTGTTCTTGAACGTGAATCCGATAATTGTGCCCATTTTATTCATGAGACTCACCCACCGCTCTGATAAAGATTTGGTTTAACGTCGGTTCCTTGATTTCAAAATGCTCCACTTCGCCCTGCTCCAGCGCCGCCTTCAGAATGCGCTGGGCAGCGCCGATTTCCGCAATGCGGATGATATAGCCCCGCTCCTGGCGCTCCACGGCGGTCACCCCCGGTATGGCGTCAATCCCGGTCAGCTCGCCCGGCGTCCGCAGCAGCACCTCCTCGCGCGGATAGCCCTGCTTGATCTCGCGAAGGTCGCCCTGCACCACCGTATTGGAGCGGTCCAGAATGGTAATATGGCGGCACAGCTCCTCGACATGCTCCATCCGGTGCGTGGAGAACAAGATGCTCGTTCCCTGATCGCGAAGCTCCCTGACCGTATCTTTGAGCAGCTCAACGTTGACCGGATCGAGGCCGCTGAAGGCTTCGTCCAGAATGAGAATCTGCGGCTTATGTACAACGGCGGCGATGAAGCCCATTTTTTGCTGATTGCCCTTGGATAGCTCCTCGATTTTCTTATTATAGTAGTCCGGCACGTCAAAGCGGTCCAGCCAATACCGCAGGCTCTTGTCGGCATCGCTTGCGGACATGCCGCGCAGACGCGCCAGGTAGTTAATCTGCTCGCTGACCTTTACCTTCGGATACAGCCCCCGCTCTTCGGGCAGATAGCCCATGATGGCCTGAAGCTCGCTGCTGAACGGCTTGCCGTTATATCGGATGCTCCCCCCGTCGGGATAAATCAGGCCGAGCACCATCCGCATCGTCGTCGTCTTGCCCGCGCCGTTGGCTCCGAGCAGACCGTAAATTTCTCCCCGCTCCACCCCGAGGCTGATTCCGTTCACCGCCGTCTTGTCGCCGTACTGCTTGACTACCTTTTCCAGCTTCAATGCTTCCATTCGTCAATCCCCTCTCTTTAAATCGGCAAGCTCGGGACGGTGTCCCATGGTCCACAAACTCAAAATCTCTTCCAAATCCAGGATGCGGCTCCTGATCTTCTTTATGCCCAAATCCGAGAAGCGTTTCTCCAAATCCTGCATCCGCGAGGTAATCATCCTTGCCATGCCCGGGGTCTGGATTTTCAGCTCCAGCGCCTCCGGCAGCTCGGCCGCAAGCTCCGCGAGCTCCGCTTCATCCGCCGCGCTGACCCAAACTTCGCTCCATGCGCCAAGCAGCGCGTCTTTCTCCGCCATGCCGAGCAGCTTCCCCTTATGCAACAGGATGATGTAGTCGGCCAGCCGGCGCACCTCCTCTACAATATGCGTAGAAATGATGATCGTCGCCTGCCGCTCATCCATATAGCGCTGGAGCGTCTCGATCATGATCCGCCAGGCAAAAGGGTCCAGCCCCGACGAAGGCTCGTCGAGCAAGAGCAGCTTCGGGCCGGCGGCAAGAACGGCGGCGATTTCGAATTTGCGGCGCTCGCCCTTGGACATTTTGCCGAGCCTTATCCCCTGCGGCACCTCGAACTCATCCAGCAGCGCCTGAAAATACGCCTGATCCCAGTCCGGATACCACCTTCTGCGAAAGCTGGCGGCCTCCTCCGGCGTCCAGTGGCTCTCCTCATGAATCGGGGATTCCGGCACATAGCCGATGCTCCGCCGGATCTCTATCGGAAGCTCGCCTTCGACGCTGCTGCCAAACCAGCATATGGTCCCTTCTTCCGGAAGCGCCAGCTTCAGCAGCATGCTCAGCAGCGTGCTTTTGCCTGAACCGTTCTGCCCCACCAGCGCGATAATATGCCCCTCCGGCAGCTCCAGATTGATCGGCCCAATCGTTTTGGAATGCCTTTTCTTGATCACATTCCGCAGCTCTACCGCCAGTCGAACCATGCCTCACTCCCCCTTGTTGTCCGCTTCGCCATATTTACGCTTTACAATTTCCTGAAAAAGCTCATTCAGCTCCTCTTCACCGAACTGCACGGAACGTCCGGCATCCACCGCCGCCTCCAGCGCTTTGCGGACCGTCTCCCTCCGGTATTCGGCTCTCGCCCCGTCTCCGACATGGGAGACGAAGGTTCCGGTTCCCTGCCGGGTACGCAGCAGCCCTTCCCCTTCCAGATCCTGGTATACCCGGCGGACTGTAATCACGCTGCATTTCAAGTCGCCTGCAAATTCCCGGATAGAGGGAAGCAGCGTCCCTTCCGCAAGATTGCCGCTGATAATCAGCGACCGTAGCTGCGTCTCGATCTGGTGGTACAGCGGCTCCGCGCTTTTGTCATCAATTTGTACAGGAATCCACACTGCCTACACCGCCTTCCCTCCGGCCGATCCGTCCCCCGCCATCATACGAGGTCCCGCCTCTTCAATCTGTGAATCGTCCATCTGGAGAACAACTGCACGGATACCGTGCCCCCAAGCAGCGTTCCCCACATCAGGGGAGACAGCAGCCCCCACTCCTTCGAGCAAGCGAGGCTGTAAAACAGCAGATTGCCGCCGGAAAGCTTCACCAGCATAGCCCCTCCGAAAGAAATCAGCATCGTCAATAGAAGGAGCCAAAAATAAGCTTTGCCGCTGTACAAAAACTCGAAAAAAATGTACAAGCCCATCACTGCCAATCCATAGCCAATCCAGGTGATGGAGAACACGACATACCCGAGCGGAGAAAGGGAAGCTCTCAGATGGCCGGCGAGCGCGTAGACCAATCCAAAGAACAAAACGCCGTTCAGCGCGAAGCACATGACGGATTGCAGCTTTCTTTTGCACAAGACGGCACTCAGCGGGATGGGCAGGCTTCGCAGGTAAGCCAGCATCTTCGTGTAGGAATCCGCGCTCCAGTATTTCATCGTACGGCGGGAATACGCGAAGCCGAGAAACGGAACTATAGCCAGCAGGAAATAGTCGGGCAACACGCTCCTCTGATGGGTCTGCGCCGCTTCGTTGAAGAATAGTCCCGTCAGTCCCGCCAAATAAAACATAAAGACGATCGTAAACAGCGCGGTGAGTATCAGCCTGATCTTGCCGCCCCGCAAATCCCCCCGGATCATGAACCAGGAATCTTTCCATATCTGCATTAATGGTTAACCTCGCTTCAATTAAGTGATTATGTGTGATTACTGTGTATATCTATATACACAGTATATGTCCTTATTTTTCCAAAGTCAATCAGATATTACAAGATTTTTTCCAGTCATTGGTATTGACATATCGTAAATCATCGATATAATGGTGGCATGAAGCCAATTGACCCCATTGAAGTATTCAAGGCACTGTCTAATGAAGCGCGTCTTCAAATCCTGGAATGGTTAAAAGATCCCAAGGCCCATTTTGGACCCCAGGGAGGCGTTGATCTTATTGAGATTGGGGTATGCGTCAGCCAGATTACCGCGAAACTGAACATGACTCAATCGACTACATCTCAATATTTGTCCGTCCTGCAGCGGGCGGGGCTAGTGCATGCGACTCGGCTGGGCAAATGGACATATTATAGAAGAGATGAAGAGGCAATCCAAGAAATTGCTTCCTACATTCAGCATGACCTGTAAGTCATAAAGACTGGATTCAAACCAAAGCGTTGAATTCAGTTTTTATATACAAAATATATCGATAATTCGAGATTTGTAATTTTACCGAATTATCAACACCAAAAAAAGGAGCTGTTCCCTATGTCCAACCCTTCCACCCCGTCCGGCAGCGCCGCAACGCTCGTGATCGTTGCGCATCCCGATTTGGAGACATCCCGGATTAACAAACGACTCGCGGCCGAGCTTGAGCGGAGAGGCAATGTTACCATTCACCGGCTATACGAGAGGTATCCGGACGAGAAGATCGACGTTGCCCGAGAGCAGGCGCTGCTAACCTCTCACGACCGTATCGTGCTTCAATTTCCATTGTTCTGGTACAGCTCGCCTTCCTTGCTGAAGAAATGGATGGATGAAGTGTTCGAGCTCGGCTTCGCGCACGGCAAGGGCGGCGATAAGCTAAGCGGCAAGGAGCTGCTCATAGCGACCTCTTCGGGAGGCGCAGAGAATATGTATCAAGCCGGAGGCTTTCATAATTATTCTTACAGCGAGCTGCTGCGGCCGTTCCAGCAGTCCGCCAACCTGACCGGGATGATCTACCGCCCGCCCTTTGTCGTGGGCGGAATTCGCGAAGTGAGCGACGAACAGCTGGAGAAGTATGCCGCCGATTACGCCGACTATGTGGAGGGGCTTACCGCTCTCTCCGGCAAGCGGGGTTAACCGCGCCGCGATAGCTGTACGGGTACCTAACCCTGATAGCGCATGGGCGCCCGAACTTTAAATCCCCCCGGCCGGCGCGCAAACAACAACAGACTGCCCCTTAAGCGGCTATTTCCGCTTAAAAGCAGTCTGTTTGTTTTGATCCACAGCCGCCGGAAGCCTGCCGCTTCCCCGCCTCATTTTCCCGTATCACTCTCCCCTATTCGCCCTCCGTCTCCTTAAATCCGCCCTCTTCCGGGTTCGGCGCATGCTGGAGACGGTATTCCATCGGGGAAATCCCCTCGATTTTGCGGAAAGCGCGAATGAAGGTATTCCGATTGTTAAATCCGACCGAAGCCCAAATGTCCTGAATCAGCATCGTGGAGTTCGCCAGCAGCTCCTTCGCTTTCTGCACCCGCAGCTCCTGCAAATATTGGTTGAACGGCTTGCCGAGCTCCTTCTTCAGCAGGCGGGACATATAGTTCGGCGTCGTATGGAACTTGTCCGCAAGCAGTTCCAGATGAATATCCTCCTGGTAATTAGCGTCGATGAAAGGCTTGAAGGCCAGCGACTCCAGCTTGCCGGTCTGCGGCTCGATGGTGTCCATGATTTTGTTGAAATAGCCGTAAATGAATTCCGTCATGCCGTCCACCGACAGGGGATGCTCGGACAGGATCATGCGGATGTATTCCCGGTACGTCGCTTCGGGCAGCGTCTTGTCCTTATGCTTGAGCACCTGCGACCCGATCACGAAGAGATGCATATACAGCTCTTTGATCGTAAAATCGCTCAGCCCCATCGCCACATGGTTCCGAATAACCTTGTCCAGCAGCTCGAACAGCTCCTCCCGCTTGACGGACGCGAGCAGGTTGAATATTTTTTTGTCGTCGTTCGTGCCCAGCAGGATAGTTACCGACTCTTCATCTTCCTTCTGGTAGTAGTGAATCCGCTTATTGTCGAACGGCGACAGCCGCCACATCGCTTTCATCGCTTCCAGATACGACTCCTGAAGGCCGTCAAAGCCCTGATGAATATCGCCCATCCCGATAAATAGATCATGCAGAACCTCGTCATGGCGGAACAGGCCGAACAGGGCTTCAAAATAATCCGCCAGCTTCTCCCGGTCCGCATCCTGCGGAAGATTGATCACCAGACAGAACACATTCGACTCGATTTCGACCACAAGGCTCTGATATTCGGAGAGCTTATGCGCTTTGAGCAGGCTTGCCATTTTGTCGTAGTACGCATTCTGCTCCGCGTTGCTGTAATCCATATAGAAGGCTTTCGTGAATTTGGTCCGGATCAGCGCCGCGGCGAAATGCTCATGCTTGAACATGATCCCGCACTTCTCCAGAAAAGAGGCAATGTCCTGTTCGCCTGGAATCCGGCTATACCGCAGCATCCGCACGACCCACTGTTCCAGGGCAAATGGCGAGATCGAGGTCAGACTGTTGCTCAATAGATCCATATTGTCCATCATCCGGTGAAATTCCCGGTCCAGCACCTTGTATTCATCCGCTGCCGGCTCCGGGGACGGCGATATCTTTACGATAAGCGATTGAATCGGCGCATACAGCTTCTTGCTGAACAGGAAAGAGAGAAGAACCGACAGGACAAGCGCGATCAACGACAGCGTCGCTCCCCAATATTTGACATGCTTCATGCTGTCGCGAATGTCCGAGACGGGCACCACGGCAATCATATTGAGGTTCTTAAAGACAAAACGGGTGCTCGTTTGAATCGCAAGCATATCCTTGTTCCCTACGGCCGTTCTCAGAACGGGGGAGCCGGAGGACTGGAACTGTTTCACGAAATCCCGCACGTCTTCCCTGGGCGCGTTCATTTCGGTCGAAGCGATAAGCTGCCGGTTGTCATCCACAATGAACAGCATGCTGTTCGGCGTCAGCTTGGAGCTTGCGAGCGACTCAATAATTGGATCGACCTTGAGATTGATGACATACAGATCATTGGACCGGTATTCGGCAATGGCCGTCTGCACGATAGGAAGGATGTACGCGCCGTTCCGTGAGCTTGACCTCGAAGGAGGGAGAATCTGAAAAGGCCGGCTCTGCGACCCGTAGTTTTGCCAAAACGGCTTCGGGTATTGTTCAAGGGCATTTTTTCGGCCAAAAAAATCGGTCCCGGAATAAGTGCCCTGATCGCTGATGATGAGATCGTCTTTCTTTTTATAGATAAATACGCGGTCTACATACTCCCCCATCCGGCTAATCCGGCTCAGGGAATGAACGGTCTGCGACACCACGGCATATTGGGACGGATGATCCACGTTGAACCCGGAGGAGAACAGCTGCATCACATCCGCATCCAGAGAAAGAAGATAGTTGGAATTGTAGATCCCCGTGAACACGTTATTCAGACCGTCCGCAATATTGGACAGGGATTTATTGTAATTCTGCTCCAGTTCGGATTCGAAATACCATAAATTGACGCGGTACGTGATCAGGTTGATTAATTGAATGAGCAGAGAGACGACGAGGAAGAAAAAGAAAAAGCGGTACAGCAAGCTCCGAAAGGCCCCCCTCATCCATGAACGCGTAATCTTCAGCATCTGTAATTTCTACCCCCTGAAGATAAGTTAGGTTATATTATGTCCTCAAAAAGATTAACCTGTCAACAAAATGTGACATAATGTGACGTATAAAGGCTATAAATGAGACATAAATCATTTTTGTACGCTCGAAAAACCGTCAATCAGGTCAATTTTTGTGACATCATGTCGAAAGTGTCTGTTTCGCCGGAAGGCGCCCGTGGCTTTTAATAAGGGTGGGGGCAGCAGCCAAGAAAGGGGATGATCGCACATGGACAACACCATAGCGAAGGACAAGAACAGCTTGGTTATCAAACAGAAAGGAATGAGGCGTATACGTTCAGGGGTCTATCTTAGAAGAAATATTCATTACTATATCCTTCTAATCCTTCCGATCCTGTATTTTGTTGTCTTCCGCTACGGCCCGATCATCGGAAACGTGCTGGCTTTTCGCAAGTTTGTTCCGGGCGGGTCCATCTACGGCGAAGAATGGGTGGGGCTAAAATATTTCAAGCTGTTCCTTCGGGACCCCAATTTTTGGGCAGCCTTTAAAAACACCTGGCTCTTAAGCTTCTATCATCTGCTGATTACGGTGCCGATCGCGATTCTGTTCGCCCTGCTCGTCAATGAAATCAAGTCGAGCAAGCTGCGGAGTGCGGTACAGACGATCTCTTACTTTCCCAATTTTATCTCGATCGTCGTCGTTGTCGGTTTGATGAAGGAGCTGCTCTCGCCAACCTACGGTCTGGTCAACAAGGCGCTGGGAATGGTTGGCATTGATCCGGTCTTCTTCATGAATGAGCCCGGCTGGTTCCGCGCCCTGTATATTTCTTCGGAAGTCTGGCAGTATACCGGGTGGAACTCGATCATCTTCTTCGCCGCGATCTCATCCATTGATCCCCAGCTCTATGAAGCCGCGGAAGTGGATGGCGCGGGGCGGCTGAAGCAAATCATTCATGTCACCATACCGCAAATTATGCCTACAATCACCGTTGTCTATATTTTATCGCTTGGGCAATTGATGACTGTAGCGTTTGAAAAGGTGCTGCTGATGTATACGCCAAGCAATTCCCAGGTTAGCGACGTGATCGAAACTTTCGTTTACCGAATGGGGCTGGAGAGCAGCAATTACAGCTATGCGACGGCAGTCGGGCTGTTTAGCGGATTTCTGGGGCTTGTCATCGTCATAGCCGCCAACTACCTTTCCAGGAAGGTTACCCGCTACTCGCTCTATTAATTCCGCCGGGAAGGAGTGCCCTGCATGCATTATCGAAAAACATTGGAGTTCCGTGTGTTCAGCACCATAAACTTTTTATTTATGGCCCTGGTCGTCTGCGGTGTCACTTTGCCTTTTCTTCATCTGCTGGCTGTTTCGTTAAGCGATTCGGCTGCGAATACGAGCGGGAAGGTCAGGTTTCTTCCCATCGGTGTAAATATGGAGGCCTACAAATTTATTTTTCAGCATCCGAGTATCTTAAGCGGGTTCAAGAACGCCATTGTACAGACGGTCGTCGGAACCCTCATCAGCCTCTTCATGATGACCATTTGCGCCTATCCGCTGTCCAAGCCCATTAAAGGGCGGAAGGTAATGATTTGGCTCGTTATGCTGACCATGTTCTTCAATGGCGGCCTGGTTCCGACTTATATGCTCATTAAAGGGCTGGGACTGCTTGATACGCTGTGGGCCATCGTGCTGCCTTTCAGCATCGCGCCGTATTTTCTGATGATCATGATTAATTTCTTTCAGAGCTTTCCGGAGAATATCGAGGAGTCCGCATTAATGGACGGTTTGAATCCGATTCAGATTTTGTTCATGATCGTGCTTCCGCTATCCAAAACCATCATAGCCGCCATGAGTCTGTTCCTGGTCGTGATGTATTGGAACAACTGGTTCAACTCGCTGATTTATTTGAATAGTCCAGACAAGTACCCCATCATGCTGATTGTCCGGAATATTCTGGACGGAGCCAATCTCGTGAACGGCGCCCTGACGGGAACCAATCTGGAGAAGCTGTCTACGGCTTCATTGCAATCGGCGGCCATTATGGCGACAACGCTGCCCATTTTTTGCACCATTCCATTCGTTCAGAAGCATTTCACCAAAGGCGTTCTGCTCGGAGCGGTTAAAGGATAATTTCATTAGGAGGCATGATGATTTATGGAGAAGATGTCAATCACAAGATTCGGTGTATGGTCGAGACTTACCGCTCTCTCCCTGCTGGTTGCCATTCCGCTTGCGGCCTGCGGCGACAGCGCCAATAAAGCAGGAAGCGCGGACGCGGCCAAAGAGGGCGGCGGACCGGTAACGCTGACGATGCTGTATTCCGAATCGGGGTCCCCGTTCAACAAGGACTGGCCCGTGTACAAAGAGCTTCAAGCACGCAACAATGTGAAGCTGGACCTTCAGGTCGTGCCGGAATCCGATTACCAGAGCAAGGCCAAAATCGTGCTCAGTTCGGATAAGATTCCCGATCTGGTAACGAACATCAACCAGTCCAATGTGCTTGAGCTGGGAGGCACGGGCGTTCTTCTCCCGATCAGCGATTACATGGACAAATTGCCGAACCTCAAGAAGCGGATTGAGGAGTTCAAGATGGAGGACGAGCTGGAAAACTGGAAGTCTCCGGACGGCAAGCTGTATGTGCTTCCCTTCCTTACCCAGTCCGCAAGCTATAACCGCTCGCCGATGATCCGGACGGACCTTTTGGAAAAATATGGACTAAAAGCGCCGACGAACACAGAAGAACTATATGCGGTGCTCAAAAAAATGAAGGAAATGAATCCGGGCAGCTATCCGTTCACAGGCACAAGCGCAGACGATCTGCGAAGCATGTGGGGCGCGGCCTGGGGCATTGAGCCAAGCTATAAAGGCTTTGTCTTCAATGAGCAAACCGGAAAATACGAGTATATTTACACCAGCGAAAATTACAAGAAGTATGTCACCTATTTAAACAAGCTCATCAAGGATGGCCTGGCGGACCCGGAGCTGTTCACTTCCAATTATGATCAGATGCATCAGAAGCTCTCCACCAGCAAGAGCATGTTCTATTTCTTCTGGAACGGCGAGGAAATCAGCAATATTAATCTGCTGGGCAAGAAGAACACCGGTCCGGAATTCAAGATGGCCATGCTCCCGCCGATCGCCGGGCCAGCCGGAGAAAAAGCGCTTGCGGGCACCCGTATCGATCGCGGCACCGTTATTCCGGCAAGCGCCGCGAACAAGCCTTATTTTGAAGACTTGCTGAAGTTCGCCGACTACCTGTACAGCGATGAAGGCATCGACCTGCTGACATGGGGCATCGAAGGCGACACGTACGTTGTCAAAGAAGACGGCAAGAAGGAATTCACGGATAAAATGAAGCAGTCGGAGAACCTGAATAAAGCGCTGTGGGATATCGGTTCGGCCAACGGCTCCTTCACCCTGGTGTGGCCGTTCAAGTGGTTCGCGACGATTCTCGGCAACGAGGATTTCGAGAAGTATACCGAAGAGGCCAATAAGAACAACTGGTTTACGCCGGCCGCCAAGGTGCCGAAGCTCAGCACCGATCAGAAGGACGAGGAAAGTCTCTTGATCGCGGGTGTCAACGACTATTACGCCAAGATGCAGGAACAGTTCGTGTACGGAAAAGTGTCCATCGATCAGGAATGGGACAGCTATGTGAAAGAAATTCATGCCAAGGGCGTGGACAAATTGCTGGACGTCTACAACTCTACGCTGAAATAACAAGACTTGATCAACGGGGCCGGCGCTAGTTCCGGCCCCGGCTCATTAAGAGGGCGGAATGATATAGGAAGGGGAGGAATTGATATGTTTATGCCTGCCAACGAGACAAGCCGAAGAATGTCCATTCTGAAAGCCGGCCTTGCCAAAAGCGGCATTGATGCTTTGGTGGTGTACGGGAATGGCGCCGGGGAAAGCGGCGGTACTATAAGGTATCTGACGAGCTGGATGCCGCAGAACTCCGATGCCATTCTCATCGTCCCGGCCGAGGGCAGGCCGGTGCTGATTACGAGCGACAAGAACAGAGCCCGGGGCTTTGTCCGGTTCTTCGGCAATGATGGACAGGTGGTCAAGGCGGGCAGCATGTTCGGAACGGCCAAGGAAGTGCTGTCTGCGGCGGTCCCGCCCGGCAAAGCCGTCGCCCAGGCGGGAGAATTTGATCTGACAGTGGCGCGAGCCGAGGAATTCCGCGCGCTGCTCTCGCCGTATGAGGTGACAGACGGCAATGCGATCATCAATAAGCAGCGCCTGGAGCGGACGCCGTTCGAGGCGGAGAAGCACCGGAGGGCGACCGCGCTGGCGGACAAGCTTGTCGCCCACGCCATGAGCATCGCCGCGATCAAGGGCGTGACCGGGGCTGACATTATGGCCGATGTCGAATACCTGGGCCGGCGACTCGGCGCCGATATGTCTGTGTGCTGGATCGCCATTGGCGAACGCCCGGCCGAGACGATGTTCGAGCTGTTCGAGCTTACCGAAACGCTCGGCCCGGATTCCCGCTTCCAGATCGGCGCTACCATCTGTCTTGACGGCTACTTCTCCCAGGTGCTGCGCATCGGAACATTCAAAGAGCCTTCGGCTCGGCTTCAGGAAACGGCGGACGCCATTATCGCGATGCAGGACGCCGCGCTGGCCAAGATGGCGCCGGGAACTCCGATCCATGCCATCAGCGACGTGCTGGAATCCATGATCGACGAATACTGCCCGTACACCCGCGCGACCGACCCGTTCCGCTTCCAGGCCTGCCATGCAATGAGCTGCAGCTACGTCGATCCCGGCATTGCGCCGTTCCTCTTCGCGGACCGGGATAAGTCCTTCGACACGGAATCTCCGCTTGTGATGGAGAACCAGGTCTATGAAGTGCATCCGAACTTCACCCTTCCAGACCTTGGGCATGTGGTCGCGGGCGATGTGGCGATTGTCGGCGGCGACGGGGCTTCCTGGGCGTCGAAGTTCCCGCGCGGCATATACCGGATTTCCTAGTACACATATCTCCTAGCACACATATAAGAGAAAGGCAGGTTAGCAACGATGCGTATTGGAATTGACGGCAGAAAAATACCCGCAGCGAAGTCGAAAGGGCCGGTTGGCTCGCTTGACCACGCGGGGAGCCTCGGCATGGAAGGCGTGTTCTTCCGCACTATCCTGGACGTTAGCCCGGAGCTTGACCGGGGGATGATCCGCGAGGTCAGGCAGCGCGCCGACGAGCTGGGGCTTTACCTGGAGGCCGGGCTGGGGAAGGTCAATCCCTATGCCCTTCCGGAGACGCCGGAGGTGCGGGCGATTGGCGGCGGGGATACGCTGCTCGGATTTCGGCGGATGATGGAAGCCTGCGCGGAGGTTGACATCCGCGAGCTGTGGATTTCCACCGCCGGCGCGAAGCCGTACAAGGGGCGGTTCGGCACGGACCGCTTCCGGACGGACGTGTCCTGGGAGGAGCAGCTTGAGGCCACGCGCCGCTTCCTGCTGAAGCTGAAGCCCATCGCCTTGGAGCTTGGCGTTCACCTGAACCTTGAAACCCATGAGGAGATCACCACGTTTGAAATTCTCCGGCTCATTGAAGCGGTTGGCGACGATGTGATCGGCATCGTCTTCGATACGGCCAACGTGCTCATCCGGGGCGAGCACCCGGTTATGGCGGGGG
>NZ_ASSC01000077.1 GCF_000520735.1 Paenibacillus forsythiae T98
GTGTACTGTCCAAGTTCAAATAGGGGCTAAATAGATTGCTTCCAGCGACAAATACAGCTCTACTAATTGTTAATCCGTATTTTTCAATAGACTTAAGAACCCTTAAACCAGTATCAGGATCATTTCTTGAGAGTAAAATAACCTCGACTATTTGATCCTGGGAGGTATTGATGCTTAATAATCTTTTTATAAGTGGATATGCAACTCCTGGTGTTAATATTTCATTCTCATGCTCTCTCTGATACTCTCGATATACTTCTTCTCCATGTTCTCTGAATACACGGTCGGATTCTGTAAGATCAAATAATGCGCTTGAGGCTACCGCAATAACAAATTTGCTTTCAATATCAAATGGCATTAATCTTTCATCCTTTCACTCGATTCCTTAGATTTACAATTTACCTATCAAAAATCACTTCCCCATTACCTTCTTCACATACTTCTCGGCCTTATAGTCCTTGCGAACTTCACGTAGTCCAGGATTACTGGCCTCACTCCACGATTCCAAAATCATTCTTGGCTCTGCTTCTACAATATCCTGTGCCGCTTTGAGATTATCTTTTTTAAAAGCTTCAATAATATTTATCAAGTCCATTCGATCTAGAAGCTTTACATGGTTAATTCCTGCCAGTGTCTCACATGGCTCAGTATACTTGGATGTAGCGATCACGATGGCTTTCTTGGCTTTGTAGTACCTCATACAAGAGTAGACCTCCTGCACAGCGCTAACACCAACTGGATTGTCTACAGAGTACCGTTTTGCCTGTACTACGTTTCTCACCCCCTCTCGATCTGTAAAAACTACGTCTGCTCCAAAATCACGACTCCCGACAGTCTTGTATACTCCTGAATAGCCAAGTTCAAGAAAAAGTCTGTATAGGTACATTTCAAACCCTGAACCATCCTCCATCCTGTCAATATCAGCAATAGCAATCGACCTCAAGTCATAGTTTTCTTTAAGAAATAAGGAAGGTTTATTGCGCTTTTGTAGAATTTTAAAGAACAACAAGCTGAAACCAAATAACAGGACAATTACTGCCGCCACAAATACATAGATCAATAGAACTACCTCCATTGGCTTAATGGTAAAATAATACCATAATTTTCTTGGAATAAAATATAAAAGTACGTATAAAAAACCTCCCGAAGCTGTGTTTAGCAATAAACACAAGCCTGGGAGGCATGTAATAACAACCCTGAAACGGCGTTTCATGGGTTGTTAATGTTCAATTTTGCCGCTACAATCCGCAGCTCCGAACGCGCGTTTGCGCAGGGCTACCGATCCGGCTTCCATTCAGATCAGCGGAGAGAACACCGCGTCATATCAACTGACTCAGCAAGGCTCCTCGCTAGGCTTCCCCTCATCCGTCGCCGTGCGGAAGCTGTGCCCGCACCCGCATGTGGCGCTGGCGTTCGGGTTGTTGATGGTGAAGCCGCCGGACATGCCGGATGCCTCGAAGTCGATTTCGAGGCCGTCGAGAAGGCGCAGGTTTTCTTTTTCCATCACGACCTTGAGGCCCTTCACATCCATATAGACGTCCTGATCGGTCTCGTTATCGTCAAATCCCATCGCATACGAGAAGCCGCTGCATCCTCCGGGGTTCACGCCAAGACGAAGGAACATGTTCGGAATCTCCTGCGAGTTGCGCATGGTCTTAAGCTGCTCGGCAGCCGTGTCGCTGATTGAAATCATGGTTTCCAGCCTCCTTATCATTTTATGGGATAGAAATATTCTTCATATTTTTAAATAAAGTATACTTCACCCACACCCGCTCCACAAGTTGCAGATCAAGGGAACCGAATGCTGCCGGGCGGTTGCCCGCCTTGGAAGAGAGGTTTATAATAGGTACAGCATGAGGTCAAAATTCGAAATTTTGTCACGTACGGCAGAGTCTCAATCCACAAAATGAATTGCTGCCGCTTCGATATGTTGTTCCTGAGAACATCTGCGTCGTTTTTCTACAGGTGAGAAACAGCGGGATGTTTTCTTGTCTCTGATGGCTGCTTTTACGTCCATGCTGGCTAAGCCTCTTATCCAACAACCCTACTAGGAGGAATCATAATGTCTACCCTTATCACTCCCCACACCGATGCCAGAATGGCGGAAATCATCGAAAAGGTTCGCGGCGGCGAAAGATTGACCCTGGAGGATGGCGTTTATTTATATGATAGCAGCGATCTTCTGACGATCGGCCAGCTTGCTAACGAAGTCAACCAGCGGAAGAACGGAAACAAAGTGTATTTTATCGAAAATATGAGCCTGTACTTTACCAATGTGTGCGAATCCCGCTGCGCGTTCTGCAATTTCCGCAAGGATCAAGGCGAAGAGGGCGCATATACGCTTTCAGGCGAGGAAATGATCGCCTATGTGGAGCAGCATATCCACCCCGGCGTGCGGGAGTTCCATATTGTGGGCGGACATAACAACCATGTTCCGTTTCAATACTATGTCGATTCCCTTCAGGCGCTGCATGACCGCTTTCCGGAAGTTACATTGAAAGCCTACACGGCGGCGGAGATCGATTTCTTCACCCGAATCAGCGGTCTGAGCATTCGTGAAGTGCTGGAACGGCTGCGGGCCGCCGGACTCAAGACGCTGACGGGCGGGGGAGCGGAAATTCTGTCCGATCAATACCGCCAAAAAATGCATGTCGACAAGGCCAACGTAGAGGAGTATCTGGAGGTGCATCGGCAGGCGCA
The DNA here is from genome assembly GCF_000520735.1 of Paenibacillus forsythiae T98. Classification (GTDB taxonomy): domain Bacteria; phylum Bacillota; class Bacilli; order Paenibacillales; family Paenibacillaceae; genus Paenibacillus_AQ; species Paenibacillus_AQ forsythiae. The sequence continues at coordinate 2,701 of NZ_ASSC01000077.1, forward strand.
CAAGCTCGGCATGCGGACCCATACGACCATGCTGTACGGCTCCATCGAGTCCCATGAGGACCGCGTCCGGCATATGCTGCAAATCCGCGAGCTTCAGGACGAGACGAACGGCTTCATGGTATTCATCCCGCTGTCGATGCAGCCCAAGAGCAAGAATGCCGGCATGATGCGCCGCAACTCCGCGTATGAGGATCTCAAGACGATTGCGGTCAGTCGGCTGATGCTGGACAACATCGACCATATCAAAGCTTATTTTATCAATATCGGACCGCAGCTCACCCAGGTATCGCTTAGCTTCGGCGCGTCGGACGTGCACGGAACGATCCTGAAAGAGCGGATCAGCCACTCCGCGGGAGCGCTCACTCCAGAGGGCATGACACGAGAGGAATTAATCTGGCTTGTAAAGGGCGCAGGCAAAATCCCTGTCGAACGCGACACCTTCTATAACGAGATCAAGGTATACGAGTAGCATATCATTCACATACTCCCGCATTGGAAAGGAAGGGTGGCTGTATGAAGAAACTGCTTATCCTCGGGGGCGGCTATGGCGGCCTCGCACTGATCCAGAAATTGCTGGAGCAGCATCTTCCAAGCGATGTGGAAATTGTCCTGGTCGACCGGATGCCCTATCAGGGCATCAAGACGGAATATTATGCGCTGGCCGCCGGGACCGTCTCCGATCATGATCTTCGTATCGCGTTCCCTGTCCATCCACAGCTCTCCGTCAAATACGGCGAAGTCGATGCCGTCAATCTCGATAAGCGGCTTGTCCTCATGACGGACGGCGAGCTTGTGCCGTATGACCTGCTCGCTATCGCTCTGGGCTGCACGGATAATTATCACGGCATCCCCGGAGCCGAGGAGCATACCTGCGGTATCCAGTCGCTCTTGGATACGCGGGAAACCTACCGACGCCTGAACGATGTGAAGCCTTACGGAACGGTCAACATCATCGGAGGCGGACTTAGCGGGGTTGAGCTTGCCGCCGAGCTGCGGGAAAGCCGTCCTGATCTGAACATTGCCATCCTCGACCGGGGCGAGCGGGTGCTGTCCGCTTTTCCCGCCAGGCTGTCGCAATATGTGGAGGAATGGTTCAGCGAGCATGAGGTGCGGACGCTTGGCCGAATCTCGGTCTCCCATATCGAGAAGGACGCCGTCTATAACGGTTCGCAAGCCATTTCTTCCGACGTTACAGTCTGGACCGGAGGCATTCAGCCGGTCAAAGTGGTTCAGGAGCTTAATCTGGCGAAGGATCACGGCGGGAGGGTCATTCTCGGCCCGTATCATCAGGTTCCGGACTATCCCGAAGTGTATGTGATCGGGGACTGCGCCAGCCTGCCGTTCGCTCCGAGCGCCCAGGCGGCGGGAGCCCAAGGCGAGCAGGTTGCGCAGGTCTTACGGGCCCTGTGGCGCAACGAAACGCCGAGACTGGGCAGAATCAAGCTGAAGGGGACACTTGGTTCCCTGGGAAAAAGCGAAGGCTTCGGGCTGCTGGGCCGCCGGTCCGTCATGGGCCGGGTGCCCCGCATTCTGAAGAGCGGAGTGCTGTGGATGTCCAAGCGGCATTTCGGATAATCCAGTCAGTCCAGCTCAAGCTTGTCCCAAGCCTCCAGCTCCTTAATCTTGTTCTCTATAGCTTCTTCCAGCTCCTCGGCTGAATCCGCAGCGATGATTTCACCGTTGACCATGGCGAACGGCTCGAAGCGGCACTGGCTGCAATTGCCCAGGCAGGTGTATTCGATCACATCGTAATCCGCATTTTGTTCCAGTTTATTCTTGAGCGCTTCTGTGCCATGCCCCAGGTTGCTGACACAAAATTCAATAATTGGTCTCATATAGCTCTCCTTGGCCCTTACTAACCGTTTTATTTTTTAAATATTTGTACTATAATATACGTACGAAAGGAGTGATTGAGAAATGAGTGAGAATACACAAAGTACTAGCATGTATGACGAAGTGCTGGAAGTTCTTGATAAACTGCGTCCGTTTCTGCAGCGCGATGGCGGCGACGTTGAGCTGGTCGACGTTGAGGACGGCATCGTGAAATTGAAGCTGATGGGTGCCTGCGGCAGGGG
>NZ_ASSC01000078.1 GCF_000520735.1 Paenibacillus forsythiae T98
CTCATCTGGCTTTCGCAACGTTTTCGAAGGTTCGAAGAAAAGTCCCCTATTTAATTTACATAGTTATTCAACAGGCCTGATTTTAGACATATGTTTAAAACACGACTTTACAAACATGTGTTAGTAAAAACCGAACAGAACCTATCTACTAGCAAATTAGCAATCGTAAATACTTACTTTACTTTATGGATAAATTTGTTATAATGAAACCAAATGAATTATTACATATTTTGTATTTTTATTTCAAAAAAGGTGTTAGTAGGTTCGAATGTATGAAAGTGTGACCTGTGTTATTTTGGAATCTTTTGGCGATAAGAGGATTACGTTTGTTGATACGCTGGGCCCAGCTGTCATATAAAATTTGAGAAGCGATGAAAATTCATGAAAAAAAGGTTGCTTAGTTTATTCTTTGTTGCCGCACTGACTCTTACTTTTTCTGGGGTGGTAAATGCCGCTGATCTTGAATCTTCACCTCAACCATCTAAATCAGTTGATATTGTAGAGTCTACCAACTACTTCACTCCTTCTATCGCAAATGAACCTACAAAGGTAACCAAAATTGATGTAAAGGGAGTGGACAAAGAAACGGGTAGTATTATTAACGAAGAGCAGTTTAAGAATTCCCTATTAAATTTCTTTAATTCGAATCCTAAGAAATATTCTACAAGCGTTAAAGAAATTGATTCTATTGTTAATAACTATAAAGCTGCACAATTGGGCAAAAGCACGAACAATAATCAAAAAGAAGTAACTCCTTCTTTTGGTGAAGTCTCTCCTTCTTATATTGTTGGTCAGGGTTGGTCAACAGACCCGCATGTTACTTTTTCTCAAGACCGAGTTACTTATTCACAATCATGGATTACAGAAGATAATTATCGGTCAAGCGTACCTATCACTGCTACCTATACTAAAACTCTGAAAACATCGGCCACATTGGGATTTACGGGATCAAATCTTATACAGAGCAAAATGGGTTTCTCAGCATCCTTTAATGTCGAACAAACTACGACTATTACACAAGGAGCTAATGTTCCGGCTTGGACAGTTTGGGGGATGAGACCATATATTAAATATCACCTTGAGGAATGGGAAGGGATCTATTATTATATAGACTCTACTGGTGGAATTGTACAAGTAATTGAAGGCCCCGTAACTGGAACAAACAAAAAACTTATCACAAAATCGAATAAGTATTGGTCCCGCACCAACACTACACACAACCTCAATGCAACAACCCCAACTCCTCCAACGGGTGTTCCTAATGTATAACTAGTTTAGATGGAGGGAAAATTACGATGGGTAACCAGAGGAATATCTTACTTATCATATATGGTGTATTAGTTTTTATACTCGGTGTCTTATTTGTTCCGGTTAAAAAAGTATGGGGCCCGGAGAATAATCTTACCGTTCAAGAAGTAATATATGCCCCACTTTGGAGACTGACCAATAAGAGCCAAGATATTAATGGCTTCAATCCCATTTATGAGTTACAAACTGAACGGTTACTCTACACTATATTTATAGTTACATTATTATTTTTTATCATTTACATTTTTCTTTTTCAAAAGGAAAATAAGTAATTTTAATTGTTTAAGTGTAGATCGACGTAAAACTTTCCTTGTGAGAATCCTTATTCTATAAGGATTCTTTTTATTTACAATGGTGCAAAAGGTCAAGAACCATGTACCAATTGAATTCCGCTCTGTGGGCATCTTTTTTTTATTTCAAATTTTTATCGATAAATTTGTGTGCCTTGTTGACAATCCCATTAAGTACCTTTATTACGATTTCAGTACTAAAACCTGCTGCTAAACAAATTAAATCAAACCATTGAATTTTTATTGTTTGAAAATCTGGAGAAAATACTGTAACTATAATTAAAGGAAATAATACAGCTAATAACATTCTGTACATAGTTTGTTTAAGATTATTCCCTGTAGCAATTTGACTAGAAAATAGAAATGCCATATAACCAACTATTCCCACGAGTGCCTTCTGTATAAATAATGTATCCGGGTCTCTAACTCCCATAGAACGAGTAGTAATGATTAATATTCCATAAACTATAATGATTATTCCGAATAGAATAGCCTCAATCCCAACTCTTTTACTGATTACCTTATGTACACGTTTTTTAAAATCAATTATTTTATAACTTATTCCACAAGCAACCTCTCATCATTTTCGTCTGTAGTTAAGAGACCAATTTCAATGTTTTTACATTCCTCAAGAAATTTTGTTGAACTATATAAACCGCAATTAAGATTATAACCTAACTAAC
>NZ_ASSC01000079.1 GCF_000520735.1 Paenibacillus forsythiae T98
ACCGTTACGATAGCCGTAATATCAAGCGGCTTCTCTTTCAAGCCGCGAAGCATAACGGACAGTCCGGTCCCGCCGCCCATAACGACGACCTGCGGACGCTGTCCTGATTGAACTGCCACGATTATACCCCTTCTCTCCTAATGCCGGTCGCGTTCGGCATCCCGGTGGCTGACCGATACCGTTTCCGTCTCGCTGACCCCCAGCATTTTGCCCAAATATTCCGAAATAGCCACAGAGCGATGCTTGCCGCCCGTGCAGCCAATGCCGATAATGATCTGGGCCTTGCCTTCCTTGCGGTATTGGGGAATCAGAAATTGAAGCATATCCAGCAGCTTCTCTAGAAATGCCTGCGTCTCGGGCCACTTCATTACATATTCGTAAACATCGCTATCCTGTCCCGTATGAGGCCGGAGATGATCCACATAATGCGGATTAGGCAAAAAGCGCACATCAAACACGAGGTCCGCATCAATCGGAATGCCATATTTGAAGCCAAATGAGGTAATGTTGACGGAGAGCGTGCTTTTTCCAAGATGAGAGTACCTGGAGACAATCTTCTCCTTGAGCTGGGCAGGCTTCATGCTGCTTGTATCAATCACCTGTGTAGCCGAATTCTTGAGCTCCTCCAGCATTTTCCGTTCCAGCCGGATACCGTCAAGCGGCAGGCCCTTCGGAGCGAGCGGATGCCGCCGCCGGCTTTCCTTGTAACGCTGCACCAGCACGGAGTCCGTAGCATCGAGAAACAGAATTTCGCAGCCGATGGTGAAGTGATCCTTGATAAAGCTGAGCGATTCCGACAAAGCGGTGAAAAATTCACGCCCCCGCAGATCAATAACAAGCGCTACCTTCGCAATTTTCCCCTTGGACTGCTCGATCAGCTCCGCAAACTTCGGAATAAGGACGGGCGGAAGATTGTCGACACAGAAAAATCCGAGGTCTTCGAGACTTTGCACGGCGATGGTCTTGCCCGCTCCCGACATTCCGGTAATGATGATCAGGGTGGCCGCAGCCGACGACGGAGTATTCTCCTCTTCGGTCATTGAGCTTCCCCCTCCCTAGAATTAGTGTATGAATGAAAAATGAATTCCGTCTCTTAAGAACGCAGCAAAAGACCGGCCGCGCCGACAATACCCGCATCGTTGCCAAGCAGCGCAGGAATGATGCTCACATCTTTCTGCAGCGGTTCAGGCGTAACCTGAGCGTAGACGCGGCGGATTTCTTCGAACAAAATTTCCCCGGCCTTGGACACGCCGCCGCCGATAATAAATACTTCGGGGTTCAGCACGGCTGCGACTGCGGCCATGGATTTGCCGAGATAAAACGCCGCCCGGTTCACGATCCGCAGCGCCACTTCGTCCCCGGCCTTGGCCGCATCGAACACTTCCTTCGCAGCGATCTTCTCCACGGAGGCCAGCGTTGTCCGGTCGCCCCGCGCTACGGCGTCGTTGGCCATCCGAATGATGCCCGTCGCCGAGGAAACGGTTTCCAAACACCCCATTTTACCGCACCCGCATTGGATCGCTTCCAGATCGGGAACGACGCAAATATGACCAAGCTCGCCGGCAAGACCGGAGAAGCCTTGATAGACTTTACCGTTAATAATAATGCCGCCGCCGACGCCCGTTCCGAGCGTATAGCAGACGCAGTTGTCCACATCCCGCCCGGCTCCGCTCCAGGCTTCTCCAAGCGCCGCGACATTGGCGTCGTTATCTATTTTGACCGGCTTGTTCAATCGATTCTCCAGAATGGCGCGGATCGGCACGTCTCTGAATCCTATGTTGGGCGCAAGAATAATGATCCCCTCACGAATATTCGTGAACCCGGCGACTCCCGCTCCAACACCGGCTAACTGGTCCCATTCAAATGGCGAATCAGCCACAATCTGACGCACGTATTTCTCAATGTTGTCAATTACGGTGTCGACTCCGTCTTCAGTTCCCGTAGGCCCTTCATAGGTGTGCAGCAAATGGCCTTCGCTATTACAGATCCCTACCTTAATTGCGGTTCCGCCCAAATCCACGCCTACGTAGATATTTTCCGACATGTAACAAGCCACCTTTTCCTATGCTAAAATAGTAAATCCCACGATACCCACTATAATAGAAGCCTTCCCTGCGGTCAAGGAAAGACGGTACACCCGGTAAGATGCACTGTAGAAAGTTGCGGGAGCCTGCGCCTAAAAGAAAAAACCATCCACCGGACGGCGGATGGTCGGCCTCCCTCCTTACCGGGAGACTTGTGCCTGCTCTTGTCTATTCCATTGCTCTATACGACTCGGCGAGCGCCCGTTTCTGACCCTCCAGCGCCCGGAGCGGCGCGATATTCTGTGTGAATTCCAGCGCCCCCATGTAGCGGCCCCTGTCATCGCGGACGGCAAAGTAACGAATATGAATGAACTGGTCCCGGATATGAATCCAGAATTCCTCGCTCTCCTTGCATCCGGCCTTGAAATCATCCAGAAGCTTGCCGATGGCAGCCTCGCCCTGCGGCGGATGGCAATCCCGCACCTGACATCCCAGAACCGCCCCGGATGGGGTAAAGAGACGGTCTTTCCCATGCGAGAAATAACGAATGACATCATTCTCGTCAATAAATGTCAAATCCACCGGCAGGTGGTTCAAAATCAGCTCCAGTTGCTCCACCGCCAGGGTCCCCGTTCCGAAACGGACATACCCCTGGGGAGAGTTCATGACCGAATGGGAATCCGGACCTGCCGCCGCCGGCTCATCCGTCTTGTGCTCCGGGACCCATTCCTCTTCAGGCACCGACAGACAGTAGCCGATTTCCGCGCTTTTCTTCGCAATCTCAAGCCACTCTTCCTCCGTCAGCTTCTCAAGCGCGGCAGGAAGCAGCACCTGCTCTTCCTTGCAGATCATTTGGTTGATCTCCAGGATGATGCGGGAGAGCGCCTCACCGACCTCGGCCTTGCAGCCCCGGTAAGGCATGAGCATGGCTCTGGCGTTCTTGATCATGCTGCGGATGCTGTCGTCTTCGCCCCACATCATGCCGGACGGGCCGTAACCGCCGTGCTTCTCCAAATAGGGAAACAACAGCTCCTCCTTGCGTCTGTAATGCTTGTCGAGATCGAACAGCAGCGCAAGATCATCCTGCAGCTTCCGGGCATTGTCCGGACTGTCATTCTTCTGAAATTTGCCTGCATGAAGCTTTAGCTTGAAGTTGACGAGGCGCTCGACATCCCGGTTCTCCCGCTTGAATGTATGCGCGGGATGCCCCGGCTGATCCTCCGGCTTCGAGAAACGGTGAATCTCCTTAATCGTACCCTGAAATACCGCCTCATGCACGGCGCACAGACGCCGGATCTCCGCTGCGGGGACTCCCTCTTCGTTAATTAACGCGTTCTCCATGGCCGCAATCTCGGACACGTTAATTCCGGCCACCGCTTTCTCGAACCGGTCCTTTACCTCATCCACCGACTTCCCCGCATGCAGCTCCTTGACCACTTCCTTCAGCATTTCCCGGCGGCGGCTTTTATCCAATACTTCCGATACCTGCCGGATCATCCGTTTGCTCATGTGCTCACTCCCCTGTATTACAAAATGAAATTTACTCTCCGATCTCTATATCACAGCCCGCGAAGCGGGAACGTATTAAATGACCAACCTCATCTGATTGAGAATTGTTCTCATTCTAACACAGGTTCCACAGGGTATCTTATGATGTGGGTCACAGGCTCGGCAGTTTTTCCAATTTGTTTAATAAAGGGAGGGCTCCAGCAACTACAGCGGTGGAGCCGGCCTCTTTCGGCCGCGCCATAATGTACTGAAAATTCTCTTTAAATTCAAAGACCCTAAGATCCCTCTCTCACGACGCATACGCCTGCTCTTGACTTTCCCGGCAGCCTGTATCCTCCACTGTCTGTCCGCCCGGCTTTCCAGCTCTTTCCGTCTCTTCTCTATCAGCATTTCCTCTATTGCAGGATGAATCACAATGATCCCGCCCCTTTCTTTGCCGGACCTCACATCCGGATGTTACTTTCAGTATACCTTTTCCAAAAGAGGTAAAAAGGGTATAATCTGAACTGCCTGCTTCACCTTTTCCGCTGTATGAAGGGAGGTTTTCCTTTGCTTGCCGCTCTGCAATTCTTTGAGCTTCGATCGTCCTACACCGACCGCGAGCTGAATACTCCGTTTTCCGTCACGGTCCAAACGCTGGCCGATATTTGGCACTGTACCCCTCGCAACGTCAAGATGGTCCTCCGCAAGCTGTCCGATCTTGGTTGGATTAGCTGGCAGCCGGGGCTTGGCCGGGGGAATGCCTCCATGCTCGCTTTTCTCGCTGACGCGCAGGATATACTCCTTGAAGAGAGCATAGCTTTAACGAAAAAAGGCGATGTCAAAGGAGCGCTCGAACTGATCGACCGCTTCGGCGAGTCCACGCAGGTCAAGAACGGATTCCTGGAATGGCTCTCTGGCGGAATGGGCTTTACCCGGACTCTTGTTACCGACATGGTGCTGGACACACTGCGGTTTCCGGTGCAGAGGTTCATTGTGACGCTCGATCCCGCTTCGATCTATTATGCCTTTGACGCGCATATTATCGGGCATATTTACGATACGCTGGTCGACTTTGACCCGGTTAGCGAAACCTTCCGTCCCGCCATTGCCCACTTCTGGGAAAGCTCGCCGGACTGCAGCGAATGGATTATCCATCTGAGAAAAGGCGTCAGCTTCCATCATGGCAGAGAAGTGACGGCCCAGGATGTGATCTATACCTTCGACCGGCTGCGGCTGAACCCGGACCGCTGCGAGCAGAGCTGGATGTTCACGGGAATATCCGATATTCGCATGCTCGACCGCAAAACCGTCCACATTACGCTCACAGAATCCAATTACCTCTTTCTCCAACTGCTCTCCGTCAAAGCGTCCTCCATTCTTCCCGCAGACCTGTGCGGGGCCGATGAAGCTGCCTTTATGAGCCATCCGGTGGGGACCGGGGCGTTCAAGCTGCTTCGGTACGATGAAAGCATTTGCATACTTGAGGCTTTTTCATCCCATTTCCGGGGCAGGCCGCACATCGACCGGGTGGAAATCATACACCTCTCCGAGCAGGATGCGGGAATGCTGAAGGAACCGGACTGGTCCCGCGCCTCCTGCACGGAGCAGAACATCTACAATGGATATTTGAGAAAAAGCGCCGGACCGGATGCCGAATGGCGCGAGGTGGAGACGATTTCACCGGGCTGCAGCATGCTGGTCTTTAACCAGCGCAAGGAGGGACCGCAGAACAGTCCTGCCTTTCGGCAGGCGCTTGATCTGATTATTGACCGCAGCCGGATGATTGCCGACCTTGGGGAGAACCGCATTTTCCCGGCGCAGGGATTCCGTACGGAGCGCGGCAGAGCCGCCGACCAAGCGGAAGGAGTGGAACCGGCGCCGGATGCGGCGGAAATTTACCGGCTGTTAGAGCAGAGCGGTTACCGGGGAGAGACGGTCCGGTTGTCGACCCACAGCCGCCATGCCGCCGACGCCCAGTGGATTCGGCAGCGTTGCCGCGCCTTCGGTATCCGCATGGAGATTCAGATGCGCAAGGCAGAGGATATGGCCAATCCGGCCTTTTCGCCGGAGCATGATTGCCAATTGTATGAGATCGTTCTCGGCAATGATGAAATTCAGGATCTGGAACTGTATCTGCAACAAGGATTTTTCCCTTCGGCCTTGGCGGACGGCATGCTGGATACTGTAACGGCCTCCGCCCGCGCGGTGATGTCCGACCCCGACCCGCAGAGCCGCTGGCGCAGACTCAATGAGCTGGAGGAGCTGCTGCGTCAATCGTACAGCGTTCTCTTTCTGCTTCACAAGAAGAGCAATACCCGGTTCCATTCCTCAATCCAGGGAATCAACCTGAATTCATGCGGCTGGGTTGACTTCCGCACCGTATGGTTCCAGCCGCATTCTCTCGCGTAGGAATCGGGGGTTGAGGCATTCGGCTTGGACAGAATGATTTCACGCAAAGAAGCCAAGCTTCCCGTTTCAGGTGAAGCTTGGCTTCTTTAACTTTGGGGCTAGCGCCGCTATATGGCTTCCGGATTATGATTTATCCAGCGTCTCACTCCAGTCATGCACCATCGAGCCTTCCAGATATTTCTCGGCGTCCATCGCCGCCATACAGCCTGAACCCGCCGCCGATATAGCCTGACGGTAACGGGTATCCTGAACGTCGCCGCTGGCGAATACGCCGGGGATGTTCGTCTCCGTTGTGCCCGGACGGACCACGATGTAGCCGTTCGCATCGGTTGTGACCTGGCCGCCGAGAAAAGCGGTGTTCGGGGTATGTCCAATCGCCACGAAGACGCCGTCGGCTTCAATGAGCTCTTCCTTGCCGCTCTCGTTATCACGGACAAGCAGTCCCTTCACCCCGGTCTCGCCTGTTACGACCTCCAGCGGCGTGCGGTTCAGCGCCCATGAAATTTTGCTGTTCTCTTTCGCCCGGTCCTGCATAATCTTCGACGCCCGCAGTTCTTCGCGCCGGTGAACCAGCGTGACGCTGCTGGCAAACCGCGTCAGGAAGCTCGCTTCCTCCATCGCGGAATCGCCGCCGCCAACGACAATGATCTTCTTCCCGCGGAAGAAGAAGCCGTCGCAAGTAGCGCACGTGCTGACTCCGCGTCCCACATTGTCCTGCTCGCCGGGGATGCCAAGATACCTGGCCGAAGCGCCCGTCGAGATAATGATCGTTTCCGCCTCCAGCACGCCAAGCCCATCCACATTCACTTTAAAGGGCCGCTGCGAGAAATCGACGGACTCCACCCAGGCGCTCTTGAATTCAGCCCCGAAGCGTTCCGCCTGCTTGCGCATATTGTCCATCAGATCCGATCCGAGAATGCCTTCCGGAAATCCGGGGAAGTTCTCCACTTCCGTCGTCGTTGTCAGCTGTCCGCCCGGCTGCAGACCTTCAATCACCAGCGGGTTCAAATTGGCGCGCGCCAGATAAATGGCGGCGGTCAGACCGGCTGGGCCGGTTCCGATTACAATCGATTTGTACATCTTAAGTACCCTCCTCGCAAACGGATGATTAAAAAGTTTGGCCGGCAGGCCAAGCTTGCTATCCCTATTATGCCCAAAAGGGGCATTTTCCGGGTCTCCGCGCCCGAAATATTAGCCGCGCGGAAGCCGCTCTTTTTCCTCGGAGCGCGGCTCCTTCTCCGTCTCCATGCCGATCAGCTTCTGCAGGCGGAGCAGACCGGCTTCCTCCTGCTTTCTATCCTGTACCGGCTCGCCAAGAAGCTCCTTCAGGGCGGCGGCCAGCGCCTCGTCGCCGATCCAGGCCAGCGCCTCGGTGACCTGCCGCTTCAAGCTTGCATCCCCGTAACGCAGCGCCCAGAAGAAGGACGAGCGCAGCAGCGGATTTACCCGGACCTGCTCCGCAAAGCTGCCTTTGTTGGCCTTCCACAGCTTGAGCTGCTCCTGAAAGGGAAGCTGGTAGTTATAGCTGACGGTCGGCAGCTCCGAGCCCTCCTCCGCAGACTGACGCAGCTGATTCAGGAAGAAGCGCGGCACCGTCGACTCCGGGTCCAGCTTGGCGGCCTGCCTCC
>NZ_ASSC01000080.1 GCF_000520735.1 Paenibacillus forsythiae T98
GAATATAAGCCGGCGTGTTGCTGTCCTCCGAATTATAGTATGCGCTCTCCAGCAGAACCTTGCGATCCTCCAGCACTTTCAGCAGCTTATTCATCTGAATGGGGTGCAGTTCTCCGATTTCATCCAGAAACAGAATCCCCCCATGCGCCTTGGTGACCGCCCCCGGCTTGGGTTGAGGAACACCCGCCACGCCCATCGCTCCGGCCCCCTGATAGATGGGATCATGCACGGAGCCGATCAGCGGATCAGCGATGCCCCGCTCGTCAAAGCGCGCCGTCGTAGCGTCAATTTCCGTAAACTTGGAATCCGCGTTGAAAGGAGAGAACGGGTTCTTTTTCGCTTCCTCCATCACGACGCGGGCTGCCGCCGTCTTTCCCACACCGGGAGGACCGTAGATGATTACGTGCTGGGGATTGGCGCTGCACAGCGCCGCCTTGAGCGCGCGCAAGCCGTCCTTCTGCCCGACGATATCCTTGATTGAAGCCGGACGCGTCTTCTCGGCCAGCGGCTTCGTCAGTGAAATGGCCCGCATTTTCCGCAGCTTCTCCAGTTCCTTCCGCGACTCCCGCTCCACCGCTGTCTTGTTTGTCTTTTGCCCCCGCAGCAGATTCCAAAAATAAACGCCGATGACCAGCGCGAAAAATAACTGCACGACCATCAGCAATATGCTCAGTTCCATAAGTCATCCTCCCATTCAATTGGTACTACTAGGTAGTATAGCCGTTTCCCCAACAGCTAAACGCTTCGGGAGGAATTATGACCGGAACAAGGCGAAGAATTGAGGCTAACGCTTACTTTTGAGCTGGACAGAACCTTCAAGGGAGAGCCAAAAAAAGCGCGGCCCCTCCCTTGGCGGGAAGAGACCGCAGCTTCGTGATCGATGAATTCTCGGATGACTAGCCTTCCGATATTCCCGCTCCCTGCATGGACTCGTGATGAGCCTTGCGGCCGGGGATTTCTCCGGTAGCTTCATAATGGGCGACAATCGCGTCGATTTCCTTCTTCAGCTCGGAGAGCAAATCCGCCTCCGGCACTTTGCGAATCATTTGGCCATACCGGAACAGCAGGCCTTCGCCTCGCGCACCCGCAATGCCAATGTCGGCTTCGCGCGCTTCGCCGGGACCGTTCACCGCGCAGCCCAGCACCGATACCTTGATCGGCACCTTGATATTGGAAATATACTCTTCAACCTCATTCGCAATGGAGAACAGATCGATGTCCAGCCGCCCGCAGGTCGGGCAGGAAATGAGCGTGGGCGCATTCGCGATCAGACCGAATGTCTTGAGCAGCTCGCGCGCCACCTTGACTTCCTCTACCGGATCGGCGCTGAGCGAGATGCGCACTGTATTGCCGATCCCCAGGGAGAGCAGCGCTCCGATGCCCGCCGAGCTCTTCACCGTACCTGCGAATAGGGTCCCTGATTCGGTGATGCCCAGGTGCAGCGGATAAGGAATCACTTCCGCAGCCTTCCGGTAGGCTTCGATAGCCATGGGAACATCAGAAGCCTTCAGCGACACGATAATGTCGTGGAAATCCAGCTCCTCCAGAATTCCGATATGAAACAGGGCGCTCTCCACCATTGCTTCCGGCGTCGGGTAGCCGTATTTATCCAGCAGATGACTCTCCAGCGAACCGGCATTGACACCGATGCGAATCGGAATCCCCTTTTCTTTGCATGCCTTGACAACCGCTTCCACTTTCTCGCGCCGCCCAATGTTGCCGGGATTGATCCGGACCTTGTCGATGCCGTTCTCGATGGCGAGCAAGGCCAGCTTATAGTTAAAATGAATATCGGCAACGAGCGGAATATGAATCCGCTGCTTGATTTCCTTGATGGCTGCAGCGGCCTCTTCGTTGTTCACTGTGACGCGTACCACTTGACAGCCCGCTTCTTCTAGCCGGAGAATTTCGGCTACCGTAGCTTCGACATCCGCCGTCTTGGTCGTGCACATGCTTTGGATGACAACCTCATTGTTACCTCCGATTGTGATGCCGCCCACATTTACCGGACGCGTCTGATGTCTAAGGAACATGGTTTCTCCCCCATAACGCCAAAGCTCCACCCCCTCGCTCCCGCAGGAGACGGGAGGCGGAAGAAGGTGGAGTCATAAGGCCTGTATTGTAAGGCTAGGTATTACGCGCTTTCCTCTTGTTTCTTGTCTTTCTTGAGGTTCAGTTCGGGCAGCGCCTTCTCCTGAACGACCTGCTCGGTTATGACGCAATCCTTGATATCATCACGGGAAGGCACCTCGTACATCACATCAAGCATAATGCTCTCGATGATGGCGCGAAGGCCGCGCGCGCCGGTATTGCGCTTGATCGCTTCCTTGGCGATGGCTTCCAGAGCCTGCGGTTCGAACTTCAGTGCCACATTGTCCATTTCCAGCAGCTTGGCGTACTGCTTCGTCAATGCGTTCTTCGGCTCGGACAGGATGCGCACCAGCGTCTTCTCATCAAGCGGCTCCAGCGTCGAAATGACCGGCAGACGGCCGACGAACTCGGGGATCAGACCGAATTTCAGCAGATCCTCCGGCAGAACCATCGACAGGTACTCTCCGGCCTTCAGTTCCTTTTGACCGCCTTCGGATGCGTTGAAGCCAATGACCTTTTTGCCGACACGGCGTTTAATCAGCTGTTCCAGTCCGTCAAAAGCGCCGCCGACGATGAACAGGATGTTGGTCGTATCAATTTGAATAAATTCCTGATGCGGATGCTTCCGTCCGCCCTGCGGCGGCACCGAGGCGACTGTTCCTTCGAGGATCTTCAGCAGCGCCTGCTGAACGCCTTCGCCGGAAACGTCGCGGGTAATCGACGGGTTCTCGGATTTGCGAGCCACTTTATCAATTTCATCAATGTAGATAATGCCGCGTTCCGCTTTCTCCACATCATAATCTGCAGCTTGAATCAGCTTAAGCAGAATATTCTCGACGTCTTCACCGACATAACCGGCTTCCGTCAAGGAAGTAGCATCCGCAATCGCGAACGGAACATTGATAATCTTGGCCATCGTCTGCGCCAGCAGCGTCTTGCCCGAACCTGTCGGACCAAGCAGCAAAATGTTACTCTTTGTCAGCTCGACATCTTCAATCTTGCTCTGGCTGTTAATCCGTTTGTAGTGATTGTATACCGCAACAGACAATGACTTCTTGGCCTGGTCCTGACCAATCACGTATTGGTCGAGAATGTCGCGGATCTCCTTTGGCTTCGGAATATCCTTCAGATCCAGCTCTTCCTCATGTCCGAGCTCTTCCTCTACAATCTCCGTGCACAGTTCGATACATTCATCGCATATATAAACGCCGGGCCCTGCTACGAGCTTGCGAACTTGCTCCTGCGACTTTCCGCAGAAAGAGCATTTCAGCTGCCCTTTTTCATCATTAAATTTAAACATGTAATCACCCCTTAGGATTTGATCGGTGAAGCCAGAACCTCGTCAATCAGGCCATAAGCCTTTGCTTCTTCAGCGCTCATGAAGTTGTCACGGTCTGTATCGCGCTCGATTTTTTCAAGGGGCTGCCCTGTGCGATCTACATAAATTTGATTCAGCTTCTGTCTTGTTTTGAGAATCCAGTCCGTGTGAATCCAAATATCAGACGCCTGACCCTGAACGCCCCCAAGCGGTTGGTGAATCATCACCTCGCTGTTGGATAGCGCATATCTTTTGCCGGGCGCCCCGGCCGTCAAAAGAAGCGAGCCCATGCTAGCCGCCATACCGACACAAATCGTGGATACATCTGGCTTGATATATTGCATCGTATCATATATACCCATGCCGGCTGTTACAGAACCACCGGGCGAATTGATGTACAGGTTGATGTCCTTCTCAGGGTCCTCGGCTGCCAGAAACAGCAATTGGGCTATTACCAGATTGGCAACATCATCATCAATCGCGTTGCTCAGGAAAATGATGCGGTCCTTGAGCAATCGGGAGTAGATGTCGTAAGAGCGTTCTCCTCGATTCGTCGATTCCACTACCATTGGTACCAGACTCATGCCACCAACCTCATTTCTCTATACAAATTAGTCTTGCCTTTTCAGATGTATTTTAACACGTTCAAAGCACAATGTCATTTTTTCACTTATAGAAAGGCCTTTCTTTAAAAAAAGAAGGCACGTAACAAAATATACGTACCTTATCACTCGGGTATGAGGTCCGAAACGGACCGCTCTGGTTAGAATCTCTAAACGCTATATTACTCGGCGCTTGCTTCGGATTTCTCTTCCGCCGCTTCGGCAGGAGCATCAACTTCCTTGCTGTTCTCAACGAGGAACTCGATGGTCTTGCGGAGCGAAATCTCGCCTTTCAGGCTGTCCAGCGAGCCATTGGCTGCAAGAATGCCGCGAATTTCTTCAGGAGTACGTCTGTAAGTTTCCGCCATTTTGGACAGTTCTTCTTCCACGTCTTCATCGGAAACGGAAATGTTCTCTTGCTTCGCGATCACTTCAAGAACCAGGTTGTTGCGCACGCGCTGCTCTGCATCATTCTTCATTTGATCCCGCAGATCATCCTGGGTTTGTCCCGAGAAGCTGAGGAACATGTCCATGTTCATGCCTTGCTGACGAAGACGCATATCGAAGTCGCGAATCATACTCTGAATTTCGCTGTCAATCATGGCTTGAGGAATTTCGACCTCGGCATTGGCAGCAGCTTTTTCAACAACGGCGTTCTCTTTCGCGCCTTTCAGCTCATCCGCTTTGCGGGATTCCAGCTGCTTCTTCAAATCTTCCTTATATTCGTCCAGCGTCTCGAACTCGCTTACGTCTTTGGCAAATTCGTCGTCGAGCTCCGGAAGCTGCTTGCGTTTGACTTCATGCAGTTTCACTTTGAATACAGCAGGTTTGCCGGCGAGATGCTCAGCCTGATAGTTCTCCGGGAAAGTGACTTCAACGTCCTTGAAATCTCCCGTAGCCATACCAACGACCTGATCTTCAAATCCTGGAATGAAGGAATTGCTTCCCAGCTCCAGGGAATGGCGCTCCGCCTTGCCGCCTTCAAAAGCCTCTCCATCGACATATCCGTCGAAATCGATCACGGCAATGTCGCCGCTCGCAGCCGGTTCGTCTTCAATGACAACAAGCTCGGCATGACGCTCTTGCAGGCGCTTCAGTTCGGCACCCAGCTCTTCTTCGGTAACTTCCGCTTTCTGAGCGGGAACTTCGATTCCTTTGTACTCGCCGAGCGTCACTTCAGGCTTAACGGTGATCTTGGCTTTGAACTTGAAGGATTGTCCCTTGCCGAACTGCTCGATGTCCACTTCAGGACGGTCTACAGGGAAGATGTCGGTCTGCTCAACCGCTTCGCCGTAGGCTTCGGGCAGCAGAATGTCGATGGCGTCCTGATAAAGGCTCTCCACGCCAAAGCGGGATTCGAAAATCGGCCGTGGCACTTTGCCTTTGCGGAAGCCGGGCACGTTTGCTTTTTTAACCACTTTATTAAAGGCTTTGTCGATAGCTTTCGCTACACGCTCAGCGTCTACTTCAACTTCAAGAACGCCAAGGTTCTTCTCTATTTTTTCCCAAGTTGCTTTCATTGTTTGCTTTCCCCTCCAAAATTGGTTCACATATCACGCACAGAATAACCATTATATTATATAAAATATTATTATATTTTTCAAGTAGCTATGTTCTTTTATCCTCTCGGAATACGGGTTTATCGAGGCCTTCCGGCAAAGCCGTTCAGCATCCGGTAAGCTTGTTCAAATTGGAACCGCATACTATCCGTTATGCCGTACATCACCCGGGTCTCTTCTTCATTCCTTGTTCCGTTAAGCGTCTCGGAAACCGTCTGATGCAGCGCGCCCGCCCACAGATCCAGAATGCCGTCCTCGCCGGTCAGAATCGAATAATAGGCTTCCGAGCCGTAAATCGACATGATGAACTGCTCCCACAGCTCCTGCGCAAAATAATGCAAAGCAGGCTCATGCGTCTCCGTCTGCTCCGCGACCCTTTCCAGCACCTCCGCAATCTGCGGCGGGAACTCATTCTTCTGCAGAGGGACGTTGTCAATCTCCACCACAATGCTCTGCTGGCCGCGTTTCAGTTCCACAGCTCCCTGTACACCGCGCCGCCGCAGCGTCTGAAGCGTCCGGAATTGAAGAATAGGATGAATCCCCGGATTCTGCACCCAGTCGGTCAGAGCGTAATCCACCTCTTCTCCTTCAAAATGGGACAATTGCTCCAGAGCAAGCAAAGTGCCTTCCGACAAAGGCTCATGCATGACCCGGTGCAGCAGCTTGCCCGCATATTCCGGGTCTTCCTGAAGCTTATTCTCCGCCAGCCTCCGTGCCATCTCTTGTTCGCCGATATCCTCGTCATGAACTTGAAGTTCATTGATGTGTTTGTCCTTTAAAGCATATGGAAAAGCCGCCTCCAGCCAATCGAGCAGAGACTGCCATTCCTCGTAGTGCCGTTCTTCCTGCCCCTGACACTGCAGTAAAAAACGCAGCAGCTCAGCCGCTTCTCCGTAACGTTCGCTTTCGAGCATAACGGTCAGCTGAATCTGGTAGTAGTCCAGCGTTTTCGGGAAAAGCACGATGTTTTCTTTGGCGGGGGAGTTGGAATTTCGAATGACGGCACCTCCTTCCTGTTTCTCCAAACGTCTCAGTAGATGATTATAGCATACCCGGTGGCGGGTTTGAAAAAACAGGTTGAATATTCACCCCTCCTATGGTAATATAATTTTTGCTTGCTTTTCAGTAATATGTGTCCCAGTAGCTCAGTTGGATAGAGCATGCGCCTTCTAAGCGCACGGTCGGGGGTTCGAATCCCTCCTGGGACGTACAAGACCTTCCTTCGGGAAGGTTTTTTTGCGTACAAGGGGAGACCCCCGTCGGTTCATCGGAGCATCGGCTTCGTTAGCACCCGCTTCGCAGTCAGCCCGCAGGGCTGTATCCCGGATCGGGACGTCAAATGCCTTCCCTTAAGGGAAGGCATTTTTGCGTCCGAGGTATTACTCATATGCCGCTGGCATTCGTCAAGAATTTTTTGCTTGCTCTGTCCCGGCCATCATCTGATGATCCTCGCAACTTATTCCGAGTCAAGCCTTACCGTCCCCTCCCGCGCTTCACCCACCACAGCGGCGCGCGAAACGCCAGATTGATCAGCAGCACAATGATAACGAGCACAGCCGCGGATTTGTCCGCAATCTGCCGGGCGTCCTCGACAATCGCTTCGGATTGGACATACCATAAATGCACAGCCAGCGTCTCACCCGGGGAGAGCAGGCTGAAATCCCACATTTCCCCCGAAGTGCTGAGTCCCGCCGTCAAAATAATAACGGCCGACTCCCCGAATGCCCGTCCGGCGACCAGGCAGATGCCCGTGATGATGGCCGGCAGCGCCACCGGCAGCACGATTTTGCGGATACAATAAAATTTGGTCAGGCCCAGCGCATAGCCCGCCTCGCGCAGCTCCTTCGGAACGGCCCGAACGGCTTCCTCGGTTACCCGCGCCAGCATCGGCAGATTCAGCAATGCCAGACTGACGCCGCCGCCGAGCAGGGTCAGGCCCAAGCCGAAATATTCCGTGAATATCGCCAGGCCCAGCAGTCCGAACACAATGGAAGGGACAGAGGACAACGCCTCTACGCATATCCGCATCGCCCCGGTAAAAGCGTTATCCGGCGCATACTCCGCCATATAAATCCCCGCGCCCAGCCCGATGGGAACCGAGATAAAGAGAGAGAGCAGCAGGATATAGAAGGAATTGAACAGCACGGGGCCAATGCCGCCCCCGGCGTCAATCTCCTCGGGCTGGCGAATCAGGAATGAGAAATCAAGCCCTGGCAGCCCTTTGCTCAATATGGCAAACAGCAGCCAGAAAATAAGCAGCATAACCAAAGCGCCAAGTGCGTAAAAGCCGCAAGTCGCCAGCTTATCGCGGCGAACGGCCCAGCTTGAGCTCCGTGAACGGGAGAAGCCGCTCATTAGCCTTCCCTCCTTTTACGACCCAGAAACCGGATGACGAGTATCAGCAAGAATGAAATCAACAGCAGCAAAAAAGCCATCATATGCAGCGCATAGTTCCAGGTGGAGTCGAATTCGACGTTGGAGATTTGCATGACAATGTTGCTGGTCAGCACCGAAGCCGGTGTAAACAGCGTCTTGGCCAGCTGCGACGTATTGCCGATGACCATGACAACGGCCATCGTCTCGCCGATCGCCCGTGTCATCCCGAGAATGACCGCCGCGAGAATGCCTCTTCCGGCCGCCGGGAGAACAACACGCATAATGACCTGAAGCCGGGTGGAGCCGAGCGCGTAGGCGGCGTCGCGGTATTTGCCCGGCACGGCGGTAATGGCATCGTCGCTGATCCGGGCAATGGTCGGCAGCACCATGAGCGCCAGAACGAGCGCCGCAGCCAGCAAGCCGTCTCCAAGGCTCTCGCCGCTGGCGCGCCGCAGCAACGGCAGGAGAACGGTCAGGCCAAGATAGCCGTATACAATAGAAGGAATGCCAACCAGCAGATCAAGAATCGGCCGGATGAAGCGCTTGAGCCAGACCGGCGCGATTTCGGCCGTCAGCACCGACATACCTACCGACACCGGCACCGAAATCAGCAGTGTGAGCGCCGTAAGAGAGAACGTATTGACGATAAATGCAGCGGCCCCGAACTTGTCTTCCTCCGGCGTCCAATTGAAGGAGAGAAAGAAATCTGCCATTGAAATTTGCCCAAGCAGCAGCAGCGCCGTCTTGCCGATAAATACGATGACCAGCCCAAGCACGAGGCAGAGCGCCAATATGCTGAACAAAAAATAATACCGGGCCAAGCTGTTCGCAAACAAATGCCGGAGGTGGCGTCTGCCCGAATCCGCCTTGCCGTGGAGACTTCCATTTACCGCAGGGGTTGAATCGTAGGTCGGTTGTACCATCTTAACTTTGTCCTCCTGTAAAAAACCAGCCCCGCTATCGCCGGAGGCTGGCTCATATCATGCGTTCGATTTGATGTGCGGAAGAATTACTTCATTGCGGAAATCGGAATGAACTTCAGCTTTTTCAGCGAACCCTGCTGGAACTTCTTGCTTTGAACGTAATCGATAAAGGCTTTAACGGCCCCAGTCGGTTGTCCCTTGGTCATGTAGTAGCCGTATGCCCATACTTTGTAGGAGCCGTTGATGACATTTTGAGTGGTGGGCGCTACACCATTATGCTTGACGGCCTTCACATCGCCGCTCACATAGACCAGGTCGATATATCCGATCGCATTGGGAGTCGTCGCAACTGCGGTCTTCATATCGCCGCTGGAGCCGGTTTCTTTATAGTTCTTCTCTTTCTTCACAATATCGCCGCCCGCAAGCGCCTTGGCCTGGTAATTGACACGGGTGCCGGAGCCGAAAGCGCGGGTAATTACGACGATATCCGCGTCCGCGCCGCCGACTTGCTTCCAGTTCGTGATTTTGCCGGAATAAATGCCTCTGAGCTGTTCGGTGGTCAGGTTGTCCACGCCTACGTTTTTATTGACAATTGTGGCAAAAGGAATGACCGCGACCTTGTTCGCCACCTGTCCGCTGAAGGCTTTAAAGCCGGGAACGTCGATGCTGGCGTCCCAGTCGCAGGCGCCGATGTCGGCAATGCCCTTCTTAACCGCCTGAGGGCCGGTGACAGAGCCTTTGCCGGAAGCGGCTATTCTGACCTTCGGATTCAGTCTTTGAAATTCCTTGGCGGCCTGCAGCGTCAGCGGCAGAAGAGCTGTAGAGCCATTGATTGTGATTTTACCCGACAGCGAACCCGCTGCGGATGCTGCTCCCGCGAAGGATGCCGTAACGGCAAATACTGCGGCCAAGGCCGTAAATGTGATTTTTTTAAACAATTTCATGATTCATTCCCCTCCCGGCTTGAAAGCCGATTTAATATAAGTTCTTTCTGTAAAAAGCGTCTTACTTCGTCAGTTGCACGGCCTTGCCGTTCTCGATTTCCAGCACCTTGCCATCCGAGATCACGCCCAGCTTCGCGCCGTCGCCGGAAACTGCAATTTCCGAAATACCCCGGTTTGTGCGGAATAACTCCTTGCTTGCTCCGGCGGTCGTAACTGCGTAAATACGCGCTGTGCCGTCGGACGCCGTTCCGGATGCAATTAATCCGCCTGCGCCCTCTTGCGCCCATACCACTTCGATATCCAGCGGAATCTCCGCAAATGTACCGCCAGGCTTCAGCGTCTTCAATGTATTGGGAGCTTTGCCGTCAGGATCTGCGCTTAAGTAGACTACCGTTCCGTCGGCCAGAATTTCAGGGTACAGCTTGTTGTCGCCCGAAGTGGTCAGAGCGGCCGGTTTCGCATCCTTTACAGACAGGTCGAGCTGGTACAGCTGCTCTCCCGCCTTGCTGTAGTCGACGGTCAGGGAATCTTCCGTGCTGTCGGCATCATTTTTGGCCGTTCCGGTAATGTTGATGATGTAGACCGCCTTCTTGCCATCCGCAGAAACCCGCAGCTCGGATTTGTTCTCCACCTTATCCGCCAGCAATTCCGTTACCGTGCCGGTGTCCACCGAAATTTGCGAGATTTTCTCCTGCTTGTCTCCCTGGATAAAATAGATCGTCTTGCCGTCCGCCGACCAGGTCAGATCCGTCTTGACGCTGGTATCCGTGCCGACCGGTTTGACTGCTCCGGAAATCAGGTCGATGACAAGCAGTTGGCCCGTCTCGTCCGTGAACGCGCCAAAGCGGCGGTCGTCCGAAACCGAGAAATCGGCGGCCCTGCTGTCAGTAGAGAACAGGCTGTAGCTGCCCGGGCTTGGCGCAAACTTATAAATTTCCGTCGCTTCTCCTTCACGGTTCGCGAGGAGGCTTCCGTCAGCGGTCCAATGAATCGTATCGAATTCTCCCTGCGGACGGGCAACGCCCAGAATTTGCAGCGGGCTGCCAAACAGCTCGCCGCCAAGTCCGTATACAGTTGAGCTTAGCTCAACGTACAATTTGCCGCCGAATACGGTTGGCGCTGTAGTAAAGCTCCGCTTCACGCCGTCAAGCGTGTAGGCCTTGGAACCCGCTTTCAATTTAATCGTATGTACACCTGCATTGTCGGTTAACACAAGGCTTCCGGCTTCGGTTGTCAGCCCTGCGTCCAGTGCGGCTGCAAGCTGCCTGACCGAATACAGCCTGTACCCTCCGGCGTCAATTGTCTTGATGGTGTGCAAAGCGCCGTTCACCGTCAACGCTGCCGATCCTTCCTTGACTTTTACCGCCGTCTTGGCGGATGATTTCACGGCTGCAGGCTTGCCACCGCCCGTGCCTGCTGCGGCAGACACGCTCGCTTCACTGACGGACACAAGAAGCGCCGAAGCCATCAGCACGCTTAACCACTGATTTTTTTTCAAATGGACTCACCCTTTTCATATAGGTAACTGCTAACGTTATTTTCCGTCCTGGATGTAAACTCTGTTGCCGAGAAATATTTGGCAAAGATGAACTTGTCCCGATTTTTCACACTCTTTCTGGGGGAGCCCTGGCACATTTGTCAACGCAGGATTAAACGCATGAAAATAGATTTACAATGGTCGGAATCTGATTTAATATAATGAGTGAGCGCTCACTCATATTGAAAAAGGATGGAGTGATTCATATGAACCAGGAAGCGCCTGTGATTACGGCGGCCCATATTCGCAAAGCATTCGGCAGTAAGGTTGTCCTGGAAGACATCAGCCTGGAGGTGCGCAAAGCCGAGACTTTTGGCCTGCTCGGACCTTCAGGTTCCGGAAAGACGACTCTGGTCAGGCTGCTGACCGGAATTGAGGAAGCCGACTCGGGAGAGGTGCATGTGCTGGGAGTGAAGGTCCCGAGGCTGTCCCTGCTTTCGCAAATTGGCTACATGGCCCAGTCCGACGCGCTGTACAGCGAGCTGAGCGCCAAGGATAATCTGGAGTTCTTCGCTTCGCTGTACGGACTCAGGAAAGAGCGGAGAACCAAGCGTATCCGGGAAGTGATGGAAATCGTTGACCTGCAAGAGCATCTTCTCAAGAAAGTAAATCAATACTCCGGGGGGATGAAACGCCGCCTGTCGCTGGCCATCGCCCTGCTGCACGAGCCGCCGCTGCTCATTCTGGACGAACCGACCGTCGGCATCGATCCGGTGCTCCGCAAGTCCATCTGGAAGGAGCTGAAAGCTCTGAATGAACGGGGAACGACCATCGTGCTCACGACCCACGTCATGGATGAGGCCGAGAAATGCGACCGGCTCGGCATGATCCGCGAAGGCCGTCTGCTTGCGGAAGACACTCCGGCGAACCTGCTTCAGGCGACCGGCGCCTCATCCATTGAAGAAGCGTTTTTGTATTACGGAGGTGTGCATTCATGAGAATCGGCGCGCTTACGCTGCGTATTTTACGGCAATTCATTCATGATAAAAGAACGATGGCCCTGATGTTCGCCGCTCCTCTGCTCGTCCTCAGCCTGATGAGCCTGGTGTTCGGCGGCGATGCTTACAAGCCGAATATCGGCGTGACGGGTCAGGCGGCGCTCCTGTCGGAAGCGCTGGCCGAGCACGATGCCCAGGTCATGAAATACAGTGCGGAGGAAGAGGGCGTCCTGGCGCTGAAAAATGGAGAAATCGACGCGCTGGTCTCGATGGATGGCGGAACGCCAAAGGTCTTGCTGGAAGGAAGCAATCCGACTGCCAACCGGGCGGTTATGCTTGTACTGGAGCAGGCGGTGGGAAATCAGCAGCCAGCGGGGCAGGCCCAGGCGCAGGGAAATCAGGCAGAGGGAAATCGTGCATCGGCGCATTCCCCCGCGCAGCCGCAGATCAGCTATCTGTACGGTTCCGCCGACATGAAGACGATCGACCGGTTCGGACCGATTATGATCGGGGTATTCGTTTTCTTTTTCGTCTTCCTGATTGCCGGGGTCTCCTTTCTGCGGGAACGGACGACGGGAACGCTCGAACGTCTGCTTGCCACCCCGCTTAAGCGATGGGAAATCGTCGTCGGCTATGTCTGCGGCTTCGGCATTTTTACCGTGTTCCAGGCCCTGCTCATTTCCTGGTTCTCTATTCAGGTGCTGGGCATTATGATGGCCGGAAGCTTCGGATATGTCCTGCTGATTACGCTGCTGCTGTCGATGACGGCGCTGACGCTTGGCACGCTGCTCTCGGCGTATGCCGGCAACGAACTCCAAATGATTCAGTTCATCCCGCTGGTCATTGTGCCGCAAATCTTTCTGAGCGGATTATTCCCCCTTGACACCCTTCCGCAGTGGCTTCAGCGGATTGGCTATGCGACTCCGTTATACTACGGGGCCGAGGCGATGATGAACATTATGATCCGTGGGAAGGGCTGGAATGCGATTGGAACGGATGTGTATGTGCTGATCGCTTTTTCGCTTCTTTTCATGATCCTGAACGTCCTTGCCCTCCGCAAACACCGTAAAATGTAACTCAGACCCCCAAATATGGTACGATAAGCAGACAGAATACGTCTGGAGGGTTGAGATTATGGCAGAACATCTTTCCGCAGACCATAATACGGAGTCGTGGGCTCTGGAGCTGCTTGCGCTTGGCGATGAAGAGAAAATGACGCCGAAGCAAATCGCGATT
Organism: Paenibacillus forsythiae T98; assembly: GCF_000520735.1. GTDB lineage: Bacteria > Bacillota > Bacilli > Paenibacillales > Paenibacillaceae > Paenibacillus_AQ > Paenibacillus_AQ forsythiae. The sequence continues at coordinate 13,525 of NZ_ASSC01000080.1, forward strand.
CTGCAGGCGGCCGTGGATGTGTTTGCGGAAAAAGGCTACGCGAGCGCAGCGACCAGTGAAATCGCTCAGAAGGCGGGCGTGGCGGAAGGAACGATTTTTCGCTATTACAAGACGAAGAAGGATTTGCTGCTGTCTATTGTGGGGCCGACGATGAGCAAGCTGCTCGCTCCTTTTGTGATAAGAAACTTCGGAAATTTGCTGGATCGTTCTTTTGACAGCTACGAGGATTTTCTCCACGCCCTCATTCGGAACAGACTGGATTTCGCCCGCAAGAACTTCAAAATCCTGCAAATTCTGATTCAGGAAATTCCATTTCATCCGAGCCTGCGCAATCAGTTTATGGAGGATATTGTCAGCAAGGTTTTTGAACGCATATCTGCGCATGTCGAGCATTTTAAGCAAAAAGGGGAAATTCTGGACGTTCCGGCGCCCGCCCTTATCCGCTTTACAGTCTCGGCGACCATCGGCTACATTATGACCCGCCTGCTGCTGCAGCCGGACAGGGAATGGAACGACGAGGAAGAAATCGAGCTGCTGATCCGCTTCATTATGCATGGCATCGCGGCGGACCCGAAATAAGCACTATAGGCTTATCCTTTTTGATTATCTATGCAAAAATCCCGTCAGACTTAGAATCTGGCGGGATTTTCGTGTTCAGCGAGCCTTATACCCACAGAGACTTGGTGATGATAACCAGCAAAATGAACAGCACCAGAACCGCAGTTGCGGAATTACAACCAGCGCCATATCCGCCAACTTCGCCCATTAATCATTCCTCCTCTCCAAGTAAGATACGTCAACAGATTATGCAGCGGATTCCGTATTCGTCTGGGAGTTTCGGCAAGTAAATGCGAGAGAACGGATTGCTTTTTCTTGAAAAATGTATAACAACACGATGCCTATGCTTCCGATGCTTACGCTCCGACGAACCCTCGGGGGCTCCCCCCTGTACGCAAAAAACCTTCCCGAAGGAAGGTTT
>NZ_ASSC01000081.1 GCF_000520735.1 Paenibacillus forsythiae T98
AGCGTTGTTCCGGCGGACGGCATCACAAGCTGACCGCTTGTCGTCAGAATGCCGACAGCGATCGCGAGATCGAAAGCGGAGCCCTCCTTGCGCAGATCGGCCGGAGCCAGATTAATGGTGACCCGCTGCTGCGGATAGCGGAACCCGCAGTTCCTGACGGCGGAGCGTACGCGCAGAGCCGCCTCGCGTATGGCGGAGTCGGGGAGCCCGATAATACAGGTCTGCGGCAAGCCGTTGGCGAGGTCCACCTCCACGCCGATCATGACGCCCTCAATCCCGTACAGGCACGCGCTGTGCATTTTTCCATACATATCAAAACACCTCTCCCTAAAGTCGGCGCATCATGTGCGCGAATCTTCAGTAAAGAGGTGCTTCCTCATTTTCCGAAAATATAGCTCTCCATTCATTATATAAATCAACCAATGCGCAAATCAATAGCCTTAGCCTATTATTTAATATTTTATGCAAAATAATTGAACCCCAATAGCATTAAAGTCAAACGATTTGTCGCAATTAACATTCAAACGGTAAAATATGATAAAATCGAGGAAAGAAAGCAGGTGAACATAAGCTTATGATCCGAAAATCATCGGCCATTCCGGAGCTGCTGCTCGAAAATCAGCTTTGCTTTACGATTTATGCCTGTTCGCGCGAGATTACGAAGCTATATCAGCCTTTTCTCGACGAACTGGGCGTTACGTATTCCCAATATCTTGTTATGCTGGTTCTATGGGAACAAGGGCAATGCACCGTCAAGGACATTGGCGCCGCCTTGTATCTTGATTCCGGCACACTTACTCCGCTGCTGAAGCGTCTCCAGGCCGCCGGTCTGATTATCCGCGAGCGTTCGCATGAGGATGAGCGCAAGGTGCTGATTTCTCCAACGGATGAAGGCTGGGCGCTTCAGGATAGGGCCAAAGAAGTACCGGGTGTAATGGCGGAAGGCATGGCGATGTCCAAGGAGGAATTCGGAGATCTCCTGCTGCAGTTCCGCAGTTTATTGAACAGGGTGCATCAAGCGAACTCCCGCAGCCGTTCTGATTAACAAGAAAGCTTGTCAATGAAATCGTTCGCATTCCGGCATGAAACCATGCGAAAATGTATGTATAAACCATGAAAGATTTATGGGGTAAGCGCTTCAAAAACATGATACAATATTCTGGGTTACTCATTTGCATGGTAAGCCCATCGTCAGCTTGCGGGAAGAAGGCTGCGGGTCATCCTGACTGAATCTTTTTCTGGCATAGAGAATCCAGGGGGCCGGACCGGACTGAGCAAGGCTTAGCTTGGCGGCAATCAAAACGGATAGCGGAAAGCCTGCAGGCTGTATGCGGGTTCCGCTGCATTTTAGGAGGCTTCCGGAATGAATATCCACGAGTATCAGGGCAAAGAAGTGCTTAAAAGTTACGGCGTAACCGTACCGAACGGGAAAGTGGCATTTACCGTGGAGGAAGCGGTTGCCGCGGCTCAGGAGCTGAATAGTCCCGTGGCCGTTGTGAAAGCGCAGATTCATGCGGGCGGCAGAGGAAAGGCCGGCGGGGTCAAGGTTGCCAAGAGCCTGGATGAAGTCCGGATATACGCCGGAGAAATTCTGGGCAAGACGCTGGTGACGCACCAGACGGGTCCGGAAGGCAAAGTGGTAAGACGGCTGCTTATCGAAGAGGGCTGCCAGATTGACAAAGAGTATTATATCGGGTTTGTCGTGGACCGGGGAACGGGCCGGATCGTGCTGATGGGCTCCGAGGAAGGCGGAACGGAAATCGAAGAGGTGGCGGCCCGCAGCCCCGGGAAGATTTTTAAGGAAACCGTCGATCCGGCGGTGGGACTTCAGTCCTTTCAAGCGCGCAGACTAGCGTACAATATTTCGATTCCCAATGAACTGGTCAGCAAGGCGGTCAAGTTTATGCAAGCGCTCTATTCCGCTTTTGTCGATAAAGACTGCTCGATTGCCGAAATCAATCCGCTGGTTATAACGAAGGACGGCAACGTCCTGGCGCTGGACGCCAAGCTGAATTTTGACTCGAACGCCCTGTTCCGCCATCAGGATATCCAGGATTTGCGCGACCGGGACGAGGATGACGAGAAGGAAATTGAAGCGTCCCTGTATGATCTCAGCTACATTGCGCTGGACGGCAATATCGGCTGTATGGTCAACGGCGCGGGGCTGGCGATGGCAACCATGGACATCATCAAATATTACGGAGGCGAACCTGCGAATTTCCTGGATGTAGGGGGCGGCGCCACTGCGGAAAAGGTAACCGGGGCGTTCAAGATTATTTTATCCGACCCCAAGGTCAGAGGGATTTTCATCAATATATTCGGCGGCATCATGCACTGCGACGTCATTGCCAGCGGGGTGGTGGAGGCTGCCAGGCAGCTCGGTCTGACCAAACCTCTCGTTGTCCGTCTCGAAGGCACCAATGTAGAGCTGGGGAAGCAAATTTTGTCGGGTTCGGGACTGAATATCGTTTCGGCCGATTCCATGGCGGACGGAGCCCGTAAAATTGTTGCTCTTGTGCAGTAACGGCAGATATGATGCGATTTCCCGGACTTTCACAATAAGGAATAGGATGTGAACGCGCATGAGCATTCTGGTCGATAAAAATACGAAAGTCATCACTCAGGGGATTACCGGCTCGACGGGCTTGTTCCATACGAAAGGTGCGCTGGAGTACGGCACGAGGATGGTGGGCGGCGTTACGCCGGGAAAAGGAGGCACGTCCATTGGCCTCACGCTTAAGGACGGCCAAACGGCAAGTCTGCCGATCTTCAATACGGTGATTGACGCCAAGAAGGCGACGGGCGCGACCGCCAGCGTTATTTATGTGCCTCCGGCCTATGCGGCCGATTCGATTATGGAGGCGGCGGATGCCGAGCTTGATCTTGTCATTTGTATTACGGAGGGTATCCCGGTGCTTGATATGGTCAAGGTGAAGCGTTATCTGGAAGGCCGCTCGACCGTACTGATCGGTCCGAACTGTCCGGGTATCATTACGCCCGGGGAATGCAAAATCGGCATCATGCCGGGCTATATCCACATGCCGGGCTATGTCGGCGTTGTCTCCCGCAGCGGAACGCTGACCTATGAAGCGGTTCATCAACTGACGACCCGCGGCATCGGCCAGTCATCGGCGGTCGGCATCGGAGGCGATCCGGTCAAGGGATCGGAGTTTATCGATATTCTGAAAAGATTCAATGATGACCCCGGCACGAAAGCGGTCATTATGATCGGGGAGATCGGCGGAACGGCCGAGGAGGAGGCTGCCGTCTGGATTCGTGATCATATGACCAAGCCGGTAGTCGGCTTCATCGGGGGGAAGACGGCCCCTCCGGGCAAGCGCATGGGCCATGCGGGCGCGATTATCTCCGGCGGAAAAGGCACAGCAAGCGAGAAAATCGCGGTTCTTGAGGCCTGCGGCATCAAAGTCGCCCCAACGCCCGCCGAAATGGGCGCTACGCTCATTAGCGTGCTGGAAGAGAGAGGGATTCTAAACGCTTGCATGACGCATTAAGCTCTTCGTGAAGCGAAGGGATGCATCGGATTGCCGCTTTCCGGCAAAACGGCACTTCCGGTTATCGCCTGATTGTGTATAATTAAAAACAAAGGTAAGCAACCTTTTATTCTCTTTACGGGAGTAGAAGGTTGCTTTTTTTGCGTTTATCGCCGTAATCAGCACAAAATAGGGAGGCGTGCGCCTTCTATAAAAGGGGAGCCTGTTATGAACAATCGGGATATATTATTCGGCTTGCATGAGATCGAAGGCATAGGCTGGAGGAGCATCGACAAAATTCGCAAGGCGGGATATTTGTCGGATAAGGCGTTTGACTGTACGGCGGAGGATTGGGAGAGAATGGGCATAACGCCTGGAATGTCGGCAAAGCTGTCAAAAATTCTGACCCCGGATTGGGTGATGCAGCGCCGTTCTCTCATGGAGTCGGCCCGTGTATCGATGATTACCGTGTTCGATGATCAATATCCCGGGCTGCTGAAGGAAACGCCTCAGCCACCCTGGATATTATACTGCCGGGGACGGGCCGATCTGCTGCATGGTCCCGGCATTGCGATGGTGGGCACGCGCGTCCCGACGGCATACGGCCGGAAGGTTGGGGCTGTTCTCGCCGAAGAGCTGGCGTCAAGCGGCTTTACCGTTGTCAGCGGGTTGGCCCGGGGAATCGACAGCATCTGTCATGAAGCCGCCCTGGGACAAGCAGGCGGAACCGTGGCCGTCATGGCTACCGGCATGGACAAAGTATACCCTCCGGAGAATCGCGAACTGCTGGAACAGATTTCACGTCAAGGTCTGGTGGTCACCGAGTATCCGATCGGCACCAAAAGCCATCCCGGCCTCTTTCCCCAGCGCAACCGGATTATAGCCGGTCTTGCCCTTGGCACCGTCGTCGTCGAAGCCGACAGCCGCAGCGGCTCCCCCCTT
>NZ_ASSC01000082.1 GCF_000520735.1 Paenibacillus forsythiae T98
CCGCGACAGGAACAAGCCCCTGAATCATCCAGTACAAGAGAGGCGCCGAAGTCATCGCCAGCAAGGAGAACCCGAGCAGGCACAAGGAGACAAGCCAGAACAGCAGCCATTCCCTAAGCATCCGCCGCCGTTGTCCTTCGGATACGGCGATCATCCGGGCTTGCAGTTCGCCCAGCGAAGGCGGTGCGGCGTCCTCGGCGTATGCGCGGTCCAGCCGTTCCAAGCCCTCTATAAGCTCCGGCAGCGCGAATTCCAGTGAGGCACCGTCCGCAGACTTCGGCCGTTTTCCCTGTTCCGGCGTGTCTCCCGGCCTGCCGCCGCCATCCGGTCCGGTATTATCTTTCGTCATCCTCTTTCAACTCCTCTCGCAGCTGCCGCAGCCCATACGCCGCGCGCGACTTGGCCGTCCCTTCGGGAATCCCCAGCATGCCGCCAATCTCCCCGTAGCTGTAGCCATAATAATGCTTGAGCAGAAGCGCCGCCCGCTGGGGCAAGGGGAGGCGGGACAAGGCGTCCAGCACCTCGTTCCACTCTTCGCCCCGGGTCTCGAACCGCCAGCGGATCGACCGGATGCCCTGCTCGCGCCGAATCCATTCCTCCTCCCGGCTGCGCCGTCTCATCCTGTCGATATACAGCCGGGTCGCTATCGTAATCATCCAGGAAGAAAAAGAGGACGAGCCGTTGTATAACGCGATCTTTTCCATACATCTGACTATCGTGTCCTGGGTAACATCTTCCGCAAGCGCCGGGTCCATCGTCAGCTTCAGCAAATACTTGTACAGGAAGGCATAATGATTCTGAAGCAGTTGGGCCAGCGCAAGATGGTCGCCGCGCTGCGCCTTGCGGATGATTTGAGATTCCTCGTCGTTCATCGGTTCTCCCGCCGTTTATTTTTTCATATGTAATACGCCTGAGATGATTGAATCGTTCAAAGGCTTCATGAACAAATTAAAGCTGGTCTCTCTGATGCTCCCACAGTCTGGTCCGCCAAGGCTGCCTTACTCCCCTTCCTCTCGGGAAGCTCCAGAACAAGGGAACAGCCGGCATCTGCGAAGCGTATTGATCATGATCCCCGGCTCCAGTGCAGGACGCGGCTTCTTCCCGAATACCGCCCTCTCCGTTTGATTCCGCAGCTTGATCCTTTACGTTATCCGGCGCCTGCTCAGCGCCAGCAAATCCGGATTCACTGCCGTACTCCCCGTAATCCACAAGATAGCTTATCCTGTTCTTCAACAAATGCTCCTCCGTTCACTCTTCACCTAAGAGAAACGCCTGACGGCGTCGGTTCAAGCCGCAAGACAAAAAAAGAACGCAAACCGGGATCATTCCACAGTCTGCGTGCTTCGCTTAGGTAAATGTTACATTTAATTAACGTCATTGTAGCAAGTTTGTATCTTTTTGTCCAGCCTATTTCCCGCATTTTGTCGATCAACGTTATCTTCTGTCAAGACACATAAGGATTGTTCGACCGCTCAAAGCCGATGCTCGTACGCGGGCCGTGTCCCGGATATACCGTGACATCGTCACCCAGCTTGAACAGCTTGCCTTTGATGGAATCCAGCAAATCCCGCTCCCTTCCGCCCGGCAGGTCGGTACGTCCGACGCTCAGCCGGAAGAGCACATCGCCGGAGAACAGGTCATTTTCGCACAGCAGGCTTACGCTTCCCGGAGAATGGCCGGGGGTGTGAAAGACGCGAAACGTTTGGCCGATAAGCTCAAGCTTCTGTCCCTCGTCCAGATCGAACTCGGCGGGGTCCGTCGTAATCGGCGGCGATACGCTCGGCCACAGAAGCGACCCGTTCAGCTTGGGATTTGTCAGCCAATCGCTCTCCTGGGCATGGAGATAGACCGGACAGTTCTTCAGCTTGCGAATTTCGTCAACGCCGCCGATGTGGTCGAAATGGGCGTGCGTCAGCAGAATCGCCTCGATTTCCATGTCCTGAATGGCCCGCACGAGCGGGGCCGGGTTCATGCCGGGGTCGATAATAATGCCTTTGGCGGGGTCCGCTCCCGTCAGCAGGTAGGCATTGGTCTGCAAAGGACCGAGATTAAAATTCCGAATGTTCAGCATGGCTCAAAAGCCGGAAATCAGTTCGCGCAGTTCCCTGGCGATCACAGCCTGATATTCCGTTCCTTCCCCGTAAGCCTGGCCCATCGCCTTGCGGACCTCGGCGATTTTGGCTTCATAGTCCGGAGCCTCGCGGTCCGGATTCTCTCTCTTGAACTCGTTCATCAGCCGCTGCACATGCTGCGGACGCGGACCCCAATGTCCCAGCACATGTCCGCCCGTATCCGCGATAATGACAATCGGCACCGCGCGTCCGCCCATGGTCAGATAATCGTCCATCACATCCTGATTGTCCTCCAGAATGAGCACTTCCGTCCGGATGCCCGCCGTCTCCAAGATCCGGAATACGGCAGGGACATTGCGGACGACGTCGCCGCACCAGTCGGCCGCCAATATAAGCGAGCGCAGATCGTCGCGGTGGTTAAGGCTTTCAAAAAACTCCCGGTCGCTCTCGTCCTGCCAGGAAAAGGCTTCATACCAGGCTTCAAACGGCTGCTGGTTCTTGGTCATGCTCTCCACGAATTGACGGGGCGTCAGACCCTGTCCGAATTTGGAGGCCAGATTTCGCTTCATGCCGCATTACCTCTTTTCTTTTTGGATTGGAGCCACTTGAACAGAAAATAAACCACGATAAGCGCCAGTGCGCCGATGATGATTTCATGCGTATAGGCGGAGGCTTTTTCATCAATATTCTTCCAGTTTTCACCCAGGCTCATGCCAAGATAGACAAACAATACGCTCCAGGGGATGACAGCCAGCGTAGTGAGCATGATGAACCGCCAAATCGGCATACGGGAAATGCCCGCAGGGACGGAAATGGCGTGCCGGACCACCGGAATAAACCGCGCCGTAAAAATAACGCCTGTGCCGTACTTCTCAAACCAGGCTTCCGCATGATCGATATGATGCTTTCGGATTAAAATGTATTTACCGTACCGCTCCAGGACCGGCCTGCCGCCGTAACGCCCGACCCAGTACACGAAAATCTGCGCCACAACCCCGCCTATCGTACCGAACAAAACGGCCCCGAAGAAATTAATCTCTCCCAAATGAACCAAATAACCGCCGTAGGCCAGGACGATCTCGCTGGGAATAACTTCAATCATAAGTCCAATCATAATGCCAAAGTAACCCAGACTCTGAATCCATTCGAACAGCTGCGAGACCAGATCTGAAATGACATGCAACTCTCGTTCCTCCTCCCGATTATTCCGAATGCTGTCTGCACCCTATGTACAGCCCTGGACTCTCCCGCGCATTCTTGTCTATGCAACCAGCTTCTCTTAGCCTATTCTAGCATAGGGATGCTTACGACTTCTAGTTTGGCTGCGAGGTCCGCTTTCCAGTCGTTGACAAAGTAAATGATGCGAATTATTATATATTTAAGCAATTATCTAAATATCGAAAGGGTATTGAACACGATGAACGAATCCTTTAAAGCGCTGGCTGATCCTCCCCGCCGGCAAATCATCCGTCTGCTGCGCGACAAGGATCGGACCGCCGGAGAAATCGCTGAATTCTTCAACATGTCCAAACCGAGCATCTCCCATCATCTGAACACCCTCAAGCATGCGGGACTCGTACAGGACGAGCGGCAGGGACAGTTCATCCGCTATACGCTTAATACCACCGTTCTGGATGAAGTGCTCGGCTGGCTGCTGGAGCTGACGGACAGCGTCCAAGGCAATAACAGGAGGCAGAAAAAGCAGGAACATTCAAAATCCGCAAAACCGGAAGAGTAATCTTCCAACCGCTCTTAGGAGGAATATGCGATGAAAGATTTCAAATGGAAATGGCAGGACACCCTGGCCGTTGCAGTGGGTCTGCTTACGGTCGGCTTCGCGCTGGTCAACTATCACCGGCTGCCCGCCCAGCTCCCGTCCCATATCGGTATATCGGGAGAATTCGACGGATTTCAGAGCAAGGACTCGGCAATCTCGCTGTTTGGCGGGCTTGGGGTTCTAATGCCGGTCCTGATGCAGATTACGCGTCCCCTTGATCCGAAAAAAGAACGCTACGCCAAATTCGAGAATGCTTATGCGATGATCCGTCTGGTCATATCCCTGATCTTCGACTTCGCGCTTGCCGCTTCCGTATTATACGGGCTTGGCGTCTCCTTGCCGAGCTCCAGAATTGCGACCGTCGTTCTCGGAGCAGCCTTTATCGTCATCGGCAATTATATGCCGCAGGTCAAGGACAACTACTTCCTGGGCGTGAAGACGCCCTGGACGCTGGCCAGTCCCGAGGTATGGCGCCGGACCCATCGTCTCGCCGGAGCGCTCTGGGCTGCGGCAGGCGTCGTTATTATCGTCGGCTCCTTTCTTCCGGGAAGTTGGTTCACGGTTATGCTCATTGCCGCACTCCTGCTTGCCGTCGTATTCCCGTATGTATATTCGTGGGCGGATTACCGCCGTTTCAAGGCGTAGTCTTCCGCCTCCCTCCGCTGCCCGGCCAGCCCTGAAGCCTCCCGCTTCAGGGCTTCCAGCCGTTCGTTAAGCGTGCGGGCTTCGGCTGTAAAGCGAAACCTGCGGTCGTTATGCAGGGGCGTTTCCCCCGTTTCAGCCGCAAGCCAAAAATACTCTTTGAGCAGTTCCCGTCCCGCTTCCGCGCAGCGCAGCGCTTCTTCCCCATATCCCTCTGCCAGATAACGCTTACCCATCGCCAGCATTAGCTTTACGGATTCTGTACGCTTAACGTAATTAAAAACGTCAAGCTGCTGGCTGCGGCGCAGCCAGTACAAGGCTTCGCCCGGAGGACCTTGCTCCGAGACGGCTTCGGCCATCGCCCAATTTAATGTAGGGTTCATCGGCGAATAACGCAGACCGCTCATTAATATTCGCGTCCTCCGCTCCGGATTAAGGAGGGAAGACAGCGCCAGCGCGCTCTTCGGAGACAATGGGTTCCAGGCAAGCGACCGTTCCAGCAGCGCGGCCGCCTCCGGCGTCTGGCGGGCCGATGCCGCAGCGCGGTACAGCGCTTCTCCCCGGCAAGCCCGGAAGGACAGCAGGCTGAGCGCAAGCAGCAGGCAGCAGACTCCCGCCGCAGGCAGTTTCCATGAGGATGGATGCTGACCGTAAAGGCTCCCTGCCCTGACGGCTTCGGCTCGTGCCAGTGCGGGCAGCCAGAACAGCAG
>NZ_ASSC01000083.1 GCF_000520735.1 Paenibacillus forsythiae T98
GGATCTGTACCTTGGCTCCGGCGGCGCTCCGGAGGGCGTGCTTGCCGCAGCGGCGCTGAAATGCCTGGGCGGCGAAATGCAGGGCCAGCTGCTGCCGCAAGGCCCGTTTGAGCTGCAGCGCTGCATGCGGATGGGCATTGCCAATCCGACGCGCGTGCTGTACATGGACGATATGGTCGGAACGGGGGATGTGATTTTTGCCGCCACCGGGGTAACCTCCGGCGAATTCCTGAATGGCGTCCGCTTCATCGGCAAGGAGCGCGCGGAGACGCATTCCGTCATCATGCGGGCGCAAAGCCGGACGATCCGCTATATCCGCAGCATCCACTTCCTGCCCGGCAAGGAAATCCCGCAGGGGGCTTCGGGGAAGAAGGTTGCGTCCCTGTAAATATTCCATACTGTAACCATCGAAGACCGTGTCCGCTCCGAGCGAGGGACACGGTCTTGTTCATGCGCGGCCGCCTGAATAACGTACCGGTTGTTTAACTTCGGGCAAGTCCATTCGCTGACAAGAGCGGCCCTCCAAGCCCATTCGGGCTTGAGAGGCCGCTCTTCATTTTAAGGCCTATCTCCACTTTTTTCTCTGATAACGCCTCTTCAATCCGGGATGTTCCGATGCGGCACCGGCAGATTATCGTGCGGACGCTTGCCTTCAAGACCCGAACCGTTGAATGCGTTATTAGAGCTTCTCGCAACCGATCTTTCGGCCCTGTCGTTCATCGGGTCATCGGCGGCCGAGTCGTCGGTTATCATATTCCCGGGCATCGTTTCGCTCGTTCCATTATAGTGGCTGTTCAGCGGGTTATGCGTCCGGAACGCTTCATGCACAACCCTTTCCTGCGAGGTGTCCGCATCGACCATGACCAGAATGCGGCCTTCATCGACGTACCGGGTATAGCTCTCCGCTTCGTCTTCCGGAATACCCAGGCCGATCAGCCCTCCAACCAGACCTCCTGTCCCTGCCCCCACCGCCGCTCCGGCCAATGTCGCCGCAATCGGACCGGCTGCAATGATCGGCCCAATACCCGGAATCGCCAGCGCGCCGATGCCGACGAGCAATCCGGTTACTCCGCCGAGCAGGCCGCCCGTCGCCGCTCCGGAAGCCATTCCTTCGGGAGCCTTCGTGCCCGTCTCTTCACCGACTGTGTTCACATCCTCTTTATTTCTCGCAATAACGGAGATATCCTCTGTCTGAAAACCGCGACTCTTTAAATCCCCGATCGCCTGCGACGCATCATGCTCGTTCGTAAAGACGCCAACAATTCTCTTATTCATAGCGATTACCTCCCAAAGTAAATTTAAAATTTTAAATTCCCTTGCTCATAGCTTACTTAACCAAATCGATATGGGATAAACGGAGAATCGGCAACCCCAAAGCTGAATCCTCAAAAATAATTTCTAAACAGCAAACAAGCCAAGGTATGATAAAAAATCGCCACAAAATCCATGGAAAGTCATAGTCGCGTCATTATACATAACGCAGTATGTGAAATAATTTTCGGATTATTGAATCTTTTGGAACACTCACTTTTTTTTCCTTACAAACCGTAATAAAACGACTATACTTCATGCTAAAGGTGTAAATAAAAGCAACGCAAACCAAGGAGGAAGAAACCATGAACATGCGGCTTAAGGTTTTAAAGAAACATCTGTTGTTTTGTTGCAGCGAGCATTGTAATAACCAGGATGTAGAAGAAGTTATGCAGGCTTTCAAGGAAGAGCTTGTCGAACAGGGAATCAATAAGACGGTCAAGATCAACAAGACCAGCTGTCTTGGCCTTTGCGGCAACGGCCCTTTTCTCATTGTCTATCCAGACGGCGTATGGTACTACAATGTGACCACTGACGATGTTCAGCGTATCGTTAAGGAGCATCTGGTCGAGGGCAATCCTGTGGACGAGCTGGTTATGTTGAAAATGGAAGCTTAGGCTTTCCACCCGAATCGTTCCCGAACAAAAGAATAGGTCTCACAAATCGTTCGCCGGCTCCGTTTGGAAAGCCGGTTTTTATTTTGTCCTTTTATCCGCAGTTGGCCTTTGAGGTATAATGAAATGATGAAGCGCTCGGCGCTATATCCTGATTGCCAAACAAGGAGAGCAAAAACATGGCCGTCTTTCATTACAACGCGGAGCCGCCGCTTGGGGTCTCTCCCGATCTCTATCTGCTGTTCTGGGGCCGTGAGCAATGCGCTCCCGGACATTCCTTCGGTCCCGGCTTCCGGGACTACTACAAAATCCATTTCATCCATAAAGGGACCGGCAGGGTCATGACGGGCGGACAGTCCCATATTCTGTTCCCCGGGCAGGCCTTTCTGACCTATCCCCGGGTCGTTGCCTCCTACGCCGCGGATGAGAGCGATCCCTGGAGCTACTCCTGGATTGCTTTTACGGGCGAGCGGGTGAAGGCGCTCCTGTCCAGAACAACCCTGTCCCCGGAATCCCCTGTGTTTCCCATGGACGGCAAGGTCATGAACGGACTTTATGACCGACTGACCGAGGCTTCCCGGACGATTGGCGCGCTGGATCTGCCGCTAACGGCTGTTCTGTACGAATTTCTGGCAGTTCTTCTTCGTACCGTCCCGGCGTCTACTGCGGCTTCCGCTCTGCAAGGACGCAAGAACGAGCATGTGGAAAAATGCCTGCATTTTATAGAGTCCCATTACGGCGAGAATATCACGATGGAAATGATGTCTGAAATGCTGCAGCTTAACCGGAAATACGTATCCGCGCTCTTCAAGCAGGTTGTCGGCATGCCTCCGCGCCAGTACCTGCTGGGGTACCGCATGGCTAAAGCCCGCGAGCTGCTCACCCGAACCGACTGCACGATCGGAGAGATTGCCCGCTCCATCGGTTATGAGGATGCGCTCCTGTTCTCGCGAATGTTCAAGAAGGTTCACGGCTGCTCCCCTAGGAGCTACCGGGAAGGGAATGCCAATCTGACATTATGATATATATTCCTCCCTTGCTGACATTCGTTTGTTTCCTCGATTCGGCTACAATGAAAGCGCAGCAATAACCGTTCGCCCGCCCTGGGCGAACACCATTTCATTGCAGGAGGGCATTCAATCATGTACACAGCCAGTACGGAAAGATATGACCATATGGTCTATAACCGCTGCGGACGCAGCGGACTGCGCCTGCCGGCAATTTCACTCGGCCTCTGGCATAACTTCGGCGGGATCGACACGCTGGAGAACGGCAGAGCCATGATCCGGAGAGCGTTCGATCTGGGCATTACGCATTTCGACCTCGCGAATAATTACGGGCCGCCCCCAGGCTCTGCCGAGGAGAACTTCGGTACCATTCTGAACAAGGATTTTCTTCCCTACCGGGACGAAATGATCATCTCCAGCAAAGCCGGGTTCTATATGTGGCCGGGTCCGTACGGAGAATGGGGCTCCAAGAAATATCTCGTCGCCAGTCTCGACCAGAGCCTGAAACGGATGGGCCTTGAATATGTCGATATTTTCTATCACCACCGTCCCGACCCCGATACTCCGCTTGAGGAAACGATGGCCGCGCTGGATCTGATCGTCCGTCAGGGCAAGGCGCTGTACGTCGGCATTTCCAATTACCGCGCCGAGGAGGCGCGGGAAGCGATCCGGATTCTCCGGAGACTCGGCACCCCTTGCCTGATCCACCAGCCGAATTACTCCATGCTGTCCCGCTGGATTGAGGATGGACTGCAAGATGTGCTTGAGGAGGAGGGCGTGGGTACGATTGCCTTCTCGCCGCTGCAAAAAGGCATCCTGACGGACCGCTATCTGAGCGGCATCGCGCCGGATTCCCGCGCGGCCGGACCGAGCGCATTCCTGTCCGAGAAGGAACTGACGCAGGAAGTGCTCGGCAAGGTCCGTCGCCTTAATGAAGTAGCGGCGGCGCGCGGACAGAAAATGTCCCAGCTGGCCTTATCCTGGGTGCTTCGCGGAGGCAAGGTGACCTCGGCGCTGATCGGCGCAAGCAAGGTCAGTCAGATCGAAGACGCCGCCGCCGCCCTGAAGGCGCCCGAGCTCAGCGCGGAAGAGCTGGAGAAGATTGAGGACATACTGCGGGGATAGTCTGACCCAAGTAGCGGCGTGACAGAACAGCCCAGTATCTGCGGCAGGCACTGGGCTGCTTTATTGAACCTATAGTAAACCGAAAGGGTGATTTCCTATGAAAAATAGAATGTTGCCAGCCTACCTGATTTCCGGGAGGGTGACTATACTTTAGCCCTCCGACTATATGGAGGAAATGAAATGTATTTGAAAAGTGGAAATTTAGTCATCAGAAATGCGAATGCAGGCGATGCACAAGCCTTGTGCAACTGGTGGAACGATGGAAGAATTATGGCTCATGCCGGCTTTCCCAATGGTATCGGCACTACCGAACAAGAGGTTCTGGATAAACTCAAGACTGATTCTGACCGTGGCCGCCGCTTGATTCTGGAGATTGATCATGTTCCTGTCGGGGAAATGAATTACAGAACGGTTGAAGAGAACGTTGCAGAGATTGGCATTAAAATCTGCGATTTCAGCCAGCAGGAAAAAGGCTTTGGAACCACTTTTTTGACTATGCTCATCAGCTTTTTATTTGAGCAGCTGCTGTATCACACAATCATACTCGATACCAACGTCAAGAACACAGGAGCACAGCATGTATATGAGAAAATTGGCTTTCGAAAAATGGCTGTTCGTATCGACACGTGGAAAAATCAGCTTGGAGAATTGCAATCTTCCATTGATTATGAATTAACAAGAGAGGAATATTTAAAGAGCCTCCGATTTGATTTGAATTAATTCCTGAACAGGAACTGTATCTCACGGTTGCTCCTCTGATACAGTTCCTTGTTCTCAGGAAAATAGCGCCTTCACCCCTCCTCATCCCGCTTCCGAAACTCCCGCGGCGTCTGGCCCGTCGCCTTCTTGAACACGCGGCTGAAATACTTCTCGTCTTCATAGCCGACCAGTTCGGCAATCCGCGACAGGCGCAGCTCCGAATTGTGCAGCAGCTCCTTGGCCCTGTCGATCCGCAAATTCGTCAGATAATCAGACAGATTCTCACCCGTAACCTGCTTGAACTTGCGCGAGACGTTCTCCCGGCTAAGGAAAAAGCGGTCCGCGATATGCTGCAGCGTAATCTCCTGCTGGTAATTCTTGTCCAGGTAATCCCGGATTTCCCGGATCAGCCGGCTGTCCGAGGTGCGGGAAAGCTTGCTTTCGCCGACCATAATCAACAGGTATGATTTGATTCCTTCCTTCCAGCGTTCGATGGAAAAATTGCCGCTCTCATCCATTCCGCCCGGGAAAGGCGGCTCATCATCCGAACCTGCCTCGCTGCCGGACCATTCCTGCCTCCACCGGGTCAGCACATGTCTTAGCCGGGCCTCCCGATCCTTGAGGCCGTTCAGGGTCAGCATACTGCTTCCGGCAACCGAATCGGTCCATTCCTCCAGGCGCCGGACGATTCGCTCCGCATCGCCCGACAGCAGCGAAAGCCGAAGGTTCTCCAGCAGCGCCGCAGTCCTGTCTCCCTCATCAAGAGCCGCCTCAGACCGTTCCTTCCGGTACGGATGAATGCGGTTGCCCGTCTGCAGAAGATTCCGCTCAGCCAGTCCCTCTCTTGCCTCTGTAAAAGCGGCGCACAGTCGTTCCGGAAAGGGAAGGACCGTGCTCAGACCGATGTCGAGCGGGATGCCGTACGCCCGTTTGACTGACTCGTTAATCTCAAGCAGCAGCCTCTCCGCCTCATCCACTTCGTCCCAGAAGAGAACGGCTACATCCGTGCCTTCATGCCAATAACGAAATGCAAAGCCCAGCTTCCGCAAGCTTACGATTTCATTGCAGACATTCGCCAGAACGAAGGAGGTCAGCTGGATATCGCCCTGGAACCTTTGCAGCAGCCGGCCCCCCGAGGATTGAAGTGAAATGACGGCGATACGGCAGCGCTTCGCGTTCTTCGGGAGTCCCAGCTCCTCGAACAGCGCCTCCTCCAGATCCTGAAAGGTGATGGTTCCGTTCACCAGATCCGAAAGCGTCTTGTCCCAGTACAGCGGACGGAGCACATTGAGCCGGATATTTTGATGGAAGGTCCGTTCCCGCTCCCGCTTCTCCTCCTTCCACTTCTGAAAGGCGCGCTCGGCGGCGGAGATCAGTTGCTTGCGGTTGAGCGGCTTGAGCAGATAATCGACTCCGCCGTAGACAATAGCCGGCTTGACGTAGTTGAAATCCTGATAACCGCTGATGACGATGGTCTTCGTGTAAGGAGAGCAGCGGTGCAGCCATTCCAGCAGCTCGGCGCCGTCCATAAGCGGCATCCGCATATCCGTGAACACGACCGCCGGCTGCTGCTCCAGAATGATGTCCATCGCTTCCTGGCCATTCGTGGCTTCGTATATATCGCTGACATCATACTGTTCCCATGGTACAAAATAGCGGATGGCCTCGCGCACATGCTTCTCATCGTCTACAATCAGTACTTTCATTCCGCTCTCTCTTCCTTCCTGAAGGCCGTATCATCCAAAGGTATAATCATGACGACTTCCGCTCCGTCTTCACCGCCCCGCAGCAGCAGCTCGGATCTTTCGCTAATCTGAAGCCGCAGTCTCGCGAGTACGTTGCGAAGCCCGATTCCCTCCTCCCCGCTGTGCTCGGTCCGCTTAAGACATTCCCTTATTTCTTTCAGGCGCCCGTCCGGTATGCCTTTGCCGTTATCCCTGACGGTGATGACCAGCCGCCCTTCGTTATCCAGCCTGCCTGTAATGGAGATCACGCCATCCTTGATGCCATCGCGGAAGCCATGCTTGAAGATGTTCTCAACCAATGGCTGCAGGATCATTTTCGGTACGAAAATACCGCTTGCTCTCTCCTCGATGTCAACGTCCAGCCGCAAATTCTCCTCGCCGAAGCGCTCTCTTTGCAGAGCCGTATAATTCTCCACATGTTCAATCTCGTCCTGAAGCGTCACCTGTATTCCGTCCGTCGTCATGGAATACCGCATCATGCTGCCCAGGGAATAAATGAGGTCGTAAATTTTCGGAGCGTTGTATCTCAGGGAAAGGGTGGCGATCGATTGCAGCGCGTTGTATAGAAAATGCGGGTTGACCTGGGCCTGCAGCATCTTCAGCTGGCTGGTCTTGTTAGCGATCTCCAACCGGTATTCCTGAAGAATCAAATCGTTGATCGTACGGGTCATATCGGTAATCTTGCGGGCCAGCAGCCCGAATTCATCCTCGCGCACCCAATTGACGGAAGCGTCCAACTGCCCGATCTGCACCTTCTGCGTGTAGGAAATCAGCTGCTTGATCGGTCTTGTAAAGCCGATAGTGATCAAGATGCCCGCAATGCCCGCGATAATCAGAAACAGCACGCCGATTCCGGTATTGATGCGGCTAATGGTTCGCGCGTCGCTGTACAGGTCCTCATAAGGCACCAGCTTGATAATATTGCCTTTAAAAATAGCCGAGTCAATATGCCTATACATAATAATACCCTTGAACTCCTTATTATTCCATGAGAAGTGGCCGCTGTCAGCTCCTTGCGGAAGCTTGCTCCAGCCTGCTTCAATCGGCTCCCCGATCCACTGGCCGCCCGAAGCATACAGCGTCTTCCCCTGCTCATCCACAATATAGAGACGCTCGGTGTCCCGGTTGTACATCGACTTGGCTATGGCTTCCATATCCGTCAGACGGAAGTCAAGCGACAGATCGGCAATGACTTCGTCGCTGGGCGTCCGGTAGATCGGATAATGGGCGCTGAACACCGGCGTCGCTCCCCCTTTGAAGTTCGGAAATCCCGACTTCACGCCATATTGATGATCCATATGCGTCGCTTCCACGAAGGGCCGCGCCGACCCGTCGGGATTGGCAAGCGGCGTATACCGGGGATTGTACTCCCTGCGGAACTGTCCCTGAAGCAGCGTGTTGGACTGTTTGTTAGCCCTTACATAAAGATGGATCTGAAAGATGTTCCGGTCGGACAAAAAGAGGTTGTACAGTTGAGTGATGACAATGTTCCGGTTATCCGGCTGAACCGTCCCTTTGGGAAGAGTGGCCGGATTCTTGACCGACAATATGGAGGTATAAAATGAGTTCTGTATGTTGATTCCGCTGTATATGCTCAGGGCGCGTTGATGGATGCCCTTAAAATAACCGTCCAGATTGGCCGCCCCCAGCGCCAGCAGCTTGCGGTTCTGGCCGATTGACTGCTCGGTCACCGATTGCTTCGTATACAGATACGAGAATATGACCGAGACGCCAGCCGGAATGACGGCCGCCAGCAGCACGAGCGCCATCAGTCGATTACGGATGCTGTGTTTGAACATAGGTCCCTCCCTCCTTGAATCTTCCAGTCTGCCCGGCCAAGCTGCAATATAATCCACCTTAACGGTCATCAAATTGAGTGTTAAACGCTTTCATGGATACCTATAATGACAGTATAAAGCAATGATACTACGTAAAAAGGAGAACCGCCATGAGAAAAGCACTGGGTATTCAAGAGAACTGGGCTCAGTCCGTAAATAGGAAATCGGCTTTGAGAAAAGTGTTCAGCATTCACAGGGGCTGGGCACAGCAAATTGTATTTTTAGGTCCATGTCTCATTTTCTTTCTGACGATTGTGATCACCCCTTTCATTCTCGGATTTTATTATTCTTCGACCAACTGGAACGGGCTGGATCTGGACAAAGCGGTATGGACAGGTTCGGCCAACTGGAGCCGCATTCTGCATGACGACAATTTCTGGAGCTCGCTTAACTTCACGCTTCGCTTCACCGTCGTTTCTGTTGTAATCGCTAATATTTTGGCGCTGCTGCTCGCCTTTGTGCTGATGGCGTCGCTTAAGACGAAGAAAGTGCTGCGGACCGTCTTCTTTATGCCCAATGTCATCGGCGGCATCCTGCTCGGCTATATTTGGCAGTTCATCTTCACCAAAGGCTTCGCCACCATCGGCGATTCTACGAATATCCCCTTCTTCAACCTGCCATGGCTCGGAACGCCAAATACCGGCTTCTGGGGACTTGTCATCGTATTCGTATGGCAGACTGCGGGGTATATGATGGTCATTTACATCGCCTCTCTCGCCGGCATTCCGAAGGACTTGATCGAGGCTGCCAAGATTGACGGCGCGCGGCCCTATCAGCTTTTTAAAAGCGTGTACGTGCCGCTCATCATGCCGGCCATCACAATCTGTCTGTTCCTTACAACCTCCAACGCGTTCAAGATGTTCGACCTCAACCTGTCGCTGACCAAGGGCGGACCGGGGACCTCGACGCAGTCGCTGGCTTATAACATCTATTCGGAGGCGCTGATCAACAACCGTTACGGGCTGGGAACCGCCAAAGCGCTGCTGTTCTTCGCCGCCGTGTCGATTATAACGGTTACTCAGGTTATCATCACCAAACGCAAGGAGGTATCGGCATAATGAATATCGAGACATATAAATCCAAAACCTTCATTATCGAAATTTTAGCAATCCTGCTCGCGGTCATTTTTCTGGCGCCCTTCTATCTGGTGCTGACGAACTCGGTGAAGACGCTGAAGGAAATTTTGCTGGACGCCGCCTCGTTTCCCCAGTTGTTTCACTGGAGCAACTACAGCGATGTGTGGAAAATGATCGACTTCCCGCAGGCGTTCTGGAACTCCCTGCAAATTTCGGCGCTCAGCGTCGTGTTCATTGTCCTGTTCAGCTCGATGGCCGCCTACCAGATCGTAAGAAGACCTACGAAGTTCAACTCTTTTGTCTTCCTGCTGCTGGTGTCGGCCATGATTATTCCGTTTCAATCGCTGATGCTTCAGCTTGTGCGGGTGACCAGCCTGCTTGAGCTGCGCGGAGAGCTGTACGGGATCGTCGCCTGTTATCTCGGCTTCGGCATGCCGCTGTCGGTCTTCCTGTTCCATGGCTTCATCAAAACCGTACCCCTGGAGCTGGAAGAGGCCGCCCGGGTGGACGGCTCCAATCCGTACGGCGTCTTTTTCCGGATCGTCTTCCCGCTGCTGATGCCTATTATGGTTACGGTGGTTATCCTGAATACGCTGTGGATCTGGAACGACTACCTTCTGCCGGTGCTGATTATCGGGGGCAACAAGGATTTAACGACGCTGCCCCTTGCGGTCACCAAATTCTTCGGTCAATATACTAAGAAGTGGGATCTTGCCCTGGCGGGTCTGGTGATGGCGATTACTCCGATCCTGCTGTTCTTCCTCATTCTGCAGAAATACATCGTGGAGGGCGTAACCGCCGGTTCCGTTAAAGGCTGAGCCTCCGGCAACAATATCCACCTTTTCAGACAAAATATTAAGTGTTGGCCCGGGTCACATTGCATTACGATCATTATGTAAACACTTACAAAACAAGGGGAGGCAGTAAAATGAAGAAACGGTTCGCATTTCTAATCGCAATCGTTTGCGTCCTAATTATTGCAGGCTGCGGCAACGGGGGCAATAACAGTAACAGCGGCACATCCGGGACCGCATCTCCGGCGTCCGATACGCCTAAAAAAGATGTGACGATCAAGGTCTTCCAGTTCAAAGTGGAGATTGCCGAACAGATCAACGCGCTGGCGGAGGAGTATGAGAAGGAAACCGGCGTGAAGGTTCAAGTGGAAACCCATGGCGGCGGCGAGGATTACGGCGCGCTGCTGAAAGCTGAAATCGCTTCCGGTTCCGAGCCTGAAATCTTCAACAATGGCGGTTTCGCCGCGCTTGTCCCATATATGGACCGGGCGACCGACCTGTCGGATCAGCCTTGGGTAAGCAGCTTGATTGAGACCTCGAAGATTCCGACAACGGTGGACGGGAAACTGTACGGCCTGCCGATGAACGTGGAAGGCTACGGTCTGATCTACAACAAGGACCTGTTCACCAAGGCGGGCATCACCGAGGAACCGAAGACGCTGCCGCAGCTTAAAGAAGCCGTGGAAAAGCTGAAAGCCGCCGGCATTACGCCTTTTGAAGCAACCAATGAATGGTGGTCGCTCGGCATCCATCTTGTGAATGTGGCGATGGCCAACCAGCCTGATCCGGCCGCATATATTGAGGATTTGAAAGCGGGCAAACAAACGATCAAGGGCAATGAAGTGTTCAAGCAATGGCTGGATCTTGTGGATGTGATCTTCAATAACGCCCAGGACAATAAAGTGACTACCGACTACGCCACTCAGGTCGCCGACTTCGCCTCAGGCAAAGCAGCCATGATGTTGCAGGGCAACTGGACGCAAGGGGACATCGACAAGATTGATCCTGCACTGAAGCTCGGCCTGCTGCCGCTTCCGATCAATGATAAGGAAGGACAAATCTACGTGGGCGTGCCGAACAACTGGATTGTGAACAGCAAATCGGCTCATCCGGAAGAAGCGAAAGCGTTCCTGAACTGGATGGTAACGTCGGAGACCGGAAAGAAATATCTGACCAAAGAATTCAAATTCATCCCGGCCCTGTCCAACATTTCGACTACCGCTGAGGATATCGGCCAAATTGCCGTAGCGGTACAGGATCAGTCCAAGACCGCTCTGAGCTGGAACTGGGACAGATTCCCGGATGGCGTAACTCAAGGCTTCGGCGCGGCCATGCAGGAATATCTGGGCGGCCAGATTAACCGCGATCAGCTGCTGGATAAGCTGGATAAAGCCGTTCAGGACATCGTAAAACAATAATCAGGCCGATCAGGCCCCAATCAAAATGGCGAGCCTCCTTGCAGCAGCCGTTCAGGATAGCTATCCTGAACAGCCGGCTAAGGAGGCTCGCTTTATTCTATGCAGGGTCGGCCGGTTTCGCTTGGGCCGGGTTTCTATTTACCCTCACTGATCTACATGGCCATTCACCCTTTCCCATAACCTGAGCTTGCGAAACTGCTTACTTCGTTTCTTTTAGTTCTATGTGTAAATATTCCAGGTCATTTAAAGATGTCATGCACCCCAAACACACTTCTCTGTTTTTGTCGAATCAGAAAGACTTTCGAACTATTGATAATTTCAAATTATTTCCTTATTATTATTGAATAATCCATAAATTACAAAAAAATGGAGGTTATACTTGTGAAAAAATTATCAACTCTATTCTTGTCTGTCTGTATCTTGATTGTTTTTAGTGTTCCTATTGCTTCGGCCGCCGAACTCCCACCTACGCCCAACCCTACACCTAACGAGAGGGTATTGAATCTGCTAAAAGAGAACAATATTGATTATAAAATTGTAGATGGCAATATTAAGTTAGATAAAACATCAGAAGAAGCCATAGCTGACGTCAACAAACTACTCAGCTCACAGTCTCAATTCAGTCGTAGTTCTATTACCGCCACTTCTTACCCCACTTCTTACATTCACATGGTACAATATGATATAACGGATTCGAAGAAATTTACTGCGGCGACAAAGACAGCTTTTACGGTCGCTTTCACTGCTTACGCAAAAAATATCACCACGCCTTGGCAAGAACTTGTTGCAGTAGCAGTTGGCGGATTTGCGACCTACTATTTCATAAATACTACAACTGAGGATTTATATACCTTTATTAGATACTATTTTAGAGAACTGGGTCCAGGATTCTTTGATATGAACGGTACTTTCATAGGGGACTATGAGATTCTAAAAAAAACAAGAGTTACCAAATATTCAAATGGAACGGGTGGCTCGTATGCCACTGATGCTAGAAGATCTACAATAATAGAGCCTTGGTTCTAGTTCTGAAATGGGATGGTTGAAATACTGAAATACCTTCTTTTTTTCGTATCCAATTTCATTTTAGCTTATTTTATCTATGATAAATCAGGTTACGAAAAACCCTTATTGCAATCGTTTGTTTTACTCACTTTGGTAATTTTCATGGATTTAATAATGAATAAAACAAACAAAAAATGAACTTCACCCCGTCAATTAGACAATACAAAAATAAAAATCAGTTAGGCGGCTTCCGTCCTGAATTCCATGGGACTCAGGGCGTTTAGCTTTGCCTGCAATCGTTCATAGTTGTAAAAATAGATATAGCCGTCAATATCTTTTTGGAGAGCCTCAAAAGTAGAGTATAGATGTAAGCAGCTATATGAGAGTTTACGTGCGCTGAAGAAAATCATACGTGAAAAAAGAAGCCTCGCCCAAGTTCATCGAACTTAGGAGAGGCTTCATTTAAAGCTTACAGTTAATATGATCAATTCTTAAGCCATATAATGCCTCAGGCCTGCGGCAAATCCCATTTTCCTTCAATGATGCTGTCCTTTAAAGCACGCCGGCCGTTCGGCTTCTCAAGGCTGCGGAAATCTTCGTTCAGGGCATCGGCCTCCCCTTGGTATCCGATCGGGATCAACAGATGCACGTCATAATCGTCCGGCACGTTCAGAGCGGTGCGAGCCTTCTCCTGATCGAAGCTGGCGATGGCGCGGGTGGACAAGCCCAGCAGCGAGGCTTGAAGCGCGATCGCCTGCCAGGCGGCGCCGGTGTCAAACGCATGGAACCGGTTGGGCTGGCCATCCTCCCACAGCTTGTAGGAAGCAAGACCAATAATAGCGGGAGCCTGATCCGCCCATACCCGGTTGCTTGGGAAGATCAATTCCCGGAAGGTCTGCAGCTGCTCCTCTGTCTTGGCCAGGAGAAAACGCCAAGGCTGGCCGTTTCTGGCGGACGGAGCCCAGCGCGCGGCCTCCAGCACCGTCAGCAGATCCTCTTCGCTGACGCTGCGGTCAGAGAACGAGCGGGGCGACCAGCGGTTTACAAACAAGGGATTAATCGAATGATCGGCCTCGCGATTGGCCTTCACTGCTTCGGATAACTGCTCCGTGGGATTAAATGTTTGTTGACTCATCTTCATCAACCTCTCTCATAAAATATTAGTATTTTCAAAATAGGAACCGTATTTCACACTTTCAA
>NZ_ASSC01000084.1 GCF_000520735.1 Paenibacillus forsythiae T98
GTGCTCCGCAGCCTTCGTCTCCGCTTGTGCTCCCGGAGCCCGCCTCATTCTCCCCTGCCCTCACGGTAGCATCGCCGGCTATCTCCCGGGCACTTTCCGCTCCGTCCGCCAGCCCCTTTCCCGAGGCCGCCGCGGCAACCGCGTCATAGAACGAGCCTTCGCTGCACAGCCGCACCTTCGCCAGCTCTTCCTCGGTCAGTCCGACGACAGGCGAACGCAGCGTTCCGGCCAGCGGAATATCCTGCTGCGGATTGTCTACTACTTTCAGCAAGGAAAGAATAACCTCGACTTCGGTCGCCTGAAAATAGCCCCTGTTCTGATCGCCGTAAGCCGGAATGCCTTCCAGCCTCAGCTCTTCGAGCATAAGCGGCGCCCACACGCTTGCGGACCGCAGCAAAATCACAATATCCCCGTACACAACCGGACGCATTGCCCGAAGGCTCTTGTCATAGATCTGCAGCGGCTCCCCCCCCCCC
>NZ_ASSC01000085.1 GCF_000520735.1 Paenibacillus forsythiae T98
GGGACAGCTCCGCTCTCTTCTGGTATACGGAAGGAAACAGCACGCTGCTGTCGAACCCGTCCTCATCTTCAAGCTCCAGGGTCCCCTCCTTGTCATACAGACGAACCGAACCGCCCTCGCGCCCGAACATCGACTTGGACACGAAGTCTCCCGAGAATACTGGCTTGTTATATGTAGGAAGAACGTATTTGGCGATTACATCCCGCTCTTCCCCGCTGAACAAAAAGCCGAGTTCATACATCCCCCAGACCGCGGCGATTAATCCTTTGGACTGGAGCAAAATGCTGTGGGGCGGGTTGAACAGCGTCAGGCGGCCGGTCTCCACCGCATAAGCCAGGGCATCGCCGCCTTCGTCCACCGCCATCCATTCTTTCGGGTACAGGGCGAACATCCGGTGGATGACGCGCCCCTGCCCGTCCTTGACCGTTCCATCGTCAATCGTAAGCTCCAGGCAGTCGGCGCATTGTACGGCAAGACCGCTGTGCCGCACCAGCGCCTCGATGGTGCCGGAATCCTCCAGATGGCTTCCGTAGTCCACGCAGGCCGCAGTATCCGGCCGCTCCTCGCCCCAGGCCGCCGCGACAAGCTCCGGCATCCTGCCATTAACCGTCGGAACGTCCGCCCGCCCGCATGCCCAAGGCGTCGCGATCGACGCCTCCACATAACCGGTCGGTGTATCGGCGTTCAGCTCCAAGAGCTTGATGCTTCCATCTTCGCCCACCGCGAAGTCAAATCTCGCGTACCGGCTGATCAGGCCGGGCGGCGGAAGCGGCGAGGCATCCAGCATCTCCCACAGCACCTCCGGGATGCCCAGCAGGGCGTACAGATCATGTCTCCCGTGGATGTAACGCGCCGCTTTGTCGAGAATAACCCACAGCCGGGCGGAAGCCTCCTCCAGTTCCCGGTAGGTATCCTCCCGCATAGCGGCAACTCCGTCCAGCCAATATTCCTCGTCCTCCAGATCGGCCCAGGTGAAGCCGAGACGGGCCAGCTCCTCCACCTTGGAGGCCCGGTCTTCGCC
>NZ_ASSC01000086.1 GCF_000520735.1 Paenibacillus forsythiae T98
AAGGACACTGGGCGGCGGCCTATATCGGAGAGCTTGCTGCGCGCGGCATTGCCGGAGGCTATCCGGACGGATCGTTCCGTCCGAATCAGACCATTACACGGGCCGAATATGCCACAATGCTCGTCAAGGCGCTTGATCTTGAAGCGACGGGAGCTTCCAAATTCAAGGATATGGATCACCATTGGGCAGAAGGAACGGTGCTGGCGGCTGCGGACCATGGAATTGTCTCCGGGTATGCCGGTGGACAATTCCGGCCCGATCAGTTCATCACCCGCCAGGAGATGGTCGCCATGGCGGCTCGCGCATTCGGGATTTCAGGTGGCGACGCTCCTGTCTTCGCGGATAGCGGCTCCATCG
>NZ_ASSC01000087.1 GCF_000520735.1 Paenibacillus forsythiae T98
CGATATAACGGCCGTTCTCCATCCGGTATTCTCCCGGCTGCAGCACAGCCTCCGCCTTGCCCGCTTCCACCGCCAGCGGTTGTCCTGGCGCGAACAAGGCGGCGTTGGGCGCTATGTTGGCGGCGATCCATGCCTTGCCGGGCTTTGCTCTTGCTTTGGCCCCCTTGCCCGGACGAGCCTTGAACTGAACCGGGACCGAGCTGCCGTCCAGCGTCTTGAAGACATAACCCGCCGCTTTATACCGCTCAATGATCTTCGGCAGCGCTTTGGCGCTCTCCTCATGCCCCGATCCGTCGTGAAGCAGCAGGACGACTCTGGCAGACCGGGTATCCCGAACCGAGTTCTTCAGTATTTCAGCGGCCGGCACTCCCTTCCGTTCCGAATCGCCGCTGTCCGCCGTCCAGTCCGTAGTCAGGTAGCCCGCTTGCTTCATCAGATGGAAGTAGGTATCATCAAAATGTCCGGCTGTTCCGCCGGGAGCGCGCACAAGCTGCGGCCGCTCCCCGGTAATCTGGCGGATGGTTTCCTCCGTTCTCTTGATTTGGCTCCAGAAATGGGTGAAGCCGCTGTATAAATCTTTATAATTATGATTATAGGTATGATTGCCAATCGCATTCCCCTGTTCCCGGATCGCGTTAATCAGCACAGGATGGACCTTGGCCTGGTCCCCGAGTACAAAAAACGTCGCCTTTACCCCTTCCCGCCGCAGAATCTCAAGCACCTTGGGCGTAACGGCGCTGGGGCCGTCGTCGAAGGTGAGATAGACGGTCTTTCGCGCGGTGCTTGCTCCGGCGGCCGCCCGAG
>NZ_ASSC01000088.1 GCF_000520735.1 Paenibacillus forsythiae T98
GACCGGCCAGCAGCTGCTGCTGAACACGGACCGCACGGCGCCGTTTGCGCAGGTCACGCTGTTTCTGCCGCTTAAGGGGCCGGACGGGGAGGAGACCGCCTCCGTCCACATCCAGTCGCGGCGGGGGCATAAGGGAGAGCTTGACGCTTCAAACTGCCGGCTGTGGTTCGATCTGAACATGAAGGCTCTGGGTCAGACGCTTGTCGATGTGCAGGTCTTTGACCGGATTGTCAGCCTGAAGCTGCACAATAACGAGCCATGGGCGCAGGAGCTGCTTGAGTCGTCGAAGGATGAGATCAAGTCCGCACTGGAGGGAATCGGCTATCAGCTGTCCTCTTTCAAGGCGGAGCCGATTCCCGTTCACAATACGGAGGCGGCTGCCAAGGCACCGGGAGGTCCTGCCGATTACGTTCCCGATACTTACAAAGGAGTGGATTACCGCATATGAAAGATCCTTCCGGGGAATTCTTAAACAGCATGAAAAAAGCGGTGGCGCTCAAATACGTCCCGGGGAAGACCGAAGCTCCGGTCGTTGTCGCCAAGGGAAATGGATACATTGCAGAAGCTATATTGGAGAAGGCCAAGGAGAACGGAGTTGCCGTTCAGGAGGATGCCGCATTGGTTGAGGTGCTGTCCAAGCTCGATCTCGACCAGCAAATCCCTCCGGAATTATATCAGCTGGTAGCTGAAATCTTAAGCTATGTCTACCGCAGCGATGCCGCCGCCGGAACCCGGGGAGTGGAATGAACGAATGGCATGAGATGGGCGGGAGGGCGGAGAATTACGCCAAGGGCGAACAAATGCATTACAGCCGCAAGCAAAAAGGCAGAGCCGCCGAAGAAGCCGCCGCGCTCTACCTTGGCGCCAAAGGCTATGCCATTGTGGAGCGCAACTGGCGCTGCCGGACGGGGGAGATCGACATCGTCGCCGAGAAGGGCGGCTGTCTCATCTTTATCGAGGTGCGCAGTCGAAGCGGACATCTGACGCAGGGAACGCCGGAGGAATCGGTAGACGCTCCCAAGATGGACCAGGTGAGGCGAACCGCCGGCGTCTACTTGCATATCAACGGTCAAGGCGAACGTCCTGTGTCTTTTGACGTCATTACCGTCATGCTGAACCGGGATTTAAGCATTGCTTCGCTCAATCATATTTGCGATGCGTTCTAAGCTATTCGAGAGATGCGCAAAAGTGCAAATGTCTGCCGAATGCCCGATTATGACTTTTGCGCAGCGCAGGCTGGATGACCAAGGAATTAGAGCTTTGAAAGGCCGGTTGCATGGGTCAGTTCCGAATGAAAATGGGTATACATTAGTGTAACCGTTATTACAACCAAGAGGAGGCTGTCCGAGTGAAACAACAACCGTATGATATACATGTGAAATTTGTATGCCAACATTGCGGGCAGGAAATTGGAGTTGTATTTAATACAGAGCCGGTTACGATCATCAACTGCGGCTCTTGCCATCAGACTTTTACCGTCATGAGGCCGGCGATTGCGGAAGAAATATTACTGGATTGGGAAAATGAAGCGCTGTTCCAAAAAATCCGCGCGGACAAGTCGCAGAGCAGCAATGCTAGCTTGATGATGCTCATTATCAACGTGATTGAATTGCTGACATGGCGGGATAAGGGAGACGGACAGGTGGAGGCCATTAAGGCGATGAGGCGCTGGCTGATCGAGAATGAGGGCACGCCGGTTCTTGCCGAACTGATGCAATCATCGGACAACTTGCGGCTGCATAAACGAAATTTATGAGTCGGCGGCAAGCGGCGGCTTCGTGCTTACAACTGCAGACATAAGGGATAAGCGGAAAGCGCATCCGGGCTTCGGGCGGTACTGGCAAGAGTCGCGTACGGGGCCTGTTTGCCATGCATGAAGAAAACCGCTGATTCATTAGTCCAAATACATATGAATTTCCAGATGCAGAGGAGAGGGAGAAATGGCAAAAGTCTTTTTTACGTCGGATCATCATTTTGGCCATGCAGCCATTATTGATTACGAATCCCGGCCGTTCGGGGATGTGGAGCAGATGAATGAGTCGATGATTGCGAGCTGGAATGAAACCGTGGGGAAAGAGGACCAGGTATTTCATTTGGGCGATTTTTCTTTCCTGAACCGGGAAGGGACAAGCCGTATATTGCACAGGCTGAACGGCTATAAGACGCTGATTCTGGGCAACCATGACCGCAGCCGTTCCCGCAGCTGGTGGCTGGATGCCGGGTTTCAGGAAGTGAGCGGGAACGGCATTATTTATAAGGAATTTTTTCTGCTTACCCACGAGCCCTTGTACATGAACCGGCATATGCCTTACGTCAATATACACGGTCATATCCATGGCCAAAAATATGAAGGGATTAATCACTTCAACGTTTGCGTGGAACACTGGGACTATAAGCCGGTGTCGTTCGAAGACATCATGAATATCCTGGCCTCGCGGCAAGAAGCGGATCGGGATTCATCGGCGGAAGGCTGACTCCCTTAGCCTTTACAGCGTTTGCCCTTTGATGAATCCTTTCAAATGCCCTTTATCGCGGGCGGCTCACGCATTTCGTCATTTTTTTTCTTCTATAATATTAGGCGAAAACATTAGGTGATGGCATGCTGGGCCAAATGCCTGCCTCTACCCCTCCTCCATCGGCGGCTTATCCAGGTTGCGGTACTGAAGCGCCTCTGCAATATGCGCGGATGAAATCCGGTCCGCTCCCTCCAGATCGGCGATGGTGCGGGACAGCTTCAGTATGCGGTCGTAAGATCGCATGCTGAGCCCCAGGCTCTCCAGCAGCGAGTGCAGCATGCGGGCGCCCTCGGGACCGGGATCGGCGTAACGGCGCAGGGTTGTGCCGTAAAGCTCGCTGTTCCAGGAAATGGGCAGATCGCGGTAGCGCTCCGCCTGGAGCGCCTGGGCAGCGGCTACGCTGGAGCGCATTTCCGCCGTCGACAGTCCGGCGCTCTGGGCATTGGCATCCCATTCTCTGGGTCTTGGAACATCCACCTGAAGGTCGATGCGGTCCAGCAGCGGCCCGGAGATCCGGCTGCGGTACTGGGCGATGCGCGAGGCGCTGCAGGTGCAGCGCTGCTGGGGGTGCCCGCTTCCCAGAAATCCGCAGTGGCACGGATTCATTGAACCGGCGAGCATGAATCTCGCCGGATAAGTAAAAGTTGCCCTTGCCCGGCTGAGCGTTACGACATGGTCCTCCAGCGGCTGGCGAAGGACCTCCAGCACACTGCGGGTAAATTCAGGCATCTCGTCGAGGAACAGTATGCCCCGGTGCGCCAGGCTGACCTCGCCCGGCTTCGGAACGCTGCCGCCGCCAATCAGCCCCGCCCCGGAGATCGTATGGTGGGGCGAGCGGAAGGGTCGTTCCCGGATGAGTCCCCGGTGAGCGTTCTTCAGCTTGCCTGCGGCGCTGAATATTTGAGTGACCTCCAGCGCTTCGGTGTCTGTCAGGGACGGCAGAATCCCGGGCAGCCGCTTGATCATCATCGTCTTGCCCGTGCCGGGCGGGCCAATAAGCAGAATGTTATGCATCCCGGCGGCGGCGATGGTCAGCGCCCGCTTGACATGATGCTGGCCCAGCACATCGCTGTAGTCCTCCCGCATGGCCTCGGCCGGTTCGGAGGCGGAGGGGAAGCTGGCGGGAGCGGTATAACGAAGATGCTCCAGCGACAGCGCCATCACAGGCTGGGCCGGGCTTGTTGGGCCGCTGCTCGTCGTTACCGGGAACGGTAGGCCGTTTATTCCTGCATCCAGCCCGTCCGCGTCGTCCGCCGCCTGTGAAGCCGCTGAACCTGCCGCTTCGGTTGGTTCACAGGAGCCGCTGCGTTCTTCTGTCCTGTTTGCAATGGGCGAGGCTGGCGACTCCGGTCCCCGCAGATCCCGTAAATGATCGACGGCATAGACCTGCATGCCGCCGATCAGAGCCGCTTCCGCCGCATTGCCGCGCGGCAGCAGCACCGCCTTGAAACCGGCCTTGCGGGCTGCTTCAATCATCGGCAGCACGCCGGTTACCGGACGGAGGCTGCCGTCAAGCGCGAGCT
>NZ_ASSC01000089.1 GCF_000520735.1 Paenibacillus forsythiae T98
TCTGGATACAGACGCTGTTCGCCTGGGTATTCGGACTGAAGGGCTGGAGCGTTATACTTCCGCAGGTGCTGGCGGGTGTAGGCTCAGTGCTGCTCGTCTATCTGCTGGTCAAACCGGCTTTTGGTCTAGCGGCGGCCCGGATTGGCGCTCTGGCGATGGCTCTTACGCCGGTGGCGGCGGCCGTCAGCAGAACGAACAATATCGATTCCATGCTCGTGTTCACCCTGCTGCTGGCGACGTGGTTTCTGTTCAGGGGAGCCCGAACCAGCAAGATAGGCAGTCTGATCGCCGCGTTCGCGTTAATCGGTGTGGCCTTCAACGAGAAGATGCTGCAGGCGTATATGGTGGTTCCGGCTTTCTATCTCTTTTATTGGCTGGCGCTCAAGATGAACTGGAAGAAAAAAGCGGGCGTGCTGGCCGCATGCACCGCCGTCATGCTGGCCGTCTCCGTATCCTGGGCGGTCATCGTGGATTCGGTCCCGGCCAGCGAGCGCCCCTTTATCGGCAGCAGCACCACCAACTCGGTCATGAAGCTGGCCTTCGGTTATAACGGGGTATCCCGCCTGACCGGTGACACCGGCAATGGGGGGCGCGGAGGCTTCCCGCAGGGCATGAACGGAGAGATGCCGTTATGGAACGGCGCCGATGGACAGGGCATGCCCGGAATGAACGCCGGAATGCCGGGAATGAACGGCGGAAATGGCGACGGGCAGGACGGCGGCGGCCAGGCGGCCGGGCAGAGCACGGATGCGGCATCCGGAGCTTCCGCAGACGGGGGCCAGCAGGATGGAGGAATGCCCGGTCAGTTCCCCGGAAACGGAACGGATGACGGCGGCAGACGGGAATTCGGGCAAATGGGCGGCGGCCGCGGCATGAACGGCGGCTCTGGCGGCATGTTCAACACCGGCACGGCGGGACCGCTGCGGCTGTTCCAGTCGGAGCTGTCCGGCCAGGCCAGTTGGCTGCTTCCCTTCATCCTCTGCGGCTGCGTCGGCATCTTCTCCAGTCTGCGCAGAAGACAGGTTACGCAGGAGCATAAGGAGGCCATCTTCTGGCTGGCCTGGCTGCTTCCGGTCGCAGGGTTCTTCAGTGTCGCGGGCTTTTTCCATCAATATTATCTCATTATGATGGCTCCGCCGATTGCGGCGCTGGCCGGAGCGGGCTTCGTCAAGCTGTGGAGCCTGTACCGCGAGCATACCGGTTGGCTGGCCTGGTTGCTGCCGGCGGCC
>NZ_ASSC01000090.1 GCF_000520735.1 Paenibacillus forsythiae T98
CTGCATCGTCTGACGGGACTTCCGGTGCTGTTCAGCGGCGGGCAGGTCTTTGCAGACAGCGGAAATGAAGGCAATGTGGCCCGCAGGCAACTGATCGGACTGGGAGTGGATGAACAGAGCATTCTGATCGAGAACCGCTCGCTCAATACGGAGCAGAATGCCGAGTTTACGGCCGCGCTCATGAAGGAGCACGGGCTAAACCGCCCGGTGCTGGTCACTTCGGCATTTCACATGCCGCGGGCGGTTGCGGAGTTCCGGCAAGCCGGAATGGAGGCGCAGCCGTATCCGACCGATTACCATACGAGCGGCGCCGCCTCAGCCGCCTGGTATGCGGGCAAGCTGGCCCCAAGCCCCGGAGCGGCCGAGACGGTTGGAACGGCGCTGAAGGAATATCTCGGATTATTGGCCGCCGCGATCAGGGGACAACTATAACCAAGGAGGCTCTATGCTATATCACTTTAGCGAAGATCCCGGCATCGAAATTTTTCATCCGCGCCAGTCGAAGTCCTTTCCGGGATTGCCGCCCGTCGTCTGGACCATCGACCGTGAGCATGCCCCGCATTATTACTTTCCCCGAGACTGCCCCCGGGTAATCTATGCGAAGCCGGAGAAGGCATCCGGGGAAGACTTTGGAAGCTTTTTTGAGCATACGAGCGCGGATAAGGTTATTGCCGTCGAGAAGGCTTGGCTGGAACGTATCCGCGAGACGCGGCTGTACAAATACACGTTTTCGGAAGAGCCCTTCACGTTATTCAATCAGACCGCCGGGTACTATATTTCGCGGCAGGAGGTAAGGCCCGTAAAGGTGGAGCCGATGGGCGATTTGTTGGACAAGCTGCTTCAGGAACGGGTCGAGCTGCGCTTTACACCAAGTTTGCATCCTCTGCGGAACCGGATCATCCAATCCGCCCTGGATTTTTCAATCATTCGTTTCGGGAATGCCGCGCCAGAGAATGTGCCATAATTAAGACAAAACCTCCCCAAAATTTGATAAAAAACGACAAAAACCATTGACAACAACAGGGGTGGTCATTTAAATTCTCTATTCTTATGATGTACTCCTTTCTCGGAGCGGGGATCGCAGTGGGAATCGTGTATGGCATTGGCTCCATGTCCAGAAGCGGTCTGACTCAGATTCGCCTTGTACTGGCCGGTTCGGCGGTCAGCGCGCTGCTGGTTGCGCTCAGTCAGGGCCTCTCGATCTATTTTCAGATTGGACAGGATTTGGCTTACTGGTATGCGGGGGGCTTGGCGGGAATCGAGTGGGCGGAGATCAAGATCATGTTCCCGTGGGTTGCAATTGCCTTTATAGCCGCCATGGTGCTGTCCCGTTCCATTACGGTACTCAGCCTCGGGGATGATGTAGCCGCCGGACTTGGGCAGCGGACCTGGCTGATCCGGCTGGCGGGAATCGGTGTCGTGCTTGTTCTTGCCGGGGCGTCGGTGTCGCTTGTGGGCTCGGTCGGCTTTGTCGGACTCATCGTTCCGCATGCGGCGCGATATCTTGTTGGTATGGATTATCGCCGGATTATTCCCTGCTCTGCGGTGCTGGGCAGCCTGCTGATGCTGGCGGCGGACCTGGGCTCGCGCCGGATCAATCCGCCTATGGAGACGCCTGTCGGTGCGCTGTTGGCCTTGATCGGGATACCGTTCTTCCTGTGTTTGTCCCGGAGGAAAGGAGCAGATAACTGATGTCGATGCCTCAAGACTTACCGCCCGAACAGGTCAGAAGGGCGGGAAATATAGCCGTGATGACTGTTCTGGGCCTCCTGATTGCAATCACCTTCATTATAAGGAAACTTGTTGGTTAGGAAAGCACCGTAACGCGGAAGAAAGAAGAACATCGGAAAAGCCGGATGAGGGAAAACTTCACGTCCGGTTTGATGCAGGGGGAGCTGGAAAAGTAAAGAAGAGGGCTCTCGCCCTCCAATGAAATTTCAGTTCTCTACTCTACAATGTCTACAGGCTCAAGGCTAAGGGAGGAAAATGAGCAAAGGGATGGAATAACATTAGATAACAAAACAGATTCACGCGGAAGAGCTGCCGTGGATGTGAAGCTGACCATTAGGAGAGATTGCACATGATGAATATCGAACTGGTACAGGTTGCCCCGGAGCATCCGGACCTGGCCCTGCTGATTGCACGGCTTGACCGCTATCTGTTTGAGCTTTACCCGCCGGAAGAAGTCTATCTGGTTGATTTCGAAGATCCCTGCGTAAATGATATTTATTTTATTGTCGCTTATCTGGATTCCCGCCCGGTCGGGTGCGGGGCAATTAAAAAGCTGGACGAAGCGCATGTGGAGCTGAAGCGGTTTTTCGTGGAACCGGAGTTCCGTAACAGGGGAATCGCCCGAAGGATTGTGCGGCGGCTGGAAGAGGAAGCGGCTAAGCAAGGGTATCAGGGAATCAAGCTGGAAACGGGAGATCAGCAGACGGAGGCCGTCGGATTTTATAAAAAGAATGGTTACGTCGAGATCCCGCGCTTTGGAGAATACGCCGCTTGTCCATCCAGCCTGTGTTTTGAGAAGAGACTATAGATGACAAGTATGCATGAACAATCAGAAGAAGGTGATCGGTTGAATTATTCACACATCCTGTTCGACCTGGACGGGACGTTGACGGACCCGAAGCTGGGCATAACCAAGTCGGTGCAGTACGCGCTTGCCAAATTTGGCATCGCCGAAAATAATCTGGATCGATTGGAGCCGTTCATCGGACCGCCGCTGGCCCATTCGTTCCGGGAATTTTACGGTTTTTCGGAGGAGCAGGCCTGGCAGGCTGTACAGTATTACCGCGAGTATTTTGCGGACAAGGGGATTTTCGAAAATGAGCTGTACCCCGGCATTCCGGGGCTTCTTGACATGCTCACCCGGCGGCAGGCCGTTCTCATCGTGGCGACCTCCAAGCCGCTTGTGTTCGCGGAGAAGATCCTGAAGCATTTCAAGCTGGAGCATTTTTTCCATGCGGTGGTCGGGAGCGGTCTGGATGGAACCTTGTCGGACAAGAGCGAGATCATCAGGAATATACTGGAAAAAGAAAATCTGGAACCGGCCCGCACGGTCATGATCGGGGACCGGAAGCATGATATTATCGGAGCGCATAACAACGGAATATCGTCGATTGGCGTCCTTTACGGATACGGCAGCGCGGCTGAGATGGAAGCTATCCGGCCGACATACTGTCTGCATACCGTGCAGGATCTGTATGAAGCCTTTGCTTCGGATGGGGAGGCGGCAGGCTAACGATGCTCTCTATCAGGAAGATCGGCAAAGCGGATTTGCCAGATTTAAACGGCTTATATGAGGAGCTTACGGGACACAAAAGCAATGAAGCCAAGCTGTCCAGCGTATTCGAATCGCTTGAGTATAATGACAACTACCTTCTGCTGGGCGCTTTTAAAGGGGATACACTGACTGGTTCGCTGATGGGCGTCATTTGCCAGGATCTTGTGGGAGAATGCAAATCTTTTATGGTCATCGAGAACGTCGTTGTTGCGAGCGGGTTCAGAAGACAAGGTGTCGGCAGGGCATTAATGCAGGCAATTGAGCGGGAGGCACGTGAACGGAATTGCACTTATATCATTTTTGTATCTGGCGGCCAGCGGGCGGAGGCTCACAAGTTCTACGAGCAATTAGGCTATAGGGAAGAGAATGTGGTGGGGTTTCGCAAGCATTTTTAGATAACTGGGGATGATCAAGGTATGATTCAATTGTTTGCGGCGGCGAATAAGTCCGGTTTCTATCAAAAGTTCGGGTTTGAAGAGCGGCCCGAGGCGGCGCCGGGAATGAGATGGGTCAAGGAGAGGGACGCATGAACATCGCCGCCATCGTGCTTGATCTTGACGGAACCCTGTTAAATTCGGAGAAGAAGGTTACAGACAGAAATCTCAAAGCCATTCTTGCCTGCCATCAAAGAGGAATGCGAATTATTTTTGCGACGGCCCGGCCGCCGAGATCGGTTAAACGGATGCTGCCTGCGGAGCTGTATGATATAGGCTCCTTCGTCTTTTACAACGGCGCTATGGTGAGCTGCGGACAAGCCCGTATTCACGCTCATTATTCCATCTCTTCGATATTGTCGCGGGACTTGCTGGACTATTGCGCGGAATGCCATCCCGATATGGTTATCGGAGTGGAAGTTCAGGATGAATGGTTCAGTCTGCGTGAGCTGGATGATTCCGTAATTAAACATGCCCGGGAACGGCCCGTTCTGAAGACGATGGAAGAATTACGGCAGTATGACGCAACCAAGATTCTGATCAGCGGACTTCCGGATTACAGCTTCTTGTTCGAGAGGTTTGGCTCCAGCCTGAATATGATTCTTACCGACAATGGAACGCTGCTGCAAATCATGTCCAAGGAAGCTTCCAAGGAGCAAGCCGTTCGATTCCTATGCGGCGAATTCGGCATTTCTCCGGGTGAGGTTATGGTATTCGGCGATGATTATAACGATGTCGGCCTGTCTGAAGCTTGCGGGTACGCTGTAGCGATGGGCAATGCGGTCGCCCCTCTCAAAGACATGGCGACAGAGGTCACGGCCAGTAATGAAGAGGACGGCGTTGCGCTTGTGCTGGAGCGATATCTTTTGACGATAATAGCTGAATGACGGGCGGGAGGAGAGGAAAATATGAATCAGCGGGAATATCGGACGTAAAAAGTCAGTTGGGTTCAGAGCCCGGATGTTCCGGCAATTTCAAGAGACTTGTATAAGCGGAGCGAGCCGTCCTCCGGCGAGGGAGCTTTCCTGAATGCGGGCATCTCGCTTCGGACGGTCAGCTTGGCGCGGTTAAAGTATGAGGATACTTGGAAAACGGAACTTCAATCCGATTATCCGGTTTGAAGTGCCTAGTGCTGGAACTTGGTGTCCGATCTGGAGTACAGTACCACCGATCCGTCAAAGTTTTTCAGCTTTACATACTCATCGGAGAACATTTGGACAAGCCCGGCGCCTATGCGGGAATACATGCCGTCAGGACCGATCTGCAGGGCGAACACGTATTTTTGCGCCAGCGCGGCGGTGAAAAATTCGGCATTTTTCATAATCGTATATGGCATGATTTTCCCTCCTGGTTTTCTTGGACTAACATATAGGAGCGCGTTAATTTGCTAAATTATACATCGGCGTTTACAAAGTTTCAATAAGTTTTCAGTATGGTCACATTTTAGAATTCAGAGCAGCAAAAAAGCAGCTTCAGGCGCTGAATGCTTGGCCCTTCGCTGCTATTTGAAACGCTATGTTCTGCTCTTGATGCCGCGATTAACGTCATCAGGTCTTTCCCCGGTCAGACTTTCCTCAATATTGTCCATAATGCCCTTGACGATATCTTCCACCTTGGCCGTAGATCCTTCCCGCGCTGCTGTGGGACTATCCGGCTCGGGGATCGGTTCAACGCCGCTTCCCCTGGGGTTCGCCCGCTTGTGCTTATCGCCCAAGTCGCTCATTCCTTTCCGTTAGAGTTGCTTACTAGGCTGCGCGAAAATGAGCTTTTTATGTAGGCCCGGTAATATAGGCGGTGTCCGGAAAAATTAATGCCATGCTCCGGAGCGGTGCGAACCATCTCTTGACCGGAGGATGATGTATAACCAAAAGTTGGCGGCAACGCGCGCGGCCCTCCCCCACAGGAGGGGGAGGGCCGGCCGTATTAGGACGAGCAAATACATAATGGTTGGAGCAAACCGCTGCCGCAGAAAGCTAGGATTGCAACATGGACAACGCTTTCAATTTCCAGGCGACAATCTCTTTGAAAATGTCCTTAATGCTTAAAT
Organism: Paenibacillus forsythiae T98; assembly: GCF_000520735.1. GTDB lineage: Bacteria > Bacillota > Bacilli > Paenibacillales > Paenibacillaceae > Paenibacillus_AQ > Paenibacillus_AQ forsythiae. The sequence goes on from NZ_ASSC01000090.1 coordinate 5,768, forward strand.
CCAAGCGCTTTCTTTGAACTTTGAGAATGTCTTCCGATTTTACGCATACCTTCCTTCCGTAGACCGTAACCTCCCATTCATATCCGGAGCCGGAGGTCCTTCTGACCACAGACATTTCGTATGAGGCCTGGCGCGCCTCGTCATTGATGGCCTGAACATCCCGTGACAGACGTTCGAGTCTTTCAGTAGCAGCGTTGTGAAACAAGAGAACCATAATTGCCCCTCCTAATAGTTTGATAGCATAACTTTATCGATCATTGACGGCGCTATACTGACTTCTAAAGTGTATGCTCTGTACTGTATGTATAGTATGATACCGGAACTCGCAGCAGGAGTGAAGAGATGTTTTTGTCGGAATCATTCGAATCCCAAAAATAGCTACATGGACCCAAAGCGCTTCGCAAATCTCTTCACATGAAACGTTTACATCCTTGATTTTACTTGATATTTGAAATATCCATTTGGTATATCATACGCAATGTCGACATTTTGCTTACTTAAGTATTAAACCGCAGAAGATTTGTCGAAACATCCGGAAACAAACTTTGATTTTCCGGCTGTATTTAGTTGTGTCTTCTCCCTTTGTCATTTACTATAATCAATAATGCATTTATCGGCCTAAGCAGTATGAGGACATCATGCGCTTTTTGAAGGAGCGGCAGGAAGGAGCAGATCAACGTGGCAAAGCAGAAATATTATGTGGTATGGGAGGGCCGGAAGCCGGGAGTATACGCGACATGGGCGGAATGCAAGCAGCAGACGGACGGGTTTACCGGAGCCAAATACAAATCCTATGAGTCGAAAGCCGCTGCCGGGGAGGCATTCCGGGCGGGGTGGAAAGGCAATTGGGGCAAGGCGGGGGCCAAACAAGGCGGCGCGGCCGGAGGGGCTCGGGAAAACCGTTCTTCTGGACGGACAGGGTCGCAGACATCCGCGGAGGCCATCGATTATGACAGCCTCTCGGTTGATGTGGGCACGAGGGGAAATCCCGGACCTGTCGAATATAAAGGAGTAGATACACGGACGGGCGAGGTGATCTTTTCCTGCGGTCCGATCAGCAAGGGTACGAATAATCTCGGCGAATTTCTGGCTATTGTGCACGCCCTTGCGCTTCTGAAGAAAGAAGGCAGCAGCAAGACGGTGTACAGCGACTCGGTTAACGCCATGAAATGGGTCAGGGAAAAGAAGGTTTCGACGACCCTGCCCCGGGATCATACGACGGAGGAAATCTGGGGACTTATCGACCGGGCGGTGAACTGGCTTCAGACGCATACATACGATAATAAGGTACTGAAGTGGCAGACGCGGCTGTGGGGAGAGATCAAGGCGGATTACGGAAGAAAATAGGAGAGAAGCGTCCCTGCCTCTTTCTTCCCGGAACCGGTGAACCGGGCAGCCGCCCGCCCGCCTCCGGGTCGGGATTTGGCTGATCGGTTAATGGAGAGCAGGGAGCGAATCCATACTGCAAGAAGATTTGGAAGGGGAACGGTATGATATTCGGCAACGATTGGGATGAAGTATTGCATGACGAGACGCAGAAGCCGTACTTTCAGGAACTGCGCTATACACTAGCCAGAGAGTACAAGCAGTATACGGTGTATCCGCCGAAAGAGCTGCTGTTCTCCGCCCTGAAGCTGACGCCCTATAACAAGACGAGGGTCGTCATTCTGGGACAAGACCCTTATCACGGCGCGGGACAGGCCCAGGGGCTCAGCTTCTCGGTGATGCCCGGAGTGCGGATTCCGCCCTCCCTGCGCAACATTTATGCCGAGCTGGAAAGCGATATCGGCGCCAAGAGTCCGAATCACGGGTCGCTTATGCATTGGGCGGAGCAGGGGGTGCTGCTGCTCAATGCGGTGCTGACAGTGCGCGAAGGCCAGCCGAATTCGCATAAAGGAATGGGCTGGGAGCGGTTTACGGATGCTATAATGGAGAAACTGAATGAAGGGGACACGCCGCTGGTCTTCATTCTATGGGGGAGCCATGCCCAGCAAAAGGGCGCCTATATCGACCAGAGCCGTCATCAAGTGATCCGGTCGGCGCATCCGAGTCCGTTCTCGGCTCACCGGGGCTTTCTCGGCAGCCGTCCGTTCTCGCGGACCAATCAATTTCTGAGCGCTCACGGCCAGGAGCCGGTCGATTGGACCCTGCCGAATATATAAGGAACAAGGACGGTTAAGGCAAAGGGGGCATTGAAATGAGACATTGGGTAGGCAAGCCGGTTATCGCATATCTGGGAAAGCCTCCTTACGTTACGATGAGGGGGGTGCTGCGCAAGTGGGACAGCGCCGCGGGGCGCGTTGTGATCGGCCATCAGGAGGCCGGGGTCCCCATTCGCGACATCGCGATGATCAAGGCGCTGGCCCAGAAGGAACGGGCGCTCCCTCCGGTCCTTCATCCCGTCGGCTATATATTGAAAGACCGGCTCCAGTTCGATAATGCCGTCTATTTCAAATCGGCGGTCACGGTCTGGAAGGGGGACAGGCTGATTGCGCTTCATACGACCCTTGTTTCCCATACGAAGGGATCGGTTACTTTGGAAGACGGAAGAACGCTAATGAAAGGGACGCATCTGTTTGTCGTCCGCTCGCTGAGAGGCTAGGCTGCGTCTTCGCCATTAACCGCAAGAGAAGCCCTGTCTGCTAATCACGCAGGCAGGGCTTTTTCATACATCGTTTAACCGGCTGCTAGTTACATTTCGCTTGTCCGCTCCGCAACAATAATTTCATAGATCCGCAGAAAAATAATTTTGACGGTCATATAGACCGGCAGCGCAATCAGCACACCGATGATACCGTAGAATTCCCCGCCTATCAGTACAATAATCACCGTAGTCAGCGGATGGACATCCAGCGATTTGCCGTAAATGATCGGCGTCAGCAGATTATCCTGAATTTGCTGCGCAATGACGATAATGACCAGCGACCATAAGGCCGTCATGGGAGATTCGATAAAACTGACGATGACAACCGGAATCGAGGCGAGGATGGCGCCGATGTAGGGAATAAAGTTCAGCGGCACCGAAATGATGGCAAGCAGCAGGGCATAAGGCAGACCAAGCAGAGCAAATCCGATAAAGAGGATAAGGCCAAGGATCAGGTTCAGAATTACCCGGGTAACGATGAAGCTGCTAAGCGCCGAATCGACCTGCTCCAGCATCTCCTGCCCCTCGCTGCGATATTTTCGCGGAACGAGACCAAGGAGAATACGGGGCAGCTTATGGCTGTCTTTCAGCATGTAGTACAAAATAATCGGCAGCGTGGCCACAACGACGATAATGTTGGAGATGACGGTAATCAGATTGCTGATGGAGTTCGTCACCCAGGTTACGGCGTTTTGCAGGTATTCGGTCAGCCGGACGGTCAAATCCGATTCTCCTTGGAAGAACCGCGCGAACAGCGGGTTCTCGCGCAGCCGGTCAAGCTGGCCTTGGAGATCACGGACGAGATACGGGGCATTTCGGATGAAATTCTGGATCTGATCCTGCAGCGTCGGCCAGACGGCCACCCAGAAAACCGCGAACAGCGCAATAAACACCGCATAGATGAGCAGGATGGCAATGGGGCGTTTGAGCTTTCTTTTGTCCAGATAATTGACCAGCGGGCGAAGCAAATAATACATGAATCCCGAGAGCATCATCGGTACGAGCAGCAGGTTGATGATGGTTGCCACGGGCGAGAACAAAGCGATAACCTTGGAGCCGAGATATAGAATAAGCAGAAGAAATATGATGCCAAGCGTGGTTCGAAAGAACTTGTTCTGCAGCAGCAAGGGGCCGCACCTCCTTATTTGGACCGGATCGTATGTATGATGATTTCATGCCGGGCAGACGGACTCTATTTAATAGTTAAACCCGATTCCGGGTTTATAACCGCCGGCTTCAATTCAAAGAACAGAACGGAGGGCATGCCAAACAGGCTGTCTTCCCGGAAATCTCGGACTGGGGGACAGCCTTGCTTTCATATTTATTTTGTTTTTTTGTTATTTTCTGCTTGAGTAACTTCCTTTGCTTTTACGAGGGACATGAAAAAGAAGAAATCGCCCAAAGCGCTCAGCGCTGCGGCGATGATGGCGTAATCTTCGGCGGACAGTTCGTCTTCCCGGGGGATACTCTTCTTGCTTGCCACCTTCTCTCACCCGCTTCATCTGGTCGTATGCTACAAGGTATGCCGCCAAGAGCAAAGACGGAATAGGCGGATTAGATGTATTTTCCGGGCTTCTTGAGCAGAGAGGGGCATATTGATTATACTTGATGAATCGGACAACTTTGGAAAAAGGAGGATCGGGATGATACTGCATAAAGGGGAGATTTTATTCAGGCAGGGAGATGGCTGCGACGCCCTGTACCATATAAAAAGCGGTTTGTTCAAGGTGACCAGGCTGCACGAGAACGGAAATATTGTCCTGTTCAACATCCTGTATCCCGGCGAGACGGTCCCTCATCACTCGCTCATTTCACCTAAAGAGACCCATGGGACGGCCACAGCGCTGATGAGCAGTGAAGTGGAGCGTATCCCGGCGTCGGAGTGGTACCGTCAGCTGCGGGAAGAGCCGGGCAAGGCGATGGAAATCGCGCTTCTGTTGCAGGAGAAGGTCAGATTCATGCAGACCCGTCTGGACCATCTTACGGTTGGAGCCCCGGCGGAAAGGCTTGAGCTGCTGAGCGGATGGCTGCGCGATTATTCGCACGGGGTCCCGCTGACCGAGCTGCTGACCCAGGAAGAAATCGGGCAGCTGATCGGCGTCCGCCGGGAGACGGTGAACCGGCTGCTGAGAGGCTGAGCGGGCACTTTTTCATGGAAGAACCTGTCTGCTTGTTTGGTAATGACTTATTCTGTGATATAATGGGATCAGCATTCCAAACAAAATCGAAAGGATCAGGATACCATGTGTCCCCGAAGGACGAATTCCCAAAGGACGATTTGGAAACGTTATGATCTGTCTTATACTTAGCTTCCCCGTAGAAGGTGTGTAATGTCAATTGACCACAGCCGCCTCTGCGAAGGAAGGGAATGGGTATGCGAAGGAGAAAGACAACCGGTTCACCCCGTCGTAGAGGCTGGGGGGGGGGGCGCCG
>NZ_ASSC01000091.1 GCF_000520735.1 Paenibacillus forsythiae T98
TCGCGGAGCAGCTTCGCCCGGGCGCCAAAACATCGTACGGGGTGATTCGAATTGATGACAGAAGCTAAACCTAAGGTGCTGGTGCTGCTCGGTCCGACTGCCGTCGGCAAGACGCGGCTCAGCCTTTCAATCGCCGCGGCGTATCATGCGGAAATTATCTCCGGCGATTCGATGCAGGTATACCGCGGGATGGACATCGGAACAGCCAAGATCAAGATATCCGAGATGGAAGGCATTCCCCATCATCTGATCGATATCCATGATCCGCAGGAGCCTTACTCGGTTGCCGAATTCCAGACGGAAGGCAGGAAGCTCATCGGCGAGATTTCCGCCAGAGGCAAGCTTCCGTTCATTGTCGGGGGCACCGGTCTTTATATTGAATCGCTCTGCTACGGCTTCCGCTTCTCCGAGGCGGTCGCCGACGAGGCCTTCCGGGCGGAGATGGACCGGTTCGCGGAGGAGCACGGCGCGCTGGCGCTGCATGCGAAGCTGGCCGAGGTGGACCCGGCCAGCGCCGCCCGGCTGCATCCGAACGACCGGCGGCGAATTATCCGCGCGCTTGAGATTTTCAGGCAGACCGATACGCCGCTGTCCAAGTCTCCGGCGGCCAGGAAACCGGAGTCTCCCTATGACCTTTGCCTCGTCGGTTTGACAATGGACAGGCAAATACTATATAAACGTATTGAAGAGCGAATCGACGAAATGCTGGCGGAAGGGCTGGTCGAAGAGGTCAAAGGGCTGATGGATCGGGGTTGCGGCCGGAACCTCATTTCCATGCAAGGGCTCGGCTACAAGGAGATCGCCGCCTATCTTGAGGGAGAGATGACGCTGGAGGAATCGGTGGCGCTTCTTAAGCGGGATACGCGCCGTTTCGCCAAAAGACAGCTGTCCTGGTTTCGCCACATGAAGGATATTCATTGGATCGATGTCACGGACAGCGGAAACTTTTCTGGGAATTTCTCGAAAATACATGGTATAATAGCAGGAAAGTTTCATTCAGGTCTTGAATATACTTCTGAACAATCTAATTGAACCATTGGGGGTACGGCATATGAACAAGTCCATTAACATCCAAGATACGTTCTTGAACCAACTTCGCAAAGAAAATATCCCTGCCACAGTATATTTGACCAACGGCTTTCAAATCCGGGGAATCATTAAAGCGTTTGACAATTTCACCATCGTGATCGACAGCGACGGACGCCAGCAAATGGTGTACAAGCATGCGATCTCAACGTTTACGCCGCAGCGCAGCGTATCCCTGATGCAGGATAACGCTTCCGAAGAGTAATTTCCGCAACCTAGGGCTTATGCCAATACGCCAGAATGTGTTCGAAGCGAAACCTTTTTGCTTATGATTCGTTTGAATAGAAGGGTGAGAGAGCAACCTGAATAAGGTTGTTCTTTTCATTCGGAGATAAATAAAACTTATGACCTTTTTTAGGGGAGTAGGAGGCAACATGTCGAACGACGAGATACTTCGGTCGAACCGTCACAGAAAAGGGGGAGCCGGACAACCGCCCAAGCCGGGGAAGAAGAAAAAGCTGACCCGCAAGCGCATCTTGTGGACCTTGTTTTTTACAACGGCTTTGGCTATCTTTTGCGCGCTTGGCGGTTATCTGTTCATCACGATCAACGGAGAGAAGCTGCTGAACGAGAATGAGGGCAAGCTGACGGTCAACCCAACTACCAAGATTTATGACCGCAATGCGAATCTGATCGGGGAGCTGTCCCTGGAAAAAAGTGAGCCTGTCGACAGCAAGCAGATTCCAGACTTAATCAAGAATGCTTTTATTGCGACGGAGGACAAACGTTTTAGAGAGCATAGCGGGGTCGATCTGTGGTCGATCGGACGGGCCGCCGTCAAGGACGTCGTCGCCCGCAGCATGGTGGAAGGCGGCAGCACGATTACACAGCAGCTTGCGAAGAACATCTTCCTGACCCGGGACAAAACGTTCTTCCGCAAAGCGACGGAGATGTCCATCGCCATGGCGCTGGAGCGCCAGAAGACGAAGGATGAGATCCTCGAGCTTTATCTTAACCGGATCAACTTTGGCGGCACGATCTACGGCATCAAGGCCGCATCCGAGCACTACTTCGGGGAAGGCAACCTGAGCAAGCTGAAGCTGTGGCAGATCGCGACGCTGGCGGCGATGCCGAAGGGTCCTTCCCGCTACAACCCTCTCCGCAACCCTGAGCTTTCCAAGGAACGCAGAGCGGTGGTGCTTCAGTTGATGTACGAACAGGGGTATATCACCCAGGAGCAGATGAACGAGGCGAAGGATATCAACTACAACTATAAGCCGCCGGCGAAGCAGCAGCGCTATCAGGCGTTCATCGATTACGCAATCGACGAGGCGGAGGACAAATTCGGTCTTACCGAAGACGATCTCAACATTGGCGGTTACAAAATCTATACGACCATGGACAAGAATGCGCAGCAGACGGTCGAGAGCGCTTTTGCCGACAGCGACAATTTTGAAAAAAGCGTCGACGACGAACCGGTACAGGGCTCAATGGTCATTATCAACCAGGAGAACGGCAGCATTGTCGCTTTGCTCGGAGGACGTAATTACGAGAAAAAAGGGTACAGCCGCATTACAAACAGCCGACGGTCTCCGGGTTCATCGATCAAGCCGATCGTATCTTACGCCCCGGCGATTGAATCGGACCAATTCAGTATGAGTTCGCAGATCAGTAACGCAAAGCAGTGCTTCGGCGATTACTGTCCGACCAATCTGCACGGCTATTCGTCCACTATCAGTATGACCGAGGCGCTGACGAAGTCGGAAAATATCCCGGCCGTATGGCTGCTTAACGAGATCGGGGTGGGTACCGGCTTCGATTTTGCCAAAAAAATGGGCATCGGGCTTCAGGATGACGACAAGAACCTGTCTCTGGCGCTGGGCGGCATGTCCAAAGGCACAAATACGCTGGAGATGGCCCAGGCCTATACCGCGTTCGCCAACGGCGGTGAATTGAGGCAGGCCCATGCGATTAAATCGATAACGGACAGCACGGGAGAAACGGTCTATAAGGCGAATACGAACGCCGAGCGCGTAATGAAGGAAAGCACCGCTTATCAGATGACGGAGATGATGCAGGAGGTCGTGCAGAGCGGAACCGGCAGAAAAGCGAGAATCGGCCGTCCGGTCGCGGGCAAGACCGGAACGACCCAAAGCGGCTACAGAGGCGTGGATTCCAACCGCGACGTCTGGTTCGTCGGCTACACGCCGGAGCTTACGGCGGCGGTATGGATGGGCTATGACAATCCCGACCGCCAGCATTTGCTGAAGAACAGCAGTCCGCTCGCCGCCGCGTTCTGGGGCAAGGTAATGGAGGAAGTGGTGAAGAATTATCCGGAGAAATCATTTCCGAAGCCGGATCATATCGATATTCCGGTACCTTCCCAAGAGCCGGCGAATGAAGCAGTGCCGGTCAGCGGGCTGACCGCCCAGTACGATGCCTCGACGGGAACCGTCAATCTGTCATGGGCGCCTGTCCAGGCCCAGGGCGCGGAATACCGTGTCTACCGCAAAGAAACGTCGGAAGCGGATTTCAGTCCGCTGATCAATACGCTGTCGCCGAGCGCCGCTGACCTTGGCGCCATGGC
>NZ_ASSC01000092.1 GCF_000520735.1 Paenibacillus forsythiae T98
GCGAGGATGCGTTCACCCTCGCGCGCCTTCACGACCGACACCTCGGCTTCGCTCAGGGTGTCGGGCGCTTTTTCATCCGCTACCTCAATAATCTGAAACTTGAGGTAGGGTGTTAGCCGCTTGGCATATTCGGCGATGCCGGCGGTTAAATATTTTTCTTTCAGTCTGCCTACGCCGATGATCTGTACAAGCATATCCAGCCTCCATTGCAAGTTATGTTTTGCCATTTCATTCATGGTTTGCGGCGACCGAGCAGCTGTCGATAGGGCCTGTTATTCGTGTTCGTACCCATACCAATCTTCGCCCTCATACCGCTTACGTTCTCCATGACTCTCCGCGCCTTTATTTAGAACAACGCCTCCCGGATTCTCAAAGTATGCTCCAGTCCCTTGTTAGCCGTTGTTTTTTGCAATATCAGGTCTTTGACGTTCGAACTTTCCGGGTATAATAAACACAAAAGGACGTGCAGCACGTCCTCCGTTCACCGTCTTTTTCCAATTCCAAGCTCACCAGGAAGCAGCCGGGCGGCTTCTCAATTACACCACCAAAAACTCCCCGTTCTTCTCGCATTCCGCGCATTTGGCGGGCGGGTCCCAGTCGGAGAATTCCGTATCTTTCAGATCCACGATGTCGGGCGCATCCTCATACTCATCAACGAACATGTCGATGGCCAGCTCCAGATGTTCTTTGCATACGACGTACATTTCCTGCAAGCATTCCTTTCCCTGTGCCTCTGTAGGCGTAATACTCCTCTTACAGTTCTACCACAATTCCGGCGAAAAAGAAATCCAAATCACCCGCAAGAGCAGCCTGCGGCAGCCGTGCTTTTACAGATCTGCCTCGGCCCTCACACTCAAGAGGAAACGCCGGGCGGCGTCCCTTAGAGATGCAAGTGTGTATCGTGCAGAAATACAGGCAGCAATACACGCATAGAGCTTATATACCCTTATAATTCCAGTAATGATGCATTATCTCGCCGCCGATCCGCGCTGCGCCGCATACCCCGGCCGGTCCAGCTCATACAATCTGCGGTAGCGGGGCTCGGAAGCCAACAGCTCGGCGTGGGTGCCGCGCATTTCGACTCTGCCATTCTCCATAAAAATCACTTCGTCCATCCGCTCCGCGCCGACCAGGTGATGCGTGACCCAGATCAGCGTCTTGCCCTCCATTGCGGCAAAAATCGTCGACAGCAGCTCCCGCTCCGTACGCGGATCGAGGCCCACTGTCGGCTCGTCGAGCAGAACGACCGGCGTGTTCTGAAGTAGAATACGCGCCAGGGCGATCCGCTGGCGCTCCCCGCCGGAGAAACGCTGGCCCGCTTCGCGTACCCGCGTGTCATAGCCTGCGGGCAGCGCGGCGATCAGGTCGCCCAGCTTCGCCAAGGCGCCCGCCCGCGCGATTTGCTCCTCCGAAGCCTCCGGGTCGCCAAGGCGAATGTTGTTCGCCACCGTCGTGTCGAACAGATGCGGACGCTGGTTCAGCACGGAGATGATCGACGGAATCCGGTCGCCGTAAGAAGCGGCATCCCGTCCGTTGATCTTCACAGCTCCTGCGGTGGGAGCAAGCGCCCCCTGGATCAGCTTCAGCAGCGTCGATTTGCCGGCCCCGCTGCGGCCGATGATCGCGATTTTCTTCCCTTGGGGAATGTCCAGCGTCAAATCGCGAACCGACCACTCCGCTTCCTTGGCATAGCGGTAGCCCACACCGCGAATCAAGATATGCGCCAACTGCCGGGAAGTGACCGCCGCATCCGGCAGACCCGGTGGGGTGTCATCACCTCCAGACCGATCTGATTCTCCCCCATCCGGCATGGCACCTCCATTTGTCCCACCCGTCGCTTTCTCAGTCAGCCCTTCCGCCACACCCGCCAGCCGCTCCAGCGAATTGCGGTACTGCGGGATTTTCTCGATAGCCTCAGATACCGGGAGGAAAGCGTCGGCCACCGGAAAGACCACCAGTACGAAGGCGGCAATCAATGTGCCGGGAATCGCTCCCTCAGCAAATTCGCCCCCGGCCCACCAGATCATGGACAAGACGCCCAGGCCGATCACCGACTGGCCCAGGAACATGCGGATTCGCGCCCAGCGCCGCAGCGCGGCATCCGTGCGGGCAACCGCCTGCTCATCCGCCTCATACGTTTCGACGAACTGGCCCTGCCGTCCGCTGATCATCCAGTCGCTCATGCCGAGCACGGCGTCCGTCAGCTTCTGATACAGCCGGTTGCGGGCCTGCTTGATCTCGCGCTGACGTTTTTGCGTCACGAGCAGCGAAACAAGCGGCAGCACAGCGACCAGCACCAGAATGTACAGGCCGACCAGCAGCGCGAACCGCACATCGAACGTGCCAATGGCGATGACCGCCGCCGCGTAGATGATCAGGGAAATGACGGCGGGGAATACGGTGCGCAGGTAGACATTTTGCAAATATTCAATATCGTCGGCCAGCATGCCGAGAATATCGCCCGTACGGAAGCGCGAGGACAGGAATAACGCCTGCGGCTCCAGGATGCGGTATAGCCGCTGGCGCATTTGGGACAAAATCCGCAGAATCGTGTCATGCCCGACCAGCCGCTCCACATAGTGAATAACCGCCCGGCTGGTGCCGAACGCGCGGACGCCGACAATCGGGACATAGATCATGAGAATGTTCTCCGGCGGGATGGAGGCTTTGGAAATCAGAAAGCCGGACGTGTACATCAGGGATGAAGCCGAGAATACGGTCAGCGCGCCCAGCAGAACAATCAGCAGGAAACGCCAGAAGTAGGACGACACATAGGGTGCAAACCAGCCTTCCCGTTTCAATGAATCCCCTCCAGTTGCGCTTCTACAAGCTCGTAATAGGTTCCTTTGCGTTCAAGCAGCTCCTGATGGGTGCCCACTTCGGCAACCCTACCCTGCTTCATAACAATAATGTGGTCCATATCCGCCATCCAGTGCAGACGGTGCGTCGCCAGAAAGACGAGCTTGTCCTCGAACAGCGGCAGCATCGTTTCCTTCAATTCATACTCCGTCTCGATATCCAGATGTGCCGTCGGTTCGTCCAGCAGCATGATCGGACGGCTGCTGAGGAGCGCCCGCGCCAGCGCGACCCGCTGCTCTTGACCGCCACTTAAAGAGCGTCCGCCTCCGCCAATTCTTTCATCCAAACCGCCAGGCAGCGAAGCGGTAAGCGGCGACAGCCCGGCAGCAGCGACGGCTCTGGAGACGTCATCCAGCGAAGCCTCCGGGTAGTAGAACCGGACATTATCCGCCAGCGTCCCGCTGAAAATGTACGGCCGCTGCGGAATATATGATGTCTGGCGCCGCCAGGCATCGTCGGTCAGCGAACTTACCTTGCAGCCGTTAACCGTGATACTCCCCCCGCCCGGATGCAGGAACCCGGCCAGCACATCAATCAGCGTCGATTTGCCCGCGCCGCTTTCGCCGATGATGCCGATTTTGCCGGTTCCGGTGAACTCCAGACGGATCTCCTCCAGCGAGGAAGGGCCGCCTTCTTCATGCCGTACGCTGATGCCTTGGAGAGACAGCGTGCTGCTGTTATTCCAGGCAAATACGGACTCCGGCAATGCCGAAGCGCTCTCCGCTGCCGACTTTCCGCCCCCGGAAGCACTCCTGTCCGGTGTACCCGCCGAAGCGTGCGCCCCCACCTGTTTCCGGCGGCCTTCCGGCCGCGCCTCATCTCCTCCCGAGGTCTCCGGAGAAGATAACGCCGCATTCTCCAGCGCAACCGCTTTAAGCGGTTCACGGTCGATAATGCTCTTCATCGCTTCGCCCGCCTCCTTGCCGTCAAGCGTGGCGTGAAAGTCGGCGCCAACGAGCCGCACCGGCAGGAAATATTCCGGCGCCAGAATGAGGATCGTAAGTCCCGTAACCAGCGTCATGTCGCCGTTCACGAGCCGCAGGCCCAGGCTGACGGCCACGGAAGCAACGGACAGCATGGTGAAGAAATCAAGCGCGAACGATGACAGAAATGCCACCCGCAGCGTGCGCATCGTTGCCGAACGGTAGCGGTCGCTCACCTCGGCGATGGCCTGGCTGTGGTCCTTGCTGCGCCCGAGAAACTTCAGCGTCTCAAGCCCCCGCAGCGAGTCCACGAAATGGTTGGACAGCGTCCGGTACGATTCCAGCTGCCGGTCCATCTGCTTACGGGCCGTCATGCCAATCAGAATCATGAACACAATGATAATCGGCATCGTTAACGTCAGAATAATGCCGCTCATACGGTCCTGCGTATACACATAAACGAGCAGCAGAACAGGCGTTACCGACATTGCGACCATACGCGGAATAATCAGCTCCAGGTAGGTGCGGAACTTGGTCACTCCCTCCAGAACGAGCGTCACCAGGGTTCCGGTTCCTTGATCCCCGGCCATTCTCGGCCCCAGCCGGAACAGCCTGTCCATCATCTTGCGCCGCATGGCGCTCCCCGTCTTCTCGGCGAACCGGTACGAGACGCTGCTCATCAGCAGTCCGCAGGCATGCCGCGCCAGAAACGCAAGAAGGAACAATAGCGCAGTGCCCCATTGTTCCTTCAGCGGCTCCCCCGCGAACAGCGCGGAGATCACTTCCGCCAGCGATTTAGCCAGCAGCAGGATGGACAAGCTTTGCACCAGGGTAAGGAAGCCCACCGCCAGAAAGACCGGCCTCACTCCTTTATACCCAAGCAAATTTCTATCCATTAATATTCAAGAGTCTCCTTGTCGCTAAGCCGTTTATGGAAGATGAAATAGCTCCAGATCTGATAGCCGAGCACGAACGGCAGCAGAGTCAGCGCCACAATCGTCATCACTTTAAGCGAATAATGGCCCGATGCGGCGTTCGTAATCGTCAGGTTGTAAGCTTCGCCAAGCGAGCTGACCATCACCCGGGGGAACAAGCCCGCGAAGACGGAGATTACCGACAGACCCAGCACCGCGCCAGTCATGCCGAACGCCCAGCCGTCGCGCTTCTGCTTGCTGAAGTAACCCGCCAGCACGAAGGCGACCAGCCCCAGCGCCGCAATAGCCCAGAGCAGCGCGCCGCGCACTTCGAAAATATCCGTCTGGAAGTAAGTCATGATAACAAAAGCCAGCAGCAGCACGCCCGTCGGCAGCAGCAGTGCCCGCGCCCGTCTGCGCGCCCGTTCCTGCAACTCTCCGAAGGTGCGCAGCGCCGTGAACAGCAAGCCGTGAACATTGCACATCAGGACGACGGCAAGACCGGCGAGCACCGTATAGACATTGACGATGTCACCGAAGAAAGCCGCATGCATCTGCTTGTCTCCGTCAATCGGCAGACCTTTGATGAAGCTCGCGAACACAACGGCAAGCAGGAAAGGCGGCAGGAAGCTGCCGATCAGGATGGACAAATCCCAGGTCTTTCTCCATCCGGCCGTTTGCGCCTTGCCTCTGTACTCGAAGGCGACCCCGCGCAGGATCAGACCGAACAGAGCGAAGACAAACGGCACATAGAATCCGCTGAACAGCGTCGCGTACCATTCGGGGAAGGCCGCGAACATCGCCCCCGCCCCGGTAAGCAGCCATACCTCGTTCGCATCCCAGAATGGACCGATCGAGTTAATCATAACCCGGCGCTGCCTTTCATCCTTCGGAAGCAATTGAGACTGCATGCCCACCCCGAAGTCGAAGCCTTCCAGAAAGAAGAAGCCGACGAAGAGAACCGCAATCAGCACAAACCAAAGTTCATTAAGTGAGAGCATGGTGTCCCTCCTTCTTGGAATAAGGGTCCGTCGAATGTGATTCTTCTTCGATAGCGTACGGGCCTTTTTTGATAACCTTGATGAACAGATAGATCAGCACAATAAAGAGCGCTGCATATATACCGTTAAACGTGATTAGCGAGAACAATACCCGACCCGCCGTAATATTGGGCGAAATACTATTTTCCGTTGTCATCAGACCGAATACCGTCCATGGCTGACGCCCGAACTCCGTCATAAGCCAGCCGGTGGTATTAGCGATCGGCGGCAGCAGAAGTCCCGACAAGCAGATGCGCATAAATCCGGTGTTCGGCTGATCGAGCTTCTTGCGCCACATCAGATACACTGCCCACAGCGAAATGAAGATCATAGCCGTGCCTGCTGCGATCATAATCCGGAAGCTCCAGAAGGTGGTTCGTACAGGCGGTATGTAATTGCCCGGACCGTACTTCTGTTCATATTCCGCCTGCAGCTCGTTCATCCCTTTGACCTCACCGGAGAACTTGCTGTAGGAGAGATAACTGAGCAGATACGGAATCTTCAGTTCATGAGTGCTCGTCTTGTTCGTAGGATCAATATTGGCGAATACCGTCCAAGGCGCCGGATCGCCGCTCTTGCCCCACAAGCCTTCCGAGGCGGCCATCTTCATCGGCTGGGGGTTTA
>NZ_ASSC01000093.1 GCF_000520735.1 Paenibacillus forsythiae T98
ATTGCAGCACCTTCTGGCTGCGCGAGCCCTTCAGCACGGACGACACCAGCGCCACGCCGAAGCGCTCGCGCATCCGGTGGATGCAGGAGAAGATCTTCTGCGCGTCGATCGTCATGTCGACCAGCTCGCGCTCGTCTGTGCAGGAGCTGCAATTGCCGCACGGCTTGTCCCCGTGGGCCTCGCCGAAATAGTCCAGCATCGCGCTTCGCAGGCACCTTGTCGTATAGCAGTAATCGATCATCTGCTGAAGCTTGCGGTAATCGTTGGCCTTACGCTCCGAATCCTGCGGGTTCTGCTCGATCAGGAACTTCTGGGTCATGATATCCTGCGCGCTGAACAGGAGGATGCACTGGCTCGGCTCGCCGTCCCGCCCCGCGCGGCCCGCTTCCTGCACATAAGCCTCCATATTCTTCGGCATATTGTAATGGATGACATACCGCACATTCGACTTGTCGATCCCCATGCCGAAGGCGTTGGTCGCGACCATCACGCGGATATCGTCGTACAGGAACGCCTCCTGGCTCTCGGCCCGCTCCTCGTCGCTCATCCCGGCATGGTAACGGCCCGCCGCGACCCCGGTATTCCGTAGACGCTGGTACAGGTCGTCGACGTCCTTGCGGGTAGCCGCGTACACAATTCCCGGCTGGTGGTTATGGGAAGCGGCATACTCCAGCACGAACTCCTTCTTGTTCTCGCCCCGCAGCACCGACATCGCCAGATTGTCGCGGCCAAGGCCCGTCACAAAGACGCCCGGATCGCGCAGGCGCAGCAGCCGGCGCATATCCTCCATAACCTCGGGCGTCGCCGTAGCGGTGAAGGCCGCCAGAATCGGCCGCTGCGGAAGCTCCTCCACAAACGGCGACACCGCCAGATAGCTGGTGCGGAAATCATGGCCCCACTGCGAGACGCAGTGCGCCTCGTCCACCGCGACGCAGGATATGGACAGTCCCGCCATCTCCAGGCGGAACCAGTCCAGCTCCAGCCGCTCGGGCGCGACATAGAGCAGCTTCAGCTCGCCCCGGCGGGCGGCGCGGATGCGCTCGTTCACTTCCCGGCCGGTTAAGGTGCTGTTGATATAAGCGGCGGGAATGCCCGCCGCCGTCAGCGCGTCGACCTGGTCCTTCATCAGGGAGATGAGCGGCGACACGACGAGCGTCAGGCCCGGCAGCAGCAGCGCCGGAACCTGATAACAGATCGATTTGCCGCCGCCGGTCGGCATAATGCCAAGCGTGTCGCGGCCCTCCAGGAGACTCGCGACGATTCTTTTCTGGCCTTCCCGGAAATCGGGATAGCCGTAATATTTTTGCAGCATGTTCTGCGCGTATTCCATTGTAAGTTCCTGCGGATTCATATGGATCAAAACTCCTTAAACACGGTCTTCCTTTAGTTTACCGGACTTTGCCGCGAAGGGGCAACCGTGCGGAACAAATGAGGCGTGAGATGTTCTTCCACGTCAAACAGGAGAGGCGCACACCGCGCCTCCCCTTCCCGCATGCGCGGCCCGCCGAGCTACACGCCGCAGGAGCCGTCCGCGCAGC
>NZ_ASSC01000094.1 GCF_000520735.1 Paenibacillus forsythiae T98
TGTCTCCTTCAGCGGAGCGTCTTTCTTGTCATCCTTCTTCTCCGTCTGAAGTACCTGTACATCCCGGCTGCCGTCGCGGTAGATAGTAACCCCTTTGCAGCCAAGGTCAAAGGCCAGCTCGTACAGCTCCTTCGTTTCTTCCACCGTAAAGTCGTTCGGGCAGTTCGCCGTCTTGGAAATCGAGCTGTCCACCCAGCGCTGAATGGCCGCCTGCACACGGATGTGATCCTTGGCGGACAGGTCCATCGAGGTTACGAAATAGTCCGGCAGCTCTTCCCCCGGATGAGCCTCCAGATACTGCTCTGCAATCGGCACGAACTGCTCGTCGAAGCCGAGACGGCTCTGACGGAAATATTTGAAGGCAAAGTACGGCTCGATGCCGGTCGAGGTGCCGACCATCGTGCCCGTGCTGCCTGTCGGCGCCTGGGTAATAACCGTAACGTTGCGCATGCCCTGCTTCGAGATGGCCTCTCCGACTTCGGGGTACACCTCGGTCATATTTTTCATAAAGCCGCTCAGCAGGTATTTCTCTGCGTCGAACGCCTGGAAAGAGCCTTTTTCCGACGCGATCCCGGCAGAGGCCAAATAGGCTTCGCGGGCCATGAAGCCATACAGCTTGTCCAGGAATTCCAGCGATTCCGGGCTGCCGTACCGGATGTTCAGCTTGATCAACAGCTCGGCCAGACCCATCGTTCCAAGACCAACGCGGCGCTCTTGCTTCTGATTGGCTTCATTTTCCGGGAAATGATACGGCGTCTTGTCGATTACATTATCCAGGAAGCGCACCGAATAGCGGGTTGTCGTCCCGAGATCATCCCATGCCACATCCTGCTTCTCCTCATCATAGAACTTGGAGAGATTAATTGCGGACAGGTTGCAGACCCCCCAGCCCGGCAGACCTTGCTCGCCGCACGGATTCGTGCAGATAATCGGGTTGAAATACCAGCTGTTGGACATCTGGTTGTAATATTCCATGAACACGACACCCGGCTCCGCCGATTTCCATGCGGATTCGATGATCGTATGCCAGATATCCCGCGCTTTTACGGTACGGTAATGATTCACCTTGCGGCCCGCCGCTTTCCATTTATCCAGATCGCCGTCCCAGACCTCGTTATAGTCAGGCTCCGTCGTATCCGGGAATACCAGCTCCCAGTCCAGGTCCTCTTTGACCGCCTTCATGAAGCCGTTGCTGACGCATACCGACAGGTTGGCATTCGTCACCTGGCCCATCGTCTGCTTGACGGTAATGAAATCGGCCACGTCCGGATGCCAGTCGTTGATCATCAGCATCAGCGCGCCGCGGCGGCTTCCGCCCTGCTCGATCAGTCCTGTCGTGTAGCTGAACAATCCGCCCCAGGATACCGCCCCGCTGGAGGACCCGTTAACGCCCTTGACGACGGCGCGGCGCGGACGCAGCGAGGACAGATTGATCCCGACGCCGCCGCCCCGCGCCATAATTTCCGTCATTTCGGACAAAGTTTCCATAATGCCCCCCCGGCTGTCTTTTGGCGAGGGCACGACATAGCAGTTGAACAGCGTCAGCTCGTCGCTCGCTCCGGCTCCGGCCGCGATCCGGCCTCCCGGAACGAGCTTCCAGTCGTCCAGAATGCTGCGGAATTTGTCCGTCCATTCGCGCTGCAGCTCCGGCGTCTTCTCCACGGAGGCCATGGCTCCTGCCAGGCGGTCCCACATTTCTTCCGGTGTTTTTTCTATATTAAGCGTCAGCTTCTCCACCTCGGACTGCACCAGCTCGCCGCTGCGGGTCTTGACCGTTACGATCCGGCCGCTGCGCTCCACGATCTCCCCGACTTCCTTGGTAGGAAATTTCGGGTCGTCTTTGGTCAGAACAAGCACGACGTCCCCCACCTTGGCATTGTTTGTGTCGGCGTCCTTCCAGGCATAGCGGTCCAAAAAGATCTTCTCGCTGAGCCCCTCCAGCCGCTGCTTGCGCTCCACTATACTCAATATAAACAACCTCCCGAAAGTATGATTAGTATTCCGATCCCTGTGCAGGCGGTCTTCTCCGAAAAACGGCTACTACCGCACTAGTCACTATATATTGTGTGATTCAGCCTTTAAACTATACCATATATTGTGGAAAGAGTCTTTAGCGAAATACTCCTTCCCCTGTGAAAAAACATGGCCACAGCCCGCGTTTCCTCTTGGTTTCTCCCGTTTTTAGAGACTGGCTCCAAAAATAGCAGTTATGAATTCTCTCTTTTACGCGCATACTACTTATACATTTGACTATGTAAACTTTAGGCCCGCAGGAGGAGACCGCTCTCATGACCCACTTACCTCGCAATAACCCGGAGCAAGAACAAGGCCAGGATATCGTTCTTCCCGTGCCGACCTCCTTCGAACGTGAATGGCTGAAAGACCTGGAGTCGAGGCTCGACAAAGGCGGTCCCTGGGGGAACTGGAGGCTCTCGCGGCTGGCGATGGAAGGCGAGGCTTCCGGGCTGGTGGAGAGCTTCGAGGAGCTGCAATGCATGAAACATCTGGCGTCGCTGTCTCCCCTGCCCCATCAGCTCGACACGGCGCGCAAGGTGCTGTTCGACATGTCGGGACGGGCGATTCTGGCGGACGAGGTCGGCCTCGGCAAGACGATCGAAGCGGGCCTTGTGCTGAAGGAATACCTGGTGCGCGGTCTCGTCTCCAAAGTGCTGATTCTTGTTCCCGCCTCGCTGGTGCTCCAGTGGGTCCGGGAGCTGAATACGAAGTTCGGTATTTCGGCCGTGGCGCAAAAGAAGGCGTACTCCTGGGACAACGATATCGTTGTCGCGTCCATGGATACGGCCAAGCGCGATCCCCATAAGGAGCGGATCATCTCCGGCGAATACGACATGCTCATCATCGACGAGGCCCACAAGCTGAAGAACAAGAAGACGACCAACTACCAGTTCGTCCAGCAGCTCCGCAAAAAATACTGCCTGCTGCTAACCGCCACCCCGGTGCAGAACGACCTTGGCGAGCTATTCAATCTGATTACGCTGCTGAAGCCGGGCCAGCTAGGGAACCAGGGCGATTTCTCTGCGAATTTCGTCGTCGACAAGCGCGTGGCCAAGAACGAAGAGCAGCTTCGCGGCGAGCTGTCCAAGGTGATGATCCGCAACCGCCGGGGCGAAGGACCGGTCACTTTTACGAAACGGAAGGTCAGCAATGTGCCGCTCACGCTTTCACCCGAAGAACAAACATTATATGACGGGGTTACCGCTTTTGTCAAAGACCAGTATCAGGAATCGGGCGGGAATTTAAGCAGCATGCTGTCGCTCGTCACCTTGCAGCGCGAGGTATGCAGCAGCCGGGATGCGGTATTCGTTACACTCGTTAATCTGATGAAAAAGCTGCCCGAGGACTCCCCCCGCCGGGAACGGATGATTGAGCTGCTCCAGCAGATCCGGATGGTTAAAGCCAACACCAAAGCGGAGAAGACTATTTCCCTCATTAATGAAGTAAAGGAAAAAGTAATCGTATTCACCGAATACCGGGCGACCCAGGAGTACCTGCTTCAATACTTCCGCGAGCACGACATTTCTGCCGTCCCTTATTCCGGCGGCATGAACCGCGGCAAAAAAGACTGGATGATGGACTTGTTTCGCGGACGCGCCCAGGTGATGATCGCGACCGAAGCGGGCGGCGAGGGCATCAATCTGCAGTTCTGCCACCATATGGTCAACTTCGACCTTCCCTGGAACCCGATGCGGGTCGAGCAGCGCATTGGCCGGGTGCACCGGCTGGGCCAGCAGAACGATGTCGTCATCTATAACCTCTCCACCACCGGCACCATCGAGGAGCATATTCTTCATCTGCTGCATGAAAAAATCAACCTGTTCGAGACCGTAATCGGCGGGCTGGACACCATTCTGGAACGGTTCGAGAAAAAGGAGTCGCTGGAGAAAAGCCTGTATAAAATCATGCTGGAGGCCGAAAGCGACGAAGAAATCCGCAGCAAGGTCGGGCAGCTCGGCCAGACGCTGGCCGAACTTAAGGATGGAGTCCTCAGTGAGAGCGAGGCCGCGCCATGACCATGACCCCTCAGCAGGTGCAAAAGCATGTAATGGACTATCTGGATGCGACGGAATGCCAAATCATCGAAAAATCGCCGGTGCATGTCACCGTCAA
>NZ_ASSC01000095.1 GCF_000520735.1 Paenibacillus forsythiae T98
GATCGCGCATGATGCCATCCATATCGGCTACTCCGGGCAGAAGCCCCCAGCGCTCAAACCCGAATTTCTCCAGCAGCCCCAGACTGGGCCCGTTATGCCCGAACACGAACCCGACCAGACTGTGGATGCCCAGCCGTCCGCATTCCTCAATCGCTTTGTCAACAAGCAGGCTTCCGGCTCCGCTTCCTCTGTATTCTTCACCTACATAAATGCTGATTTCCGCCGTTCCATTGTACGCAGGCCGCCCGTAAAACGACTGAAAGCTAAGCCAGGCGGCAACTTCCCCTTCATGTCTGAGCACCCAGAGCGGGCGGTGGCCGCCGCTGTGCTCATGAAACCAGCCGAGCCGGTCTTCCACGCTGACGGGTTCAAGGTCAGCCGTAACCATCCGTCCCGCCACCGTGGAGTTATAAATAGCCACAATGCCCGGCAGATCGTCCAGCGTTGCGTCTCCGATATGGCTCTTCCGCCATTCCATTCTTCATTCCTCCATTCTGGCCGCGAACCGATTTTGACGCTAGATTCAAAGTAATCCATAGCGGCCTTGAAAGTCAATTCATAACGAAGCGGAGCATCGGCTTCTGCGGGACTTCCGCCGCCCGTGCGTCTCTTCCCTTATTGTTCTATAATGGTTTCATTGCCATTTTGGTTATCGTGAATGGAAGGGAGAGCAATGTACGCATGAATGAAGCTCTGAAACGACTCGAACGGGAAATGGCCCCGGAAGGGCTGGACGCCCTGCTGGTTACCGATCCCAAGCATGTATACTATTTGACCGGCTTTGCCAGTAATCCGCATGAGCGGTTTCTCGGTCTGCTGCTGAACCGCGGCGAGGAGCCGGTGCTCATCGTGCCCGCGCTTGACGCCGAATCGGCTCATGCCTCATCGACCGTCCCTGCCATCGTCACGCACAGCGATACGGATGATCCTTACAACCTCCTGAAGAATCATCTCGGACCCAAGGCCGGAAAGCTGGGCATCGAGAAGGAGCATGTCACGGTGGCGCGCTTCGAGCGTCTGTCGAAGGCCGCGCCTGCGGACAGCTTCGCGGACATCGGCCCGCTTCTGCGCCGGATGCGCGCCGTCAAATCGCCGGAGGAGATCAAGCGCATGGAGCATGCCGCCGAGCTGGTGGAGGAGGTGCTGCGCCAGGGGCTTGCCCATGTGAAGGAAGGGGTCAGCGAAATCGAGCTTGTCGCGGAGCTGGAATATTTGATGAAAAAGCTCGGCGCCGCCGGACCCTCCTTCGATACGATGGTGCTGTCCGGGCCCAATACCGCCCTCCCGCACGGCGTTCCCGGCAGCCGCCGGATCGCGCCCGGCGACCTGCTGATGTTCGATCTCGGCGTGTTCGCGGACGGCTATGCCTCCGACATCACCCGCACCTTCGCCGTGGAGCGGACGGACAACGAGCTGGTCCGCATCTACGATGCCGTGCTGGCCGCCAACGAGGCCGGCATTGCCGCCGCCAGAGCCGGCGCCTCCTACGGCTCCG
>NZ_ASSC01000096.1 GCF_000520735.1 Paenibacillus forsythiae T98
AACAGCGCCGTGTACGCCTGACCGCGCCGCGCATCGAGCAGCGGAACAATCCAGTCCGGCGCGCTGCCCGCTGTGGATGAGACGTTCCCGGCGGCGTCTTCCTCCGGGCTTTCCGCGCCGGCGTTCCAGCCGCCCCAAGCCAGCGCGTGCAGCGTGGACACGCCGGCGACGGGCAGCTTCCAGCCCCACGCCAGCGACTTCGCCGCCGTGATGGCGATCCGGGTTCCCGTATAAGAGCCCGGCCCTACACCGACGGAAATGCCGTCCAGCTTTGCGCTTCCGCCCGTAGCCTGCAGCGCCTCGCCGATTATCGGCAGAAGATGCACGGAATGATTGCGCTCTCCCGACGCATTGATTTCATGCAGCACCCTGCCGCCTTCAGTCACCGCCACGCCGAGCGTTGCCGTCGCCGTATCCAGCGCCAAAAACCGCTTGCGCGGCTGATTATTTGCATTCGTCATGCTTGCTATAACCCCACTTCTGTCTCAGAGCGCGGCAGACGCCCTCATAAGGCTCCCCTGCCGCGGTTACTGTAATCACGCGCTCCTCCGGCCCGGTCGTCTCCAGGCGGATGTGCAAATGCCGCTCGGGCATCAGGTCCGAAATAATGCTGCTCCATTCCACCAGGCAGACTCCCTGCCCGTAGAAATATTCGTCCAGACCAAGCTCGTCCGCCTCATCGGCCGACAGCCGGTATACATCCATATGGTACAGCGGAACACGTCCCGCATATTCCTTGATAATGGTGAACGTAGGGCTGCTGACAATGCCCTGAACCCCCAGATGCCGGGCAAAGCTCTGCGAGAACGCGGTTTTGCCCGCGCCCAGATCGCCGTCGAGTCCGATGACCCAGCCCGGCCCGGCCGCGGCGGCCAGTTCCTCCGCCAATGTTTCGGTCTCCCGCAGACTGCGGGAATGAAAGGTAAATACCTCTTCCGGATTATTTTCCAACTGCAACAACCATCCTTTGACAGAGCGGCGTATCCGCAGCTATCGTCCGAAATTTTGAATATTTTTTATTATATCGGTCCCACAGCCTTACCGCAATACGCCCGAAAGCCGTCCTCTCACCGCGCCGAAGAAATGCTCTTCGTCTCATTCCGACTTACCGGGCGCTTCGCGGGTCTTGCATGGGAGAATAAACTGTGCAGGATCATACCGATAATAATGATGGCAATTCCGGTCCAGGAAACAAGAGACGGCGCCGGAGTGGACAGGATAAGCATCTCTCCGAGCAGGGCAAACAGCACCTCCAGCGACTGCGTGGCCTCCACCGCAGCCAGCCCCGTCATGCTGTGCCTGACCATATCGGTGGCCCGGAAGAACAGCACCGTCGCCACGATGCCCGAGGAGAGCGCGATGACCAGGGATTGTGCGAGCTGGCTTTCGGAAGGAGGCCCGGAGCCAATCCAGCCAAACAGCGCGACCGCCAGCCAGAACGGCATGCTGGCCAGCGTCATACCCAGAATGCGCTGAAATACGTCAAGCCTTCCGCCGCAAAGCTCCATGGTCTTGCGGTTGCCGAGCGGGTAGGCGAAGGAAGCGATGAGGACGGGCACGACGCCGAGCAGCACCTGCGAGACCGACAGCTTCTGGGCGTGCTCCAGTTGAAGCAGCGCGACACCCGCCAGAATAATCAGGGACAGCCCGAGTCCGCGAAGCGGAATCTTGCCCCTTGCGGCCACGGCGCCTTGAGGCCCTTGTATCCGGGTTATGAACAGCGGCGCCAGCAGGGAGCCGGAAATAATCGTAATCTGCCACGTTCCGGCCGTCAGCCAGCCCGGGGCATAAGCGGCCGCGAAGGTAATCGGAGCGTAGAAGAGGCCGAAGCCGACCGTGCCCCACAGCAGCCAGGACCAGGGCTTGTCCGCCATTTCTTTCAGAAGCGGCCTCAGCCTGCGGCGGCCGGCGACCAGAGCCAGCAGAAGGGGCAGTGTGAAGAAATACCGCAGCGAGGAGCTCCAGGCCCAGCTTCCCCCAGACAGCTCCATCCTGCGGTTCAATACAAAGGTGATGGCAAAAAACAGCGCCGAACAGACGCCTAGCAGCAACGGTCTCAAATCATCAGCTCATTTCTTTGGATCTAATATTACAAAAATTATAACAGCATCAACCTCTATGTCTATACAAGAAAAAAACGGCTGCTCTGTCCTTATGTAAGGACGGCGCCGTTTCTCGTTCTGCCCGAAAGGCCCTCAGTTCTTCCGCTCTTCCAGCCGGTCCACGCTGACCGTATGCACATTGGTTGGCCGCGAGCCGACCTGAACCGTCGCCATGCCGTTCGCCGCATCCACATGCTCAATCCATACAGGCTCCCCGTCAAGCTGTACAGCGATGTTGTCTTTGGAAGCAAAAATATCCTGCGCCCGTTGTATGTCCATTCCTTTATTCCTCCCTTGTAAGCTGATCCGGGTCCAACCGGTCCGTGCCCGGAACGATCTCATCCTCCCGCCGCCGGGCGGTAAGCTCTTCCCAGTCCACGGCCGCTGCCGGTATTTCCGGACCGCTCTCTTGTTCCTGCCGTTCGCCGCTGCCCATCCGCATCTTCCTTCCTGCCCTCACCCGTTCTAAAAATCTGCCGAAGCCGGACAAAGCTTAAGTTCCCCAGCGGAGAATCAATCTATTCGAAGGACCGGCGCAACCGAAATTATTCAAGGGGTAAAAAGACACCCCTGGCCCATACTAAGCCAAAGCGGAATTTTTTCAAAACCTCCATAAGGCGAAATAACGAAAACTTTTTAAGAAAACGAGGTGTTACTGGAATGCATACCGTTTGGAAAGGCGCCATCAGCTTCGGACTTGTGCATGTGCCGGTCAAAATGTTCTCGGCCACCGAGGATAAAGATGTATCGCTGCGCTATATTCACAAAGCATGCGGCAGCCCCCTGTCCTATGTGCGCAAATGTCCCGTCTGTGACAAGGAAGTGGCCTGGGAGGAAATTGGCAAAGGCTATGAGTATGAGAAAGGGAAATTTGTGATCTTCGACAAGGAAGAGCTCGACGCGCTGACCGAAGAAAGCACCAAGAATATTACGATTCTCGACTTTGTGGATTTAACGGAAATCGATCCGATCTATTTCCAAAAAACGTACTACCTGTCCCCCGATCAGGCAGGCGCCGGCGCTTACCGGCTGCTGATGGAGGCGATGCGCCAGACGGGAAAAATCGGCGTCGCCAAAATATCCATCCGTTCCAAAAGCAGCCTTGCGGCGATTCGGGTGCTGGAGAACTGCCTTTCCATTGAAACGATGTTCTATCCGGACGAGATCCGGCCCATTTCGCAGGTCCCGAGTCTGCCGGAAGCCGGAGCGGTAAACGACAAGGAGCTGGATATGGCCAAGCTGCTCATTTCACAGCTCTCGACTCCGTTCGAACCGCAAAAATATACGGATGATTACCGCCAGCGAATGCTCGATCTGATCTCCAGCAAAGTGGCCGGCGAAGAAATCCGCATCGCTCCGGCGCGGCAGGAAACGAATGTTATCGATCTGATGGCCGCGCTTCAAGCCAGCATCGAGGCAGTGCAGCATATTCCGTCCGATCCGGGAACCCGGTCGGCAGCTTCGGCCAAGCCTCGAAAAG
>NZ_ASSC01000097.1 GCF_000520735.1 Paenibacillus forsythiae T98
GCTGGCTGACGGGCGCCTTTGCGCTGTCGCTTGGCCTGCTGGCTTTTACCGTCTACTGGATTTATCGGTTTTAATATTCTATGATTATACATACAGACGGCATGCCGATTCATGCTGTCATCCAGCCGCGGGAAGCCGCAGCCGGGCAGGAAAGGAAGCCGGATATGGTCGAGTGGAATGAACTGGTGGAATCGGTGATGGAAGCCGCAGCCGAACATGGGCTATGGCGACCGGGAGACGCCATTGTAGTCGCAGTGTCCGGAGGGCCGGATTCTGTGGCTCTTTTGCATGTTCTGCATGAAATATCCCGGAGCCGAATGCCGCTGACGCTGATTTGCGCCCATGTGAACCACGGGTTCCGCGCCGAATCGGCGCAGGAGGCGGAGCTTGTGCGGCGCATGGCCGAGGAGCTTGGAATTCCCTTTGAGCTTGCCGAGTTCGATATTCCTTCCTTTATGAAGGAAAGCGGGCTCGGCCCGCAGGAAGCGGCAAGGGAGAAGCGCTACCGCTTCCTGATCGATACGGCCCGGCGCCATGGCGCGCGTTCCGTCGCGCTGGCCCATCATGCGGGTGACCAGGCCGAGACGGTTCTGATGCGCCTTTTGCGGGGCAGCGGCCTGCCGGGGCTTGCGGGAATGCGCTTCAAAAGAACGGAAAAAAACGTGGAACTTATCCGCCCGTTCCTTCGTATTAACAAGGCGGCGCTTGTCGATGCATGCCGGCGGAGGGGCTATCCCTACGCTGAAGATCCCAGCAACGCGCAGACCAAGTACAGACGCAACGCGGTCAGGCTGGAGGTGCTTCCTTTCCTGCTGGGCTATAGCCCGAGACTGGACCGGTCGCTGACGCAGCTGGCGGAAATCGCCGGGGCCGAGAATGATTTTATGGAAGAGGCGGCTGCGGGATGCTTTGCCGAGATCGTCCGCCAGGAACAGGGCAAATACACGCTCCGCAGAGAGGCTTTTGCCGCCGTGCCCTCCGCTTTACAACGGCGTTTGATTAAACTAATATTAAATTATCTGTCGGCGGATACGCCGGAAACCGATTTTCCGAAGATCGAAGCTGTGCGGCGGGGAATACTCCAAGATATGCCCACCGCATGGAGTCTTGATTTGGGGCGCGGCCTGACCTGTCTTCGGCAGTATAATACCATTTATTTCTTGTCCGCTCCTTTGGATCATCAGGCAAGCTACGCCTATCGTCTGCCTTCGCCCCAGCCCCGTCTTGAGCTTGAGGAGATTGGCAAGGCGCTCGTAATGACATTGGCGGAGAGCGAGAATGAAGCGATTTCGAGGAGAGTTGCCGGCAGGCTGTCGGCCCGGTTCGATTACAATGAGCTGGTCTTTCCGTTAACGATTCGTTCCCGGCTGCCTGGAGATACCATAAAAGTCATGGGATTAAACGGAAGCAAAAAGGTAAAAGATATTTACATTGATGACAAAATACCTTCTACCGAGCGTTCACGCATTCCCCTTGTATGCGACGGACTCGGAAACATTGTCTGGATTCCGGGCATTCGCCGTTCGGTGCATGCCGCCGTCGGGGATCATACGGCTTCGGTTCTGCTGCTGTCGCTTGAAGACCTGTAGAGCAAACCGTAATGGCCGCAGACAGTTTTTCATAGTATAACTTAGGAGGTTCGCAGGTTGCAGAACGATATCCAGGAGATTTTGATCAGCGAAGAAGAAATTCAACAGAGAGTCAAGGAGCTTGGCGCCAAGCTGAGCGATGCATATGAGGGGCGCAACCCGTTGGTCATTTGCGTGCTGAAGGGTGCGTTTATTTTTATGGCCGATTTGGTTAAAGTCATTACAGTGCCGGTCGAGATGGATTTCATGGCCGTATCCAGCTATGGCGCGACAACCAAATCTTCGGGCGTAGTGAAAATTATCAAGGATCTTGACGTTCCGGTCGATGGCCGCCATGTGCTGATCGTTGAGGATATTATCGACAGCGGCCTTACGCTGAGTTATCTGATTGAGCTGCTCCGCAACCGCAACGCCGCTTCCGTTTCCGTCGTGACCCTATTCGATAAACCGGCGGGTCGCACCGTAAGCCTGGAGGCAGATTATACCGGTTTTGTCATTCCTGATGAATTTATTGTGGGATACGGACTGGACTATGCCGAAAAGTATCGGAATCTCCCTTACATCGGGGTATTGAAGCCGGAGGTCTACTCAAAATAATTCATTTACAACCCTGGTCTTCCGGACATTTACCTGAAGTCGCCTCGCGTTTGAGGTGCTCCGACAGGCTATGGTACAATAACTTAAGTGTTGCGAGAGGAGGTAGGGGATGAATCGGTTCATCCGAAATTCTGGTTTTTATTTGATTTTATTTCTAGTCGTGGTGGGCATTGTCCAATTCGTCAGCAATGGAAATGAAGCCGCCGATTTCCCCAGATATGACCAGTTACGGCAGGAGCTTAAGAGTAACAATGTGAAGGATTTGACGGTTCAGTTCGAAAGTAACGCCTTTTTGGTAACCGGCTCTTATAGAGAGAAACCGGAATGGGCTAAATCGCAAAGCTTCTCCACATATATTCCTCCTACGGACGCTGCTATCGAAGAATTGACTGCGGCCAGTCAAAGCAACAACATACCCTTTGTCCAGAAGAAAATGGAGGGAGACAGCATCTGGCTGACCTTCCTGTCTTCGATCATTCCGCTTGTTATTATGTTCATCCTGTTCTTCTTCCTGTTCAATCAGGCGCAGGGCGGGGGCGGCAAGGTAATGAATTTCGGCAAGAGCAAAGCCCGTCTCTACAATGAAGAGAAGAAGCGGGTTACCTTTGAAGATGTTGCCGGGGCCGACGAAGAGAAGCAGGAGCTTGTCGAAGTCGTGGAATTCCTGAAAGATCCCCGGAAATTCGCCGCCGTGGGCGCGCGCATTCCTAAAGGGGTTCTGCTCGTAGGTCCTCCGGGTACAGGTAAGACACTGCTTGCCCGCGCGGTGGCAGGCGAAGCCGGTGTGCCGTTCTTCAGCATCTCCGGTTCCGACTTCGTGGAAATGTTCGTCGGCGTCGGGGCTTCGCGGGTGCGCGACCTGTTCGAGAACGCGAAGAAGAACGCGCCTTGCATCATCTTCATCGACGAGATCGATGCGGTCGGCCGCCAGCGCGGCGCCGGACTCGGCGGCGGGCATGACGAACGCGAGCAGACGCTCAACCAGTTGCTCGTCGAAATGGACGGCTTCGGCGGAAATGAAGGCATTATCATTGTCGCCGCCACGAACCGCGCCGATATTCTTGACCCCGCGCTGCTCCGTCCGGGACGTTTTGACCGTCAGATTACGGTTGACCGCCCTGATGTGAAGGGACGCGAGGCTGTGCTGAAGGTTCATTCCCGCAACAAGCCGCTGACCAAGGACGTGAAGCTTGACGTCATTGCCAAGCGCACAACCGGCTTCACCGGCGCGGATCTGGAAAATCTGCTGAACGAAGCGGCGCTGCTCGCCGCCCGGCGCAACCGCAAGGATATCTCCATGCGGGAAGTGGATGAAGCCATTGACCGCGTCATCGTCGGCACCGAGAAGCGCAGTCGCGTAATCAGCGACCGCGAGAAGCGGATCGTCGCTTACCATGAAGCCGGGCATACGATCGCCGGATACTTCCTGGAGCATGCCGATATGGTTCACAAGGTAACGATCATTCCGCGCGGACGCGCCGGCGGATACGTCATTATGCTTCCGAAAGAAGACCGCATGCTCGTTACGAAGCAGGAGCTGCTTGATAAAGTAACCGGGCTGCTCGGCGGCCGGGTAGCCGAGGAAATGTTCATCGGCGAGATCGGTACGGGCGCATACAGCGACTTCCAGCAGGCTACGCGCATCGTGCGCAGCATGATTATGGAATACGGCATGAGCGAGAAGCTCGGTCCGATGCAGTTCGGTACTTCCCAAGGCCAGGTCTTCCTGGGCCGTGATATCGGGCACGAGCAGAATTACAGTGATTCAATCGCTTACGAGATTGATCAGGAAATGCAGCGTTTCATCACGGAATGCTATGAGCGATGCAGAGAGCTGTTGAAGAAACACTCGAAGGAAATGCACCTCATCGCGGGCACGCTGCTGGAGAAAGAGACGCTTGAGCTGGATCAGATCAAGGAGTTGATCGAGCAGGGCTATCTGACTGAAGACGGCAAGCCGGTGGACGGTCAGGGCGCCGTGAATGAAGGCGCGGAGCCGGTCATTGATTCCATCGGCGATGTCAAAGTCCGCATTCAGGGCAAGACCGATGAGCCTCAAGCTACGCTTGGAGATTCACCCAAAGACATTCCAAACAATCCGCAAGACGGAGAGGGCGGAAATGACGAGGGCAAGGGCGGCGGAGCAAGCCTGAGCTGATCCGATACTCTGCCGCAGGGCAGGCATCCAAACAATCCGGAGAACGAATCTGTTCTCCGGATTTTTTAAATATAAGACAGTAATAAGCGGCGCGCGTATTCTTTAGTCTTGTACTTTACGATAAACAGTACCGTCCCTGAAAGGACGGCGCAGCCGTTTCTTATCGGTCATGACGAAGCAGGTCCCCGGAGGTTGCCGCTTTCTGTAAGAGCGTATCCACTAGATTGACACGGCAAGGAACGTTGTGTACATTAGTGATAAATATTACGAACTTTATATCGTTTACATGAAGCTGAATTTCTTCATACAATCGGGGTCATGTACAGATTTGATATACCGGTGAATATGCCGCTAAGACATAAGGGGGAACGTATACCGTGGAAGCTCTGGCGCTGGAGCGCAAGCAAGAACAAAACCGTCAACTGCGTGAACGTCTCGAACAGCTTAAGAAGGAACGGAATGCCATCATCTTGGCTCACTATTATCAGCGCGATGAAATTCAGGAGGTTGCCGATTTTCGCGGCGACTCTTTTTTGCTGGCTCAAAAGGCTGCGGCGACGGAAGCGGAGGTTATCGTATTCTGCGGCGTTCATTTTATGGGTGAGAGCGCCAAGATCCTGGCTCCGGACAAGACGGTGCTTATTCCCGACGAACGCGCGGGCTGCCCTATGGCCGATATGGTCAACGTGGAGGGTCTTCGCAAGCTGAAAGCGAAGCATCCGAATGCCAAGGTGGTTACCTATATCAACTCCTCTGCCGAAATTAAAGCGGAGACCGATATATGCTGTACCTCCGCCAATGCCGTCCGGGTCATCGAGTCGCTGGACGCGGAGGAGATTATTTGGGTTCCGGACAAGAATCTGGGGAACTACGTTCAGGAGAAGACCGGCAAGAAGCTGATTATCTGGGAAGGCTACTGCAACACGCATGATATGCTTACCGTCAAGGATGTTGTGGAAATGAAGGCCAAATATCCGAATGCCCAGTTCGTGGTCCATCCGGAATGCCGTCCGGAGGTCGTGGCTATGGGCGATTTTGTAGGCAGCACGACGGCCATTATCGATTATTGCAAAAAGTCGGACCGTCAGGAATTTATTGTCGGGACAGAGGACGGGACGGGCTACCAGCTCCGCAAGGACAGCCCGGACAAGCATTTCCATTTTGCTTCCAAGTTCCTGGTTTGTCCCAACATGAAAGTCAACAATCTCAAAAAACTGGTGAAATGCCTGGAGACGATGAAGCCGCAGATTTATGTGCCGCCCGCTGTCGCAGACAAAGCCAGACAATCCCTAGAGCGCATGCTACAAGTCAGGTAGCATGCGCTACTCTTTCATTGAAACAGGTGAAAAGCGGTCATGATTCCACAGTATTTGGTTGATTTCGACCTGCGGGAGCTTCCCACCGTAGAAACGGATTGCATAGTCATCGGTTCCGGCATCGCCGGACTGTTCACAGCCATCAAGGCCAGCGAAGACCGGCGGGTCATAATGATTACGAAGAAATCGCTGATGGAGAGCAACACGCGGTATGCCCAGGGAGGCATCGCCGCCGTAATCGCGGAAGACGATTCGCCGCTGTACCATCGGCAGGATACTCTGATGGCCGGGGCCGGACTATGTTCCTCGGCTGCTGTAGATACACTGGTTAATGAAGGGCCGTATGGCGTGCGCGAACTGATCCGGCTTGGAACGCTGTTTGACAAGGAGAACGGCGTTCTGGCACTGACACAGGAGGGAGCGCACAGCCACCGGCGGATTCTGCATGCCAACGGAGACGCAACCGGCTATGAAATTGTCCGGGCGCTGGTGCAGCAGGTATTGGAACACCACAATATTGAAGTGTGGGATGACCATTATGTGATCGACCTGGTGACCGAAGACCGCGAGTGTATCGGAGCGCTAGTGCAGAAGCCAAGCGGAGAGCGCCTCTTTCTGAAAGGAGACGCGACCATTCTCTGTTCAGGCGGAGCGGGTCAACTGTACCGCTATACGACCAATCCCGAGGTTGCGACAGGCGATGGTGTCGCGATTGCTTACCGGGCGGGGGCGCATATCCGGGATATGGAGTTCATTCAATTCCATCCGACCGCCCTCAGTTATCCCGGCGCTCCCCGATTTCTGATTTCGGAGGCGGTGCGGGGCGAAGGGGCGGTGCTGCGCAATATCCGGGGCGAGCGCTTTATGGAGCGGTATCATGAGCTGCTGGAGCTCGCGCCCCGCGATATCGTCGCCCGGGCGATTGTCAGCGAGATGGAAGAGACGAAATCAACCTTTGTATACCTGGACATTACCCATGAATCCGAGGAAATGGTGAAGCGCCGGTTCCCGACGATCTATCAGACCTGCATCAGCTACGGGCTGGACATTACAAGCGACTGGATTCCGGTCGCTCCGGCCGCGCACTATATGATGGGGGGAATCAAGACCGATCTGAATGGAGAAAGCAGCATTCGGCGGCTTTTTGCCTGCGGGGAAGTTTCATCCACCGGAGTTCACGGCGCGAACCGGCTGGCCAGCAACTCTCTCTCGGAAGCGGTCGTCTTCGGACATCGCATTGTCGAGCGGATACGCAGCCTGCCGAAGTTGGACAAGACAGAGCTATCTGCGGGCTGTCATCTGGGCCGCCATGAGCATTCAACGCAGGCTATCGTGGAACGTCGCCTGAAGCTGCAGAAGATCATGGTTCGCTATGTCGGACTGCGGCGGAATGAAGAGATGCTGTTCAAAGGGCACGAAGAGCTGAAGCGGCAGCTGCCGATTTTTGGAGGGGCGCTCACCAAACGTGAAGAATATGAATTTGCCAATATGCTGACCTGCAGCCTGCTTGTTACGGAATCGGCGCTGGCGCGCGAGGAGAGCAGGGGAGCCCATTATCGGGAAGATTTTCCACAGCGGGATGATGAGCATTGGCGCAAGCATTTGCTCCAGATACGTGAGCTGGGCATAGTGGAGGAGACAGGCGATGATGTTTAACGGATATAACGAACAGCTGGTGCAATCCATCAAGAACTGGCTGAAGGAGGATGTCGGTTCCGGCGATGTGACCACACTGACGACGATTGCGCCCGGACATCAATCCAAAGGAATTATTCATGTCAAAGAAGAAGGTGTCATTTGCGGCATTCCCGTCGCGGAACTTGTGTTCGAGGTTGTCGATCCGGGGCTGTCCTTTACTTCATTCGTGAAGGAAGGCGAGCGTGTGGCCAAGGGAACCGTAATTGCGGAAGTGGAGGGGAGCACCCACGCGATTTTGACGGGTGAGCGGCTGGCCCTGAATTTGATGCAGCGGCTCTCCGGTGTGGCGACGCGGACGGCCTCGTTCGTGCAGGCGCTGGGTGGATTGCCGGCAAGACTGGTGGACACCCGCAAGACCACACCCGGACACCGGATGCTGGAGAAATATGCGGTGCGCATCGGCGGGGGAGCGAATCACCGCTATGGCTTATACGATGCCGTTATGATCAAGGATAACCACATTAAAGGCGCCGGGGGTATAGAGAAGGCCGTCAGCAGAGCCCGGGCCAATATTCCCCATACCATGACGATCGAAGTGGAAACGGAAAGCCTGGAACAGGTGGAAGAAGCGCTGGCCGCAGGCGCGGATATTATTATGCTGGACAACATGTCTCTTGAATTAATGACAGAGGCTGTGCGTAAAATTAAGACGAAGGCGCCGCATGTAAAGACGGAGGCTTCGGGAAATGTATCACTGGAAACGGTGCGGGGCATCGCGGAAACGGGCGTCGATGTCATCTCCGTCGGACGGCTCACTTATTCCTTTTCCAGCTTGGACATCAGTCTGGATCTGAATGAGAAGAAGGAGGGCGGCTTGTCATGATGCTGGCCGTGGATATCGGCAATACGAATATTGTGCTCGGGGTGTACCGACAGCGGGAACTCCTGCACCATTTCCGGCTGAGCACGGCGCGGCAGGCGACCGCGGATGAGTACGGGATTTTGATTTACAATTTGTTTAATATGTCGGGTCTGTCCGTTAAAAATGTGGAAGGAGTCATTATTTCTTCCGTCGTCCCCCCGCTTGTGCATGTGATCGTCGAAATGTGTGTCAAATATATCGGCAAAGAGCCGTTCGTGGTGGGGCCCGGAATCAAGACCGGGCTCAATCTGCGTTACGAGAATCCTCGGGAGGTCGGCGCGGACCGTATCGTGAACGCGGTGGCCGCCATTGAACGCTATCAGTGCCCGCTTGTTGTCGTCGACTTTGGAACCGCCACGACCTTTGACTGCATCGATGCGAATGCCAATTATCTTGGCGGCGCCATTGTGCCGGGGATCGGCATTTCTACCGAGGCGTTATATCAGAGAGCGTCGAAGCTGCCGAGAATCGAGCTGGAGAAGCCGAAGAAAGTCATTGGCCGAAATACGGTGCATGCAATGCAGGCCGGAATTATCTTCGGTTACGCGGGACAGGTGGAAGGCATTGTAAGGCGCATTAAGGCCGAGATGAACGCTCCCAGACTGAAGGTCATCGCGACAGGAGGACTGGCGCCGCTGATTGCGGGCGAGACGGACTGCATTGACGAGGTCGACCCGATGCTCACGCTGGAGGGGCTGCGCATTATTTATGACCGCAATAAGTAGCATCGAGATTCCATTCATAACAGGAGGGCTTAGCACCCATGCAAAATAAAAAAGACCGGTTGATACGGGGTACGGCGTTTGACGGCAGGGTACGGGCTTTTGCGGTTCGCACGACGGAGCTTACGGCCGAGCTTCAGCGGAGGCATGATACGTATCCGACAGCCACGGCCGCGCTCGGACGTACAGTTACGGTGGCCGCCATGATGGGCGCTATGCTCAAGGGCAAGGAAATGATTAATATTCAGGTCAAGGGCGGCGGTCCGATCGGGCAGATCGTCGCGGAGGCCAATGCGTCCGGCGAGGTACGCGGCTACGTCCAGAATCCTCATGTCCATCTGCCAAGCAATAGTCTCGGCAAGCTGGACGTGGCGGGAGCGGTTGGAACCGAGGGCTTTGTCCATGTGATCAAGGATCTGGGTCTGAAGGAGCCTTACCGGGGTAGTGTGCCGATTGTTTCCGGCGAGCTTGGCGATGATTTTACTTATTACTTTGCCGTCTCCGAGCAGACGAATTCCGCAGTGGGACTGGGCGTGCTGGTTGAGGCGGATAACAGCGTCAAGGTGGCCGGCGGATTTATCATTCAGCTGCTGCCGGGCCTTAGCGATGAGGAGATTACGGAAATCGAGAGAAGCCTTGGCGCGCTGCCTTCGGTCACGGCGCTGCTGGATCAGGGCATGGAGCCGGAGGAAATGCTGCGCCAAATTTTGCCGGACACGGAAGTGCTGGATGAAATGGAGATCCGGTTTCAGTGTCATTGCTCCCGCGAGCGGGTGGAGCAGACGCTTCTGAGCCTCGGACGGCATGAGCTGGAGCAGATGATCGAGGAAGACGGCCAGGCCGAGGTGGTATGCCATTTCTGCAACGAAGCCTATGCTTTTGACAAGGCCGAGCTGCTGGAAATTCTCAATCAAGCGAAATAGGATCGTGTGGGGATGACAAGACAGGAGTGCGCTTTGCGCAAGTTGGTTTTCGTTCTGGCCGGGTTCGTCCTGCTGCTTTCCGTCCTTCTGGTATGGGAATGGCGCAAGGGAAAGGGAACGAACGGGAACGACGACGATGGAGAAATTATAGCGAAGGTGGCCGGCCAATCCATTTCGCTGCGGCAGTGGAGAGAGGAGCTGCAAAAGCGGCATGGCGACGAGGTGCTGCTTGCCATGCTTAACCGGATCGCGGTGGAGACCGAAGCCAAGAGACTCGGAATTACCGTCCCGGAGCAGGAGGTTGAACGGGAATTGCAGACGGCGGCTTCCGGATACGGCTCGGAGGAGCTGTATTACTCGCAGATGGAAACGGAGCTTGGCATGTCCAGGGAGGAAGTCCGGGAAGAAACCTGGTACAGGCTTCTGCTGCAAGCGGTGGCAACGGCCGGAATTGTAATTGGAGACGAGCAAATCGACAAGTATTTGGAGCAGGACCCGGGCCTTCTTCGTCCGGTTAGGGAGATCGAGCTGTCAATCATCAAGGTAAATACCGAAAGGGATGCGCAGCGGGTGATGGACCGATTGGAAGACGGTGAAAATTTCGCCGATTTGGCAGAGGCGCTTTCGATTGATGAGGACAGCAGACTTCGCGGAGGCCGGATCGGCACGGTGGAGGAAGATAATCCTTTTTGGCCGCAGGAGATGCTTCAGACGGCGGCGGATCTGGACCCTGGCGCTGTTGCCGGTCCATTTCAGGTAGAGGGCGGCTATGCCGTGATTCGGACGGATAGAGTAACCGTTCCGAAGATGCCGAGCGAGCGCGAAATAAGAGAGCAAATCCGCATGGAACTTGCTCTTGATCAGGCTCCGCCGCTGCAGAAGGTCGAAAATGATCTCCGTGCCAAATATGGCGCTGCAATAGATATTGACAAGGGACTGCAAGATTGATAAGATGAGATTAATGTAAAACCTACTGATTTAGTCGGAATAGCATGGCAGTTTGCATCCCTGCTGTGCAGCGCGCGGCTTGGCGTGCGGCGTTTCCTGCACTTTCGGGAGCAGATCCGGTATGACCATATTAGATTCAAGGCCGCCGCTGATGACCCAAGGGGCAAATGCTGAAGACATATGTCACAAGTTATGTATTCATTTATCTCGTTTATTATTCTAAGGAGGTTTTTGCTCATGTCTAAAGTGGTCAACAACGTAACTGAACTAATTGGAGGTACTCCGCTTGTTCGCCTGAACCGGATCGTGCCGGAAGGCGCCGCAGAAATCTATGTGAAGCTCGAATACCAGAACCCGGGCTCCAGCGTTAAGGACCGGATTGCGGTCAGCATTGTCGAAGAAGCCGAGAAGGAAGGCCGTCTGAAACCGGGAGACACGATTTTGGAGGCAACCAGCGGCAATACGGGGATCGGACTGGCCATGGTAGCAGCGGCTAAAGGGTACAAAGCCATTATCGTTATGCCTGAGACAATGAGCTTGGAGCGCCGCAACCTGCTTCGCGCTTATGGCGCTGAACTGGTTCTGACACCGGGATCGGAAGGCATGAACGGCGCAGTCAAGAAGGCCGAGGCCATTCTGGCCGAGAACCCGAGCTACTTTGTTGCCGAGCAGTTCAAGAATCCGGCCAACGTCAAGATTCACCGCGAAACGACAGGACCGGAAATCGTGGAAGCCATCGATTCGATCGGCGGGTCGCTGGACGCTTTCATCGCCGGTATTGGTACAGGCGGAACGATTACCGGCGCCGGCGAAGTGCTGAAAGCCAAATATCAGGACATTAAGGTTTACGCGGTTGAGCCTGCGGCTTCGCCAATTCTTGCGGGAGGCAAACCGGGCCCTCACAAAATCCAGGGTATCGGAGCCAACTTTATCCCTGATATTCTGAATCAAAATGTATACGATGAAATTATTCACGTTGAAAATGACGAAGCGTTCGACACAGCACGCCGCGTAGCGAAAGAAGAGGGCATCCTGTCCGGTATTTCTTCGGGAGCCGCAATTTTTGCAGCGATCAAAGTTGCCAAAGAACTGGGCGCCGGCAAACGTGTGGTTGCGATCGTTCCAAGCAACGGCGAACGTTACCTCAGCACGCCGCTGTACAATTACGAAGCTTAAACCTTATTTTTCAGGAATTATATCTTTATGGTATCGAAGAGAGCCTTTGACTTCCGCCTTTGAGCGGTTGTTGAAGGCTCTTTGAATTTGGCAATCGTCTTCCCCAGCCCCAATAAGCGCTTCTTTCCGGATAGACTTTTCAAAATTGCCGAAAATAAAGTATACTGACAGGCAAATAGCTACTGAGGCGCTTAGGAGGATGAACTTGGAGATCGTTGCGGGTTGGAAGGAATGGGAGCAGTGGGCCGGCGAGGGCTGGAATACCCTGCCTCTGATCATACGATCACAGCTTGGCCCGGGCGGACTGCCCCGCTCCTGGAAGAAGGCATGGGAAATGGCATCGCCTTATTCCGTCGTGCTGGAAAGCGGAAAGGGAGGGCGTTATACGTACGTTGGACTTTGTCCTTCTTCCGTGCTTACCGGCAAGGATGGGCAGGCCAAGGTATTGCGGATTTCCGCCGGAGGTGCGGCGGAAGCGGGCAGTCCGGCCGGGGGCGGATACGGAGCGCCGGAAGGCGCGCCGCTTGAGGTGCTGCGCGAATGGATGGCGCCCTTTAAAGCGCCCCGTCCGGATGATGCCGGGCTTCCGCCGTTTATGGGAGGCTGCGTCGGCTTTCTGTCGTATGATGTGGTTCGCTCGCTCGAACGGCTGCCTTCGGTCTCGGAGGATCATCCGGGCTTCCCCGATTATCTCTGGCTGCGGCTGGATGAGGTATGGATCTATGACCACGAGCAGCAGATGCTGTACTGCGCGCTGCATTCTTCGATCTCCGCAGACCCGCTCTCGGCCGATGTTCCGGCCCATGCTTCCGCCGCAGAGCTTAAGGCGCTCTATGAAGCAACGCTGGGCAAAGCGGAGCGGATGCTGGAGAAGTGGCGGCTG